>CANGPX010000041.1 GCA_947456095.1 Acidimicrobiaceae bacterium
AAACGGTCACCTTGTTGACTGGCGGCGGATCCCCTTGGTCCGCAACGGGAATGGACGCAAACGGGAATGTTTCAGGCACAACTGATTCAAGCGGCAATGTCACCTTCACCTTGACCAGCACTGAGTCCAATGCCGGTGCTGACCGCCCATCGGACCTGACTGATGGTTGGTCGGCGCTGGCGGCTGAGAACGACCAAACCAACAAGTTCACTCGCTTTAAGTTGGTCATTGGCACCCCAGTTGCCAACGCCGGTGTCGATGGAACGTATGGAGCAGTCGGCAGCACCAGTGACATCTTCACCGCTGGCAATGCCCATCTGTCACTGGTCAACCAAGCAACTGACCTTGTTGACGTGATCGTGGTTCCCGTAGCGTAATTCTTGCCTCACGAAATCCCCCCTCACCTTTGGCGGTTCGCCGAGAAAGGTGAGGGGGGTTTTCTTTTGTAAAGTCAGCGAGGGCCAGTTCGGAGAAAATGGTGCGGTGTGGTCATTTTTTGATGAAATTGCCAGCGCCGTCGGGTTCATCGTGGCAGCAAAGAGAGATCAGTCCCTCAAGGACGCAACCAGGAAAGTTTGATACGTACCCATGACGTCTACGAATTCCACCCGCCAATTTCCTGACGGTTTCATGTGGGGAACAGCAACGGCTGCCTATCAAATCGAAGGTGCCGTGGCAGAAGATGGTCGCACTCCGTCGATTTGGGACACCTTTAGTCATCACAGTGGCCGTGTGGTGAATGGCGACACGGGCGACGTGGCTTGTGATCACTACCACCGCTACGAAGAAGACCTCGACCTTCTCGCCGACCTCGGCGTGACGGCCTATCGCTTCTCGATCGCCTGGCCGCGTATCCATCCCGACGTCACTGGCCCGGCCAACGAAGCCGGTCTTGATTTCTACAAGCGACTTATTGCTGGTCTCCATGAGCGAAACATCACCCCACTGCCAACGATGTATCACTGGGACCTTCCTCAGTCACTCGAAGACAAAGGTGGCTGGGCAACGCGAGAGACCTCGTTCCGGTTTGCTGACTACGCGGCAACCGTGCTTGAGCGCTTAGAGGGTATTGAGAAGTGGACGACGTTCAATGAGCCTTGGACAAGTGCTTGGCTTGGCTACGCCTATGGCCATCACGCCCCGGGTCGTGAAGACATTGGCGCAGCTGCCGCTGCCACCCACCATCTCCTGCTCGCCCACGGACTTGGCGTCGAGGCTGCTCGGTCTCTTGTGCCTGAGGTAGAAATTGGACTCACCCTCAACCTTGGTGTCCTTCGCTCTGGCACCAACGAGCAGGTCGATCTCGACGCCACCTGGCGTGGCGATGGCAATCAGAACCGGATTTGGTTGGACCCACTCTTTCGTGGTTCATACCCCGAGGACATGGTGAAGCTCTACGAGGCCCATCCTCCAGGATTCTCGGTGGTCCAAGAAGGCGACTTGGCCACAATTTCGTCGCCGATTGATTTCCTCGGCGTCAATTTCTATGGACCTGGCACCATCATGGGTGAGGGCCGAGAGCTTGAGGCTCGCATGGCTGGCTATAACGTCGGCCCACGCCCCGAGGCTCCACCGGTCAATCACCTCGCCGGCCTTGGCGTTGAAACCCCAGGTCGCCCAAAGACGGCAATGGAGTGGGAAATCGACGCAACCGCTCTTCGAGAACTCCTCGTTCGCATCAAAGATGAGTACACGACAATTCCGCTCTACATCACTGAAAATGGCGCAGCGTTCAACGACTATGTGGCCGTTGATGGCAAAGTTCGTGACCCCCAGCGGATTCAGTATCTCGATGAGCACCTTGAGGCTTGCCTTGGCGCCATTGACGATGGGGTGAATTTGCAGGGCTACTTCATCTGGAGCCTGCTCGATAACTTCGAGTGGGGTTTTGGCTATTCTCGGCGATTTGGCATTGTCTGGATTGACTATGACACTGGACGTCGCATTCCAAAAAGCACCTTCCACTGGTACTCCGGCGTGATTGCCAACAACGCCCTCCCGCCACTTGATGAGGCAATCGCTGCCACTCGCTAACGCGACGTGGGTCTATGTTCCAACGTCACTGCTGTTTCGCGCTCGACGTTGATGGGCGAAGAGCAACGGCACTTTTTTGTTCAGCAGTTGCTGGCAACCAACACCGGGCGAAGTGGCCACCACCAAGGTCGACCTCTGGTGGTTCATTGGTCGTGCAGATCGGTAGCGCTTGAGGACACCGTGGACTAAAGCGACAACCGTTGACGTTGAATCCAGCAACGCCGGTTGAACCCTGCGTCCCGGTGTGTCGTTGCTCGAGACTCTCGGGGTTTGGAACCGATGAAATGAGCAACTGCGTATAAGGGTGGACGGGCTGGTCAATGAGATCGGTTCCCCGTGCTCGCTCGACAACTTGACCGGCGTACATGACTGCGGTTTCGTCAGCGATGTAGCGGGCAGAGGCGATGTCGTGGGTGATGTACATCATGGCGAGGTTCTTCGTGTCGCACAGTTCCCGGAGCAAATTCAACACGCCAAGGCGAACGGACACGTCGAGCATCGAAATTGGCTCGTCGGCAAGCAGTACCTTTGGGTTCACAGAGAGTCCTCGAGCGATATTGATGCGCTGGAGTTGACCACCAGAGAGTTCGTGGGGATAGCGCTCGAGATAGTCCTCCTGTGGCGTGAGCGAGACACTGGCTAAGACCTCATGGGAACGAGCAAGGAGCTCGTTCTTTGGGGTTTGGTGAAGAAGGAGCGGCCGTTCAAGCGAGTGCCGAACTCGACGAACTGGATTGATGGCAGCGAAGGGATCTTGCAAGATGAGCTGGACCTCTCCGGCGTAGCTTGTGCCTCGACGCTCCTTCAGATCAATGGAGTTGCCGCGGAGGAACAACTCGCCGCTGGTTGGGACAACAATGCGAGCCAACATGCGTGCAAGCACGGACTTGCCCGAACCACTCTCTCCAACGACTGCGAGTACCTCGCCTGCTCGAAGCGTCAGCGAGACTCCCTCGACTGCGTGAACCGAGCGCTTCTTCGCGAACAAGCCCTTCTCGTTTCGTGCCGCGAAGGCGCGAGAAAGCCCCTTGGCTTCAAGGACGATTTCGCCCTTTTGTAGTTGCTCCATTAGTTTGCCTCCGAAGCTGCGACGTGGCGACGGGTCAGCGCCACTGGGACCTCGTGGGTCGAGGTTGGATCATGGAGCCAGCACGCCACAGAGCGCTGTCCGTCTTCAATGGCGACCAGCGGTGGCGACTCCTCCCGACAACGGTCATGTGCCGCAGCGCATCGTGGGTGAAACGCACAACCAGTTGGAGGGGATTTGAGCATTGGTGGCGAACCGGGGATGCCTGACATCTGCACTCTTTCACCAAACAGTGGCGGGAACGAGTCCATCAGTCCAAGCGTGTAGGGATGGCGAGGAGCTTGGTAGAGATGGGTCGCTGGTGCCCGCTCGACGATGCGTCCGGCATACATCACCATGATTTCATCTGCGAGCTCGACCAATAATGAGAGGTCGTGGGTGATGAAGATCATGGCAAACCCAAGGCGCTGACGAAGTTCGTAGAGTTTCGAAACAATCTCTCGCTGCGTGACCACGTCAAGTGCCGTCGTTGGTTCATCCATGATGACCAGTTCCGGCCTGAGCGCCAGTGCGAGTGCAATCACGACTCGTTGACGCTGACCACCTGAGAGTTCATGGGGGTAACGCTGGAGCCGATCTGGTCCAAGATCAACAAGTGCCAGCAACTCGATTGCTCGGGCTTTGCGATCGGCTTTTGACAGGGACGTGTCGTGGAGTTTGAGGACCTCGTTGAACTCCTTGCCAATGCGCTGGAGTGGGTTCAAGGCATTGAGTGCGCTCTGCATGACAATGGACACCTGTGACCATCGAATTCCTCGGAGTTCAGCCTCGGTTGCATTCAACAGATCAAAGGGCAAGTCGTTCTCTTGGCGAAGAAGGCGCAACGTCGCCTTCCCACCGGTGATGATTCCAGGGGCACGAAGCAGGCGAGTGAGGGCGTAAACGAGGGTGGACTTGCCTGAACCACTTTCACCAGCGATACCCAAGACCTTTGACTGACCAAGCGAGAAGCTCACGTCGGTGACCGCTCGAACGGCGTCATCGCCGTAGCCGTAGTCGACGTTGAACTCTGACACTTCTAAAATTGGTGGGTTGTCGGTCGTGCTCATGAGTGGTCTTTCTTTCCTGCAGTTGCAGATTGGTTGACCGGAGTAAAGCCAAGTCGAGGACGCTTCGCGAGTCCAACCCGTCGGCGTTGACGAGCCGTCAGTCCCGCTGCTCGAAGACGAGGGTTGATGAACTCGTCAATGCCGAAGTTGATGAGGGCCAAGCTCGTGCCAACAAGGGCAATAGCAATGCCAGGAGGTGCCAGCCACCACCATTCATTGGCAAGTGCTGCGTTGTTGGACTGCGCCCAGTACATCATGGTGCCCCAGTTCCACGTCGACACATCGGTGAGTCCTAAAAACGCGAGCGTGGTGTACACCCCAACTGAATACAAAATCGTGAACAAAAATGAAGCAGCAATGATCGGGAGCAAGTTCGGGCCAATCTCTCCGAGCATGATGCGCCAGCGACTCTCACCAATAATGCGAGCGGCTTCGACAAAGTCGCGGTCGCGCAGCGACATCGTCTGTGCTCGAAGGACTCGTGCCCCCCAAGCCCAACCCGTCAGGGCAATCACCAGACCAACAACCAGCGGGTTGGCTTGTTGGCCTTCTGGAAGGTAGCTGTTGATGACAATGAGCAGTGGCAGACCGGGGATGGCCAAAAAGACATTGGACATGAGCGAAAGACCTTCGTCGGTTCGGCCGCCTATGTAGCCAGCAGACAGCCCAATCACAATGGACAACACTGTTGCGGCAAAGCCAGCAATGAAGCTCACCACCATGGTGACTCGACAGCCAACAAGCAGTTGTGAAAGGACGTCTTGCCCAAGGGCGGTTGTGCCTAAGAGGTGCTGCCACGAGGGAGTGAGATTCGGGATGAAGGTGCTGTCATTTGGGTCATAGGGCGCAATCCACGGACCGATCACGGTGAGAACCAAAAAGATCGACAAGATGATGAAGCCAGCAAGGACCTTGGGGGAGCGAGGGAGACGGAGCGATCGCATTAGTTCACCGTGGCTGTTCGAGTGCGTGGGTCAAGGACGAAGTACAAAAGATCGGCTAACAAGTTGGCGCCTAAGACGGTGAACGTGATCAACAAGAAAATTCCCTGCAAGAGGGGGTAGTCCTGGTTGCCGACCGCATTGACTAACAAGTTGCCGACCCCTGGATAGTTGAAGATCTGCTCAACGAGCAGCGAACCTGACACCAAGAGTCCAATGGTGAGCGCCAAGTTCGCAATTGAGGGCAATACGGCGTTTCGGGCCGCATGCCACATGACTCGTCGTCGAGGGAGGCCCTTGGCCACGGCCATCAACACAAAGTCTTCGCTCATCGTCGTTACCATCATGTTGCGCATTCCAAGCATCCAACCGGCCAGTGAACACAAAACAATGGAAGCAATGGGGAGTTCCGCGTAACGAAGCACGCTCGAGATGTACTCCCAGTTCCACCCGGGGGTGAGCGACGGGTCATAGGCGCCCATGAGCGGAAACCAGTGCAGTGACCCGGCGAACAACATCAATAAGACAGTGCCGAGGAAGTAATACGGCACACTTTGGAGAAAGGTGGCAACGGGAATGGCAGCGTCAGAACGTGAGCCTCGAGTCCAGCCAAACAGTGCCCCCAAAGTAGTCCCGATCAAAAAACTGATAACCGCTGCGGCGCCAATGAGTCCAATGGTCCACCACAACTGGGAAAACAGCACGTCGCCAACCGGTGCGGACAAGGTGATCGACGTACCGAGATCACCGTGGGCGAGTTGGCTTAAGTAGTTGCCGTACTGATTCAAAATCGGCTGATCGAGGCCTTGTCCAAATTGAGCCTTGATGGAAGCGATCATTTCGGGGGTCACTCGACCTTGAAGTTTTCCAATCAGGAGCTGAATCGGGTCTCCTGGCATCATTCGCGGCAGCATGAAGTTGACGGTGATTGTTGCCCATGCAGTAAAGGCAAAGAGAGCGAACCGGCGGGCCAAAGTGGTCATGGTCGTGAGCTTTCAATCTGGCACCACACGAGAGACACTCCAAATTGCGGGCGAGGTCTCACGTGTTGGCTCACGAAGTGACGCTGCTCGATCGGTGGAGCAGGTGGATTGTCTGGCTGCATGTCAGGAGTTGGCTTTCTTGGCTTGGCCAGATTCTGGGCTCTCACAGCCACAGCTGGAACGAACAACGAGGGAGGTGGGAAGGGTCTGCACCGATCCGACTTCGATCTCTCGATCGAGGAGTCCAATCACCATGGTCACTGCGGCAACGCCAAGTTCAAAACTCGGTTGGGCAATTGTGGTGAGTGCAGGATGGACCTGATTTGCGAGGGCAATGTCATCAAAGCCAGTGACCACAAGGTCACGAGGGACGTCGATGCCTTGGTCTCGCAAAACATGGAGCGCACCAATAGCCATTTGGTCATTGGCACAAACAAAGGCTTGAGGGAGCGCGGCTGAATCGGCAAGACGAGCAGTGAGTGCTGCTTCGGCCTTGGCCAAGGAAAACTCGCCGTTGAGCAGATTCTCCGATCGAAGGTTGCCACCAACTTTTGCCACGGCATCACGAAATGCCTCAAAGCGAGCAGTTGCATCGGGGCTTTCGGCGCTCCCGCCAACAAAGCCAAAGTCGACAATTTGGTGAACTGTTGCCAGGTGGCGGACGAGTTCACTAATGCCGCCAGCATTGTCGACTCGTATTGTTCCTCCAAATTGCGAGGTTCCAGACCCTGAGAGGTGCACCGCATGCATTCGTTTGGCAATACGCATTGCCCCAACATTGTGTACGACTCGGTCGGTCAAGATGATGCCGTCGACTGCGCTGTAGAGGCGATGGATTACTTGGGCCTCAGCGTCTTGGCCGGTGCGAACAGCGCAGGCAAAGAGTGAGTAGCCAAGTTGCGCTGCTTGCCATGAGGCCCCTCGAACAATGGCGTCGTTGTACAGCGCACTGCTGTCGTCTTCTCGTTGGGGGGACACGATGGAACGATCGCCATCAAGTGGATACGCCAAACCAATTGACCAACGCCGCCCACCAGACAGTGAGCGAGCGGCTGAACTTGGAACAAACTGAAGTTGTTTGATGGCCTCGTCAACTCGCTCGCGCGTTTCAGGAAGCACATGGATCGAGCCATTGAGGACGCGGCTGACGGTGGCAATGGAGACAAACGCCGCGGCCGCGACGTCGTAGATGGTGGCAGATCGCTTTCCGGCCAAGGCTCTTCCTTCAATGTAAGTGCTTACATGTAAGCACTTACAGACTACAGAAAAATGCGCCCTTCGGTGAGAAATCTCGACTCGAGTCTCTGTGGTGAGGTCGAGTGGTCACGCGAGAAATCTTGAAAGTGCTGATCATGAAAAACCCTTGGTATCTTTCATGTTTTGATTGGTCATCCGAGGGAGAAGCGCCGTCACTTTTTAGCTCGACGCGCGCCCGGCGGCAGCCGATTCAACTAGAATTTTTGGACACAGAGACCAGCATATTTTGTGCGGTCAGAGAGCGAGCCATTGCGCGATGAAAAAGTTTCTGATGACGCTGTCTGTCACGGTGAGTTTGACTGCTTCACTCGTTGGTACGGCAACGACGAGCGGAGGTGCGTCGTCAGGTCCTTCGACCATTCTCACCGAAGAGACCAACGTTGGCCAGATCTTTACCAACAACTTCAACCCAGCTGACAGCCAGTCAACGTCGACCCAAATGTCACTGAATGGCCTTTCGTTTGAACCCCTCATTATGTTCAACCCCTTGAAGGTGAACGATTGGAGTCCGTGGCTCGCACTCAAAGAAACCTTCAACTCAACCGGCCAGCGAGTGACGTTCACCATCAACCCGCTCGCCACGTGGAGCAACGGCGCGAAACTCACTGCGCAACATGTTGCCAACGAGTTCAACGCGATGTCGAATAACGCCAGTCTCAATGTTTTTGGCCTGCCAAGCCTTGCTCAACCAGCCACTGCTTCGGGCAATCAAGTTACCTTGACCTATGCAACACCTCAGTTCTCCAATGAACAGGCAATCGGCAGTGTCCTGATCTTCCCGGTTCCTGGGGATAAGGGCCTTCCAGCCTCGAGCATCATCACCAGTGGAACCGTGTCGCTGTCAAACAATCGTGTTGTTGGCAATGGCCCCTACCTACCCACCCGCTACACCGGCCAGCTCATTAGCTATACCGCTAATTCGCATTGGAAACTCACGCCAAAGCCCTACGTGACTGGCGTCAACATCCCCTACTACGCATCCAACCAGGCTGCCACTCAAGCCCTCGTCGCCCACCAACTCGACTGGGCTGGAAACGACATTCCACAAATCACCCGGACGTTTGTGGCAATGGACCCCAAACACAATCACTATTACTACCCGGCTGGTTCAACGGTGACGCTTTGGTTTAACTTGAGCCCATCGGCCCCGAACGGCCAAACAAGTTGCTTGGCCGACCCTGCTTTTCGAAAGGTTGTGTCCATGGCAATCAATCGAAACCAACTTTCCGTTATTGGTGAGACTGGCTTTGAGCAGCCAGCAACGTCGACTAGTGGCTTGACTCCGTTGCAGGCTCCCTATCTCGGAAGTTTTCGCAACAACATCAACACTGCAGGCTGGACTTCAAGTCAGGTCTCAACGGCAATGCGAGCTGCTGGTTACACCCTGAATGCGAAGGGCTACTTCCAAGTCACAGGAGCTCAGGCCCAAGATGCGACCGGCCTTGCAGCCAAGACCGAGTGCCACTTCACGATTCAAGACCCGGTGTCGTACTCTGACTACGCAGAAGACATGCAACTCATCTCAGCCCAACTCAAGGCTGTTCACATCAATGTGACTGCACAAGGCGTCTCTACTGGTCAGTGGAACGCCAATATTGCTACCCACAACTTCGACTCCATTATCCGATGGGGTGCGGGTGGAACGAACCCTTATTCGCAGTATCAAAACTGGCTAGCTGATCCAGCCAACACTGGGGGATCGACCAACTTTGGTGGCTACGTCAACCCAGCAGCGCAACGGGCGCTTGTTCAGCTTGCAGCTGCTCGGCCAGGAACTCCAGCGTTCCAAACCAATGTCACCAAGTTGGCCACGATTATGACCAACGATGTGCCAGTTGCTCCCTTGCTCTACGGAGCTGACTGGGATGTGTACTCAACGCTTCGCTTTAAAGGTTGGGTGACTGCGGCAAATCCCTATGCCTACCCCGGACCAGCCGGCAACAGCCTTGCCTTTGTCATCACCAAGTTGAAGAAGTCCTAAGTTGACATCGCCCCGGTCAACAAAGTCCAGCCACAAAATGAAGCACACCTTGCGTGCGGCACTTGTTGGAGCATCGCTGCTTTCAGCCCAACTCGTCACCGTCTCAGTGAATGCAGCAACACCAGGTTCCAAGTACTACGCCTGTCGAGTGGCCCAGAGTGTTGCAAGCATCAGTGTTGCACCCCACGCCTGTCCACGAGGTGCGGCGACGCTGTCGGGGAACTTCGCCGGTGCCACCTTCAATGGGGCAAGTTTTGTCGGTGCCAATCTCGCCGGCGCTTCACTCAAAAACACCCATTTTCTCCGGGTGAGCTCAGGCAAGATCATTGGACGCCCAAGTACGCTGCCGACCGGTTGGCGACTGGTGCAGGGCTATCTCGTCGGGCCAACTGCCAATTTGACTGGAGCACGCCTCAGTAACGCAAACTTAGGTGGGGCGAACTTGACCGGAGCCAGTCTCCGTGACGCCACCTTGGCTGGCGTGCAGTCAGGTCGTATTGTTGGAGTTCCTACTGCACTCCCGCTCAAGTGGCGACTCATCCATGGGTACTTGGCCGGGCCGGGTGCCAACCTGTCTGGCACCGATTTGAGCAATCTTGATCTCGCAGGTGTTGATCTCACGTCGGCCAATCTGATTGATGGAACCTTGTCAGGAGCAAACGTCACTGGAACCATTTTTGTTGGCGCCCGTCTCAGCAATCTCACGAGCGGATTGGTCACTGGTCAACCAGCTTCGTTGCCTGCAGGGTGGATGGTCACCCGCGGGTTCTTCGCTGGTCCAACTGCAGTACTTGCTGGGGCAGATCTTTCCGGTGTTGATCTGACCTCAGCCAATTTGGCTGGAGCGAACTTCTACGGCGCCGATTTAACGAATGCGGATTGCACGGGTGTCAGTCTCGCTGGAGCATCGCTTTCCATGGCGACTATTGAAGGTGCGAAGTTTGCCAATGCAAACTTCACCGGCGTGATCTCGGCCTACGAAGAAGGAACACCTGCGAGTTTGCCAACAAACTGGCATGTGCTGAGTGGTCCCTACCAAGGCGGGTTGGTTGAGTATCTCGTTGGGCCAACCGCCAGCCTCGGTGGGGCACAGCTCGCCGGAGTGACCTTTGCTGGAATGATGTTGTCGAATATCTACCTTCCAGGCGGCCACCTCGTCGGTGCAGATTTCACCGGCGCGACCATTCGCCATGGCAATCTGGCCAGCGCGTCGCTTGGTCTGGCCAACTTTGACGGCGCCGACATGGCGAGCACGAACTTTACCGCCGCAGATCTGTCGGGTGCGAACTTCACCGGAGCGAACTTCACCGGTGCAAACTTCACCGGTGCTCGGCTCTTGAGCGTTGGCGGTCGTGGTTCGGCGACGTTTACTGGGGCAATCTGTCCTGATGGCATTGTCTTTGGACGTCTCGGCGCCAACTGTTAGCAGCGTCGTCGCTGCTCTGTCAGCGCCACTTCTCGACGAACATCACCGTGGCGAAAGCCTCTTTGGCCGCGTGCCAAGGTTCGCACTCAAGTGTCCACCAAGAACAGAGGTGTTCGCTCGGGCCCTATCACTCTTTGTTCATTGACCCCAGGTAGCTTGGCCTTGAGGGATGACAAGGCCTCCTGACTGAACGACAACTTTTGCTCGGGTGTTGGCACCTGCCGAGTTGTGCAGTTGAGCGTTGTCAATGCGCTGTCACTGCATGGAGCGCCAAAGGCGATGAGGTTAACGGTGAGGTTGTCAATGCTGAGGTTGTCAATGGTGGCGCCAAGTGTGTTGACAAACAACTCGACCCCGCAACAACTGTTGCGGGGTCGAGTGGAAATGCAGGCAACAGTGCGGCTCAGTGGGCGGGAACCGTCACCTGTCCGTAGCCGGCGTACTGGTAGTACTTAATCCAGTCGACCTTCAAGGTGCCCGTTGAACCATTGGGTGCAACTGGTGAGGAAACGCCACCAATTGCGTTGTTCAAGATGATGAAGAACTTGGCGTTAAATGGCCAGTTACCACCAACTGAAGAGATTGGGGTGCCAGGGCCATAGGTGATACTGGCCGATCCCAAGGTTTGGGTTACTCGGTGGTTGGTCGGGTTGTAGGTGTCCATGGCCCAAGCCTTGCCATCCAAGATAAACGCAATGTAGTTGGGCTTCCACAGGATTCCATAGGTATGCCATCCACCGGACATTGCCGCCTTGGAGATTGGGGCTACTTGTGTCAGCCCATTGCCCTGGCCCCAGTCGGTGCTTGTGCCAGGGATGTTCGAGTGAATGGTCGACTGGTCTTGCGAGTTGCCTTGCAGGCCTTCAGCAATGTCGAGCTCGCCACAGTATGGCCACCCGGTGTTGGTTTGGTTCGAGGCGTAGGACTGGCCCATCATCCAAAATGCTGGCCAGTTATAGGAGCCTGTGGGCATCCAGATCCGAGCTTCGAGCTGGCCATATTGGAAGTTCAACTTGTTCTCGGTCCAGATTCGAGCACTCGTCCAGGTCTGCCCCATTGGTTGGAAGGTGGAGGTGCAGCCTGGGCTTGTCGTCGCAATGCATCTCGCCGTAATGGCCAAGTTGCCAGATCCGTCCTGCTGCAAGTTGGCAGGCAGTGAGGTGTTGTTCTCAATTTCGCCGGTGCCATAGGTGCCAGATCCGGTCACTGGGGTCCAGTAAAGCGGATCAACAGGTGAACCAGCTTTGCCATTGAAGTCGAGCGTCATCATGAGCGGTCCGCCAGGTGTGGTGTCGAAGTTCCCAGCCGGAAGCTTCGGCGCAACTGGAACGACAACGCCAGCGTTCCACACGAGTTTCTTGGCCGTGTTTTTCACGCAGGTGTAGTTGACGCCGCCAATAAGCATGGTGGCACCAGCAGCAGGGCAGGTCTTGCCGGCATAAGGATTAGCGGCACTGGCAACGCCGTTGGCCATGGTCACGACGCTCGAAGCAACAAGCAGTGCACCAGCGAGGGCAATTTGTGGTTTGAATCTCATGCCCAACAGTACCCCACCAACGCCACGCAAGGGGGAGCGCCAACACAAAAATCCCTTTGGCGCCTTGGCTTTTCACCGTTTGGAAAAGTATGAAACCTGCGTATCTTTCATCAGACGCTGAGGACGGTTCTTGATGGAGTTTCAAGCAGGCGGCCCGAAATAGTGCAGCTGTTCTTTTTAGAGCATGAGGAGCTCGGAAGTACCCGAAGCAGAAGAGGCTGCATCACGAGATGCGTTGCCACTGTCTGGTTGGGTGCTTTCGAGCACCAAGCGAGAAAGATTTCGCCTTCTCATGTTCGGGTTCAGGTGAAGAGGCGCGCAGCGGTGATGCCGGGTGGAGGACGCGTGACGAGTTTCACCAACGGGCGCAAGGAGGCTTTCAACGGATATGGGAAACGGGACTTTCCAAAGGGGCGACTCAGTCCACGGAGTTCCTCCTACCACTCAGCCGACTTTTACTGAGATCCCTTGAAGTGAGAGGTCGTGAAGCATCGCGGCACGAGCACTTGGTTCACCAGTGAAACTCAAGCGACAGAAATCAATCGTGGACTCCCAGATGGCGCGGTGAAAGGCACTCGACACCGTCCAGGGGGCAGGTGTCGCTCGCCGCGTCCAATGCCGACGAGTACCTTGGGGCCGCGGGCATGAGTGAAGAAGAAGGCCGAACTCGGCCAATTTCCCCACTCGTCGTTGTACGACGCAGCAATGTAGACGGGACGGTTGTTGGAGCCACTCCATCTGTCATTTTGGGGAACCCTTGCTCCAGCAAGGATGACAAAGGCCCGCGCTCGGTCATCTCGAAGTGCCGGATTGAACGCCAAGGTGGCAACGGCTTGGGCGCCATCACTGTGACCGGCATAGACCACTTCGCTTCGGTCGATGGTCAAGGCGTGGGTCGTAGAGAGCATGGTGGACAACACTGACGGGAGGTCGCTGAGCTGAGCTTGGTTGCCAGCCGTCTCGCTGGTCAGTGGCAAGCCCAAGGCCATGCCCGGACTCGTTGGGGCGACAACCAAGAATCCTGCACTTGCCCATGAGGTCAAGATCGTGCGGTAACCCTGAGGGTTGTTGTTCCACCCATGCGCAAAAACGAGCAATGGAACAACGCTCCTCGGCGGCAATTTCGGCGAGATCACGAGCGTCGGCAGCACTCGTGCCCCACGATGCAAGGTGATCCACTGCTGCGAGGTGGCCTTGGTTCCAAGAGGAAAGACCTGACCGTGGAGTGGAGTTGCTGCGCCGAGCGGGTCGACGGGTTGAACAGATCCAACAACGATCGTTGTCGCTCCAAGACCAACGGCGAAGGCAATCGAGCGCATCGAGGCGAACATGGCCCAAGTATCGCATCAGAACCCTTGAGTTGATGCTGTTCAACACCTCCTTCGACGACTGCGATCGTGTTTGAACGCAAATGCAAGATCTCCGTCCCAGCCCTTCGACGAAGCAAGGCTTGACAAGAGTGAGCACCGTTCAAGGCGTGAATTCACTCCGTGCCGCTGCAGGAGTCGCAAGCGAAGATTTCGAAGGAGCGAGGATGAAGAGGGAGCGACGAAGAGAAAGCGAAACATGACACGGGAGAGTTCTCCGACGTGGCTCTTGGCAACTGGGGAAATTCCTCGGGTCTGTTGGACTCACGAAAACGCAGATTCCATAAACTTGGCTCCAAAGTGGAAGCCAGAATCGCTCTACGGAATTCAAACTTGTCCTCAAAAGATCCACCGTTGAAGGTGGCATTGCTCTTGGTGATGGTGCCACAACGACTCCTCGGCCTCGACGCCGAATGGTGCCCGCCTTCGAGCGTCCGGGGTCAGCCGACGATGGATCGGAAGAAGTCGATCACCGCTGCTCCGAGCACCAAGGTGACCACGATGCCCGACACTCCGACGAGTGCACCCTTTCCCACAATGAGCAGATCGCCAAGGATGATGCCGAGCGAGATGGCGACCGCTCCAATTGCTGGCAGGGTGTCCAGACCGGAGAACGGCGGCGCCAACGCAGCTGCGACAGCTAGGCCGATCAGGCAAGCGCCGAGGATTCGGGTGAACCAGCGCTGACGCAGAAGAATCGATCCCCGGGGCTTTGAGTACCGCTCGGCTGAGGCCACCCTGCGGACCACGAAGGGGAGGGCCTTACCCGTCATTGATCCGCCCAGCTCGCGGTTGCGCCACCGAGCCGGGAGCCAGATGGTGGTGAGGCCGATCACCATCTCGGCCGCCACGATGATGGTGATGATCTCGAGCACGTGGGTCACGCCACCAGTCGGCAGCGGCAGCGCGGCGGGGAACATGAGGAGCAGGACCGCCACAGCGAAGGCTCGCTCGCCGAAGACTCCGCCGAGGCCGGCCAACGTCTTGGGCTCGTTAGATCCAAGCCAGTCGCCGAGCTCTCGGGAGAACAACCCCGGTGTTCCATCGTCTTCGGGCTCGGCCACGCTCAAACAATACGAGCAATTCGATTGCCGTCGACTACCTCAGCACGTCCAGAGCATCCACCCTCTCCGTCAAGCATCTCGACGCGCCTCTGGGGATAGGTGGAATCGCGTGCGCATCGTTCTCGGGTGGAATGGATGCGGGTCGTCCATTTTCGACAAGTCAACGGCATTGAACCGGTGGATGAGTTCATTGGCGGGCTACTCCCCGAGATTCAAGCCTCACTCGACCTTCAGGCCGATCGGCTCAACATGTTGACGCCAAAGGATCCTCCACTTCCATTTCCCCACAGCAGCCAAGTGATGGGAGCGCTGAGGGAACTTCGTTACATCCTCCGCTACCCTTTGAACTACCTCTCGTCGGCACTGTTGAAGCAAGTTGGCTCCAATGTGGCACCACAGAGGCAACGCTCCCGTAGCTCAGGGGATAGAGCATCGGTTTCCTAAACTCATTCATCGTGTAGCACTCTGTGGGAAAATGCCTAAAATAATTGGTAATTCTGGCCAATCAATCCCGAGTTTGGTGTCATATTGCAGAATTAGGCACCAAAGTGGCACCAGGAATGACCCTCGAACTCTGGGGTTGGTGGTGCCCCGTGCCGATGTTTGGATCTCGAAGCCTGGTCGGAATTGCCCGGGACTCCCAAAGAGGAAGCGGCCCTGAGTGGAGCGGCGAGTCAACTCCAAGGTTCCCTCGATTCGACTGAGCAGCGATGCCCGTGGAACTTCGAGCCGCTGTTAACAGTGTGAGCGCACTTCGCTCTAACTGAAGGTCTCTCTGCGGAGGCCCTTCCTTGAAACCATGAAAGTACTGAGTCGATGAGATCTATCAACGGTCGCTCCTAGGGCTGCATTGGCCACAGTGGGCTCGGCTCTTTCGCACCCTGATGCATTGGTATGGATGCATGGTAAAGAATGCGAGCGTGTACTCACTTGCCTTGCATCGAAAAGCCTTGCGGAAGTTCGCTTCACTCGTTTGCGTGCTCTTGGCAACCGTGCTCTTGGCAGAAGCGCCAGCCGTCACCCCCGCATCAGGATCAGCAAGGTCGTTTGGCACGTTGGCTGTGCCTTGCCATAACGGTATTCATGGCGGAGCCTCTGACCTTGGCATCACCTCGACCACGATTCGCCTGGGAACGGGAGATGATGCCGGTGCTTCTTCGTTCGATGATTCCGTGACGAAGACCATGAAGCACTTTGTTGCTTGGTGCAACCAACTCGGTGGGATCAATGGTCGGAAAGTCCTTCTCGACTTTCGGAATGGTTCTCGAGGTGGCGCCTTGGGTGCAAGCACGCTCGAGGCAATCAAGGCCGCTTGCGAGGTCGACTTCATGCTGGTGGGATCGTCGTATCTCTTTGATGGCTCAGCCGAATCGACTCGGCTTGGCTGCAACTTGGTGTCAGTTCCGGCAACAACTTCACTCTGGCAGTCGCGAAACTCATGGGAAACCTACAGTGCCGTGCCAAATCCCATTGATGTCATGAACATCACCGGCGTTGCGCAAGCAACCGAGACCTTTGGTCAACAAGCCGTCAAGTCTGCCTGTGCTGTGACCGAGAATTCTGTCCCTGCATTCTCGCAGCGAAGTCTTGGAGTTAAAGGACTGGCAACGTCAAAGAAGGGTTGGGCGTTCTCCAACTGCACTGCAGACCTCGGGTACCTCGCCTACAGCGTGAAGCCGAAGATCCTTGACAGGGCAGCGCTTTCAATCAAGCACTCTGGGGCAAAGGTGCTGACGTGGAGTGGAAATCCTGAAGGGAACTTTGAGGCTCTGCTCTTGGCGCTTCATCGCCATCATGTCCAGGTGAAATGGTTTGTTGGAGAATCAGTTCTTTCCGCATCGTTCGCTCAGTGGAACTTCAGACATGGCGGTGTCGCCAACTCGGTCTATGCAGCCTCATCGGTGCTCCCGTTCACTGCAGATTCGTCACCAGCAGTTGCAGTCTTCAACCAGATTGCTCGGAGTGCTGGCCAAACAGCGATGGGAGAGCATGCCGCTGCCGCCTTTCTCCTTTGGGCAACTGCAGCCAACGAGTGCGGAGCGAACCTTACGAGGCAGTGTGTCGTCAGCGCACTCGGCCGGTCGAGCGCATACTCAGCAGGAGGCCTGATCGCCCCAACAAATCCAGCAAGCAATTTGCCGCCTAACTGCGGTGTGCTGCTTCACCTTCATGGCAAACAGTGGACGCAGGTGATCCCGAAGGTGCTAGGCAGCTTTCAATGCTCGCCAACCAATCGAGTAGCGAACACGTCATTTCTCACTTGGCTCAAGAGCACCACGGGCGCAACCCTCACTGATCGCCACCTTGGATCGAGCGCTGGGGACCTCATTGCGAAATGAGAACTAAAGGTGC
>CANGPX010000042.1 GCA_947456095.1 Acidimicrobiaceae bacterium
GACCTTCGGAGCAATTGGCTTTTCCGCTTTTGGCTGACGTGGACGTTGCTGCTGAGATTTTTTCGTTTCAGGGGCTCGTTCACCTTGGACAGGTGTTTCGCTCGCAACAACGGAAGGAGCAGGACGCGTGTCGCCAACTTGTGCAGGAGCTGGGCGCGTGTCGCCAACTTGTGCAGGAGCAGGACGCGTGTCGCCAATGCGTGGCTTAGCGTCAGATTCTGGAACTTCAACAACTGTTGGTGGTTCGACAGTTGGCTCAGCAGGAGCCGTCTGTGGCGATTCGCTTTCTGGTGATTCGTTCGTGGCCACGGTTTCGGGCCCTCCTCGTGCGTAGTGGTTGCGCCTGAACGGAGGCGACGAAATATCGCGGAACCGGTGAGCCAGTGTTCAACTGGCTAGTAAGGGCTGCAACCGATGAAGTTGGAGCGAATAGCGACCTCATGGTCACCCTCGCATCCAAAGATGGACGCTCGAGAATGCCATCGTGGCAAGTCCCGAGATGAAACTCGACTGCGGGTAGTACAAACGTCCACGATCCATTGCCGAAGCCGGATTGTGCCGATGAGGTCACGTGGGGTTGAGTGTGCTCGCGGCGTCGGCGAACGTGGGGGCTTGATGCCTTCACACGTAAGTCCTGTTCGCCAGTCACGAGCGGATCCTCCACTTCCTTAGGTGACATGCTACCCGGTTGACCCGCAAGTTGGGAGCCCACTTGGTATTGATCTACGGAATTGGCGTTGCCACTCTGGTGGTCGGAGTTTGCGACTGCCCGGTAGCTGCATGACTTAAGTCGACAGGGCCGACTGGATGTTGGGCCAGATAATTAAACACTTTTGCCACAATTGGCGCCGCAGCTGACGCTCCATAGCCACCTTGATCAACGACGGCGAGCACGACGTAGCGAGGTTGCCGAGCAGGGGCAAACGCAACGAACCAAGAGTTTGGCTCTTGCCCGGCCTGATTCGAGGCAGTTCCGGTCTTTCCCGCCACGACGAATTTTGAGCGGTCGTAGGTGGCATAAGCCCGGAACGTGTCATACGCCGTACCTGATGGATCATTCACGACGCCAATAAGGCCCTGCAGAATTGGATTGCGAATTTGTGGAGGAAGTGGGACAGCGCCGACTCCTCTTGGTGCATAGCGCTGAAGGACGGTTCCTTCTGGGCTCACGACACCAGCGGCCACCTCAGGTTGATACCGCGTTCCCCCATTGGCAAAGGTGGCATAGGCGTTGGCAAGCCCAATGGGCGTGACCTGGGTTCCACCTTGGCCAAACGCCATTTCTAAGTTGTCACCGGTGTACCACTGAGCATTTGGAAATGCCTTCGGGTACAAATCGTGCAGGCGCTTGCGAAGGCTCGGACTGTCCACACCGCTCGAAGATTCATTGGGCATATCAATTCCAGTTTGCGAGGTCAGCCCATAGCTGGTCGCCATCTGCTGAATGGGCTCTGGTCCGAACTTTGATTGGGCGTTCCAAAAGAGATAGCCGAGGTTGTAGAAGTAGACGTCAGAAGACCGAGCCATTGCCAGGGACATATTCACCGAGCCCGTTCCTTCGGTTTCGTCGTCATGGAAGGTACAGCCTGCTTGATCGCCCTTGCAGTTCGGCACCACGAAGGTTCCAGCGTCACGGACATAGAGCCCTGCAGGGATGATGCGGTGGAACAGTGCTGCCGTGGCAGTAATCAATTTGAAGGTTGATCCTGGGGTGTATTTACCTTGCAAGGCGTAATCGTTCAGTGCGCCAGAATTCAAGAGTTTTTGATAGTTCGTCTGACTAATGCCACCAACCCAAGTATTCAAGTCATAGCTCGGGTAGCTCGCCAGTGCGAGCACAGCGCCGGTTCGCGGGTCCATTACCACCACTGCTCCATTGAGTGCAGCTGGGTGAAGACCAGATCGGTGGTCAATCGACAATCGATCAGCAAGGATCTGCTGCTCGAGGACATTTTGGGTATAGCGCTGGAGCGCAATGTCGGTATTGAGCACCACCGTTGCTCCAGGCGTTGGGCGACGAGTCTTGTTCGTTCCCAAGATGTCACCTTGGGGACTCACGAGAATTTGCTTCCTGCCAGCTTTTCCTCGCAAGAACTGCTCGTATTCCCGTTCAACACCAGACTTGCCAATCGCTGAGGTTGGCTGATAGCCCTGCCCGGCGTTGGCTTTCAATTCTTTTGCATTAATCGCACCGACGTAACCAATGATGTTGGCCGCGGTGTCGCCTCCTTCTGGATAGGTGCGAGTCAAGGTGGTGGCAATTGCCACCCCTGGGAACTCGCCCGAATGCTCGGCGAGATACTGCACCACGACTGGCGAAACATCGGTTGCAACCGGAGCTGGCTGATACGAGAGGTAATTGGGATTTTTCACTCGGGTCTCAATGGTCGAAATCGACTCATTGAACAGGGCCGCAAGTTTCGGCACAATCGTCGGGTCGAGGTCTGCTTGATTCGCTGACAAGGTCACCTGATAGTGCAGTGAATTTGCCACAAGGGCCTTGCCCTGACGATCAACAATGACGCCCCGAGTCGCTGGAACCACCACGTTTCTCGTGGCGTTGATGGTTACCGCCTTCGAAAATGAGATGGTGTGCACTACCTGCAGCGACCACAGTCGATACGTCAGCAGTCCAACGAGGGCAATCGCAATCAGTCCGAGGACTCGAATGCGAACCTCGGGTCGGCTGATGATTTCCTCTGGTGGAGTGACGAGTTCATCAACGAGGTGCCGGGGCCGACCTGACCTGGTCAGGCGGAGGCGACTTCTCAGTTGGCTCAGGCGATCTTGATTTCGCTCATTCACCATGCGCTTTTGGCCTTTGGTGACGGTGCAAATCCTTCTCGCCCACCAGCCCAACGCATGGCTTGCAACACGGGAAGCGCGAGGCAAGCGCTGGCCAAGGTGTCAACAGCAACAATGAGCAGGAGCGGTGCCTTCATGAGTTCGTTTGCTCCAATGAACACCCCAAGAAGTGGATAACACAACACTGCTGCCGCAGCGGCAATACCGCACACGCCAGGTACAACAGGACCAAGGTCAGCATCAAGACCTCGGTCAGCTAGTTGACCAACGACTGCACCAACAAGACAACACACAAGCGCAGTCAGTCCAAACGGCGTTGGGAGAAACAAGTCCATTGCAAGGCCCACACTGAATCCAAAGGTCGCACCAAAGCGGGCTCCACCAAGCAGGCCACCAATGGCGGCCAACGTCCAAATGCAGTCAACGTGAACTCCTGAGACTTCCCAAGAATCAAACAGCGACAGCTGCACGAGAAGCAGCGCCGTGACGACCGCAATCGTCCGGAGCAACTTTGGGCTCACGAACCAGCCGTCCACTGCAGCACGTCGACGTAGCCAAGATTGGACAAATCGGCTGCTGGCATCACCGTGACGTCAACTCCCCCAGCTCCGGCGACTGATGATGCGGAGGTCACGGTTCCAACCGGGATCCCAGGCGGGTAAACGCCGCCAGTCAGGCCAGAGGTGAGCAAGAGTGAGCCCTTGGTTACCTTGGCTCCTGTTGGCAGATAGAGCGCTGACATATCCGAATCTGGACCTTCGCCGTGAACAATTGCCTGCTCAGTTGTCATGCTCGGAAACGCTACCGATACAGAGCTCGAAGCGTCGGTCACGAGCCGCACCGTTGCTGAGTGTGCTGACACGGAAATGATGCGACCAACAAGTCCACCGGATCCAACAACGGGCATGCCGGTCAGCACACCCGACGTGGTGCCCTTGTCCAAGGTGATGGTTGCGGTGAAATTACTCCGTCCAACATCAATGGTTCGAGCCATCACCGTTGGGGTCGAGCCGAGAAAGGAAAGGTGCTGGAGCGCCAGCACCTGCTTCAGTTGGGCTTCGGCCAAAGAGTTCGTCACTGCTTGCTGTTGCAGGCGATGCAAGGTGTAACGAAGTTGTGCATTTTCATCAGCAACCCGTCCATAGTTGACCGATCCAGCAAAGAAGTTTCCTACGGGACGAAAAACTGCTTGAAGCGAAGAGACAACTGGCTCGGTGAGGTCGTGAACAATGCCACGCACACCAGTCGCAGAAGAGTTGCCTTGGGCGTTGGCCGTCAAAATAGTGACACTCAACAAAACCAAGACCACCACCGTGATGGTTGTCTTGCGAGATCGCTTTGCCCTCGCCATCTCCTACCTCGACGAAGAAGTCAGCAGATGGCGAAGCGCTTCGAATTCCTCCAAGAACTGGCCACTGCCAATCGCGACACAGTTCAGGGGATCTCGCGCCACCACAATGGGCATGCCGGTCTCTTGCTGGAGGCGAGCATCGAGGCCGTGGAGAAGTGCCCCACCGCCAGTCAACACAATTCCTTGCTCCATGATGTCGGCTGCAAGCTCTGGAGGGGTGCGATCGAGGGTCACTTTCACCGCATCAACAATGGCAGACACTGGTTCTTCAATGGCTTCACGAACTTCAGCGGTCGAAATGATGATGGTCTTTGGCAAACCTGTCACGAGGTCTCGTCCACGGATCTCGGCACGAACTTCATCTTGGAGTGGATAAGCAGAGCCCAGTGCGATCTTGATTTCTTCAGCCGTGCGCTCACCAAGGGCCAAGGAATACTCCTTCTTCACGAAGGCAACAATGGCTTCATCAAGTTCGTCACCGGCAATGCGAATGCTCTGTGAGGTCACAATTCCACCGAGCGAAATAACCGCCACTTCGGTCGTTCCTCCACCAATGTCAACAATCATGTTGCCTGCGGGCTCGTGAACAGGCAGACCAGCACCAATAGCCGCGGCCATGGGCTCTTCAATGATGTGTGCTTCGCGGGCACCAGCGTATTCAGCGGCCTCCATGACGGCTCGTTGCTCAACACCGGTGATGCCCGAAGGAACACAAATCACCATGCGCGGCTTTGCAAACCTTCGCTGGTGAACCCGATGGATGAAGTATCGAAGCATTTTTTCGCAGATGTCAAAATCGGCAATGACGCCATCTTTGAGCGGTCGAATTGCCTGGATGTGACTCGGCGTACGGCCAATCATCCGTTTTGCTTCGGCCCCAACGGCGAGAGGAACACCAGTTTTCATGTTGACTGCCACCACCGATGGCTCGTTCAAAATGATGCCCCGGCCGCGCACATACACGAGCGTGTTGGCGGTACCAAGGTCAACGGCCATATCCCGGCCAAGAAACGAGAAACGATTGTCTGCCATAGTGGTCAGTCCTCAAAGAGTTCGCCGGACTTCAGCGTTGCTATCAGGCTAGGGCGATCAACGCCCCGACACAACTGAAAGCCTCAGCCAAGCCCCGGGAACCACAGTGCGATCTCACGGGCAGCCGACTCATTGGAGTCAGAACCGTGAATCAGGTTCTCCCCCATCAGTGTTGCCAGATCGCCACGAATCGTGCCTGGAGCAGAGTCGGCTGGATTGGTCTTGCCCATCATGGTGCGCACAATGGCGAAGACGTCATCTGGACCTTCAATCACCATGGCAAAAACTGGGCTCCTCGTGAGGAAGTCCACGAGCTCACCGAAAAAGGGCCGCTCAGCATGTTCTTCGTAGTGGGCAGATGCCAAGTCACGGCTAGCGAGACGAAGTTCGCCAGCAGCAAGGGTCAGACCTTTGCGCTCAAGGCGGCCAACGATTTCACCAATCAGGCCACGCTCAACACCATCAGGCTTTACAAGGACGAGAGTTCTGTTCACGAAGCGAAACCCTATCAGCGACGGAGGTGACCTCAGGCGCCCGAACAGAGCCGCTTGAGTGTTCCCCGAGCAGCTCCAGCGAGATAGAGCGAACCCGCGACCACCACAAGGTCGTCTTCGCCAGCAGCCGCTATTGCTTGCTCGCATGCCGCTTCAATCGACGAAGCAATCTCTGCATGAAGACCGAGACTTCTCGCTGCTTCGGCCACAACTTGCGCCTCAAGGGCTCGGGGGGAATCTGGAGCACAGGCGATCACTCGGTCCACGCCGATGCCAGCAAATGCCTGCAGCATTGCCACGGGATCTCTCCCCCGCAGCATGCCAGTGACCAGTGTTGTTGATCCAGCAACAGAGAATCCTTCGCGAATCGCCTCAGCCAGCGCCGTTGCTCCATCTACATTGTGCGCACCATCGAGCACGACGAGTGGACTGCGACCCATCACTTCAAGGCGCGCAGGCATCTTCACCCTGTCGAGCGTTGCTTCCACAACCTCATCGGGCAGTGTCCGACCAAAGAAAGCTTCAACTGCGACGATCGCTACAGCCGCATTGATTGCTTGGTGGGCTCCATTCAGCCCAAGAAAGAGGTCTTCGTAGGTGCCATAGGGGGTAGTGAGATCAATGACTCGACCACCAACCGCGACATCATTTCTCGTCACGGCAAAATCTCGATTGATCATGAGTACTGGACCCGCACCAACGTCGCTCGCCCGCTGCTCAACAATGGCGCGAACTGAAGGTTGGACGTCGCCAAGCACCACTGTGGCGCCGGCTTTGATGATGCCTGACTTGTCGGTGGCAATGGACTCAACAGTCCCACCGAGCACTTCGACGTGATCGAGGCCCACATTGGTAATCACTGCCACTTGACCAGTTGCGACATTGGTTGAGTCCCAACTCCCTCCAAGACCTACCTCCACCACACCAACATCAACTGCAGCGTCAGCAAACGCTCCAAACGCGGCCATGGTGAGGAGTTCAAAGCGAGTTGGAGGTTCCGCCAAGATGCCATCGAGGAGTTGAAGCCGCTCTAAAGATTCACGAAACGGCTCATCGCCAATTGGGAGACCGCCAAGGGCAATGCGCTCTGAGACCTTCTCCAAATTGGGGCTGGTATACGTGCCGACGGAAAGTCCCATCGTGACGAGGAGCGCTGTGGCAATCGTGCTTGTTGAACCCTTCCCATTGGTGCCAGTGACGTGAATGATTGGGTAAGCCTGCTCGGGGTTTCCGAGCAGTTTCGCCATTTCTTCCATCGCCGTCAGCGTCGGGATTGACCGACGAGTTGGGGCCACTCGCTCATAATCAATGTGGCGATCAAGCCACGTAAGAAGTTCCTGAAGCTCGCTAGTTTCGCTCACGAATTGCGTCAGCCTACGAAGCTGCTCGGCGGGTTCGCGGAGCCTTTGGGCGCACTTCAGCACTACTCAGCAGCGTCGGCATTGACTTCGACATCACGACTCGCTCATCAACGACACAGCGACCCACATCGCTTCGCGAAGGAACCTCGTACATCACCTCAAGCAGGACTTCTTCCATGATGGCGCGCAGACCGCGTGCGCCAGTGCCGCGAAGAAGGGCCAACTTCGCCACTGCGTCGAGGGCATCAGCGGTGAACTCTAAGGAAACACCATCGAGCTCGAAGATCCGCTGATACTGCTTGACGAGGGAGTTCTTTGGTTCGGCCAAAATCTTGACCAGCGATGCTTCATCGAGTTGCTCAACTGCGCCAACAACAGGGAGTCGGCCAATGAATTCGGGGATGAGGCCGAATTTGATCAGGTCTTCTGGCAACAGCTGCGTCAGCATGGACGTCGAGGCGCCTGCACTTTCCATTGAGGCACCAAAGCCCATGGACTTTTTCCCAACGCGGTTTGCAATCAACTCATCGAGCCCAGCAAATGCACCACCGCAAATGAACAGCACATTGGTGGTGTCGATCTGAATGAATTCTTGGTGAGGGTGCTTGCGTCCACCTTGAGGAGGAACCGACGCCACCGTGCCTTCGAAAATCTTGAGCAAGGCTTGCTGGACCCCTTCACCCGAGACATCTCTCGTAATGGAAGGGTTCTCAGCTTTACGCGCAATCTTGTCGATTTCGTCGATGTAGACAATGCCCGTCTCGGCGCGCTTCACGTCGTAGTCAGCCGCCTGAATGAGTTTCAAAAGAATATTCTCAACGTCTTCGCCAACGTATCCTGCCTCGGTCAATGCCGTTGCATCAGCAATGGCAAAGGGCACATTGAGCATGCGTGCCAAGGTTTGTGCCAACAAGGTCTTTCCACAGCCAGTTGGACCGAGGAGCAAAATATTTGACTTTGCTAACTCAACTGAAGAATCCGTGCTCACTGCCTGGATCCGCTTGTAGTGGTTGTACACCGCTACCGAAAGAACTTTCTTGGCTGTTTCTTGCCCAATGACGTAGTCATCAAGAAATGCTGAAATCTCACGGGGTTTTGGCAACTCGTCGAAGGAAACCTCGGCGACATCAGGAACCTCTTCGGCCATGATGTCGTTGCACAAATCAATGCATTCGTCACAGATGTAGGCGTTGCTCGGCCCAGCAATCAGTTTCTTGACAGCCTTTTGACCCTTGCCGCAGAAACTGCACTTGACGGTCTCGCCACCTTCACCGAACTTTGCCATCTTGATCCCGACTGTTCGACTTAACCCTTGGCGGCGTTTGCGTCGCGACGAGTAATGACTTCATCAATCACACCGTACGTCAATGCCTCAGCCGACGTCATGATGAAGTCACGATCGGTGTCGAGCTCAATTTGCGATACCGGCTGGCCAGTGTCATCAGCCAACATCCCATTCAAGACGTCACGCATCCGAAGGATCTCTCGAGCTTGGATCTCCATGTCGGTTGCTTGACCTTGAATCCCGCCGTAGGGCTGGTGGAGCAGAACCCGTGCATGCGCTAGTGCGTAGCGCTTGCCCTTCGTGCCTGCGGCCAACAACACTGCAGCAGCAGATGCGGCTTGTCCGAAGCAGAAGGTCGACACATCTGGTTTGATGAACTTCATGGTGTCGTAGATCGCAAACAACGCCGTGATGTCGCCACCAGGTGAGTTGATGTACAGGTGGATGTCCTTGTCAGGATCTTCGGACTCTAAGAACAACATCTGGGCAGAAACAAGGTTCGCAATCGTGTCGTCGATTGGAGTTCCGAGGAAAATGATGCGCTCTTTCAACAGACGTGAGTAGAGGTCGTAGGCGCGCTCGCCACGCGACGATGACTCAACGACCGTTGGTACGAGATAGTTCTGTGCTGCGTAGGTCGGCACCGTGAACTGACTAGTCATTACGCATCTCCGTGGTCGTGATCGTGGTCATGGTCGTGATCGTGGTCGTGGTCCGCTTGGTTTGCCCGCAAGAGTTCACGATCAACAGCAATGCCGTTGTCGTCAACAATGCCAACGCGCTCGTAGAGCCAGTCATAGGCTTTCGACTTCGACAACTCGCCAATGAACTCGGCCATCCGGCCAGCAGACTCAATTTGCGACCGAAGCATCTCACTTGACGCCCCGAGGCTTCGAGCTGACTTGTCGAGTTCTTCTTCAATGTCTTGTTCGGTTGGAACAATGGCGTTGTCACGAGCAATCGCACGCAAGGCCAAGTCAACCTTCACGCCAATTTCTGCATCACTTTGCAGTTGACCAATGAGTTGTTCTTGCGTCATGCCCACCATCATCAGGTAGCGCTCAAGTGGAATCTGCTGCTGTTGCAGTTGACGGTTAAAGGTCTCAATGCGCTCGCCGAGTTCGGTGTTACGCAACTGGTCGAGGACGAGTTCAGCGTCAACAAGCTCAGCCACGGCCTTGCGGATTGCGTCACCAACAGCAAACTGCGCTTGGACGACCTTCATGGGTGCAAGTTGCTCACGAATTGCATCTCGCCACTCGCCAACAGTTTCGTGGTCGGTATTGTCCGCCACCCACTCGTCAGTGAGTTCGGGGAGTTGACGCTCTTTGACCCCAACGACAGTTGCTTTCCAGGTCATCGTCACGCCGGTCATCGCCGGAGTTGATTCGAACGAAGCAGTCTCACCAACGCCAAGTCCAACAAGGTGTTCGTCGAGTTCTGGAACGAGGCTGGCCGAACCAACCTGGTAACTCATCTCTTCACCGAGGTTTGTCTCTTCTTCCTCTTCGCCAACTTTGGCTGAGAGGTTGATCACACTGAAGTCACCAGTGGCAAGTGGACGGTCGACGTCAACAAGGACACCATCGGCCTCACGGGTGCGAGCGATCTGCGCTTCGACCTCGTCGTCGGTGACGATTGGTGAGGGCACCACAACAGCAAGGTTCTCCGGTGAGGCAACGGTTGCCTGCGGACGAACGAGCACCGTTGCTTCAAACACGATCAAGTCATCGGTTTGGTCGGCTTCGTCAAAGTCAAGCTCTGCGGTGTCAATTGGGTCGATGCCTGCCTCTTGCACGCCCTTTGTGTAGAAGTTCGGTAACGCCTCACGAATGGCTTCGAGGCGCAGTGCCTTTGCCCCACCCATTCTGGCCTCGAGCACCTTGACGGGAACCTTCCCAGCGCGAAAGCCGGGAAGTCGTGCTTGACGAGCCATCTGCTTTTTGATGTCGTCTAGGGCTGGATCCGCCTCCGAGGCGTCGACTTCGACGCGGAGCTTGACGCGGAAATTCTCAAGTTCTTGTGTAGTTGCTCGCATAGGAGAACCCACCTTATCGGGAAGGAGGCTCATGGTCGGGCACACTCGGACATGGTTTCTTGCGGCTAAGGTGTACACATCGGGCAGTGGCGCAGCTTGGTAGCGCACCTGCTTTGGGAGCAGGGGGTCGCGAGTTCGAATCTCGCCTGCCCGACCACCGCGTGGGCCTCCGCCGTTGCAAGTGCAGCGGCGGAGGACTCCAAGCGGGACCTCCTCGACGAGTACCGTTACCTCATGGCAACCATTGAGGTATCCGGGGTCCTGCAAAAACGGGCGTGGGAGAACAAAGTGCTCCCCCCGGTTGAACAAGTTCGACCAGGACTCTGGTCAATTCCCGTTCCCATGCCTGAGAATCCTCTGCGCTACGTCCTCGTCTATGTCTTTGAAACCGGAACCGGTCTCGTCATGGTTGATGCAGGTTGGAATACCGACGAAGCCTGGCAGGCCCTCAACGACGGACTCCACGAAGCCGGTGGATCCATCACTGATGTTGAAGCAGTCCTCGTCACGCATATTCACCCTGATCACTACGGTCTCGCTGGAAGAGTGCGAGAAGCTTCAGGTGCGTGGATTGGACTGCATCCAGCAGATGCCGTGCTCCTTGAGAGTCGCTACAGCGAGACCACCGAGCTCATTGCCAAGATGACCGAGCTACTCGAAGCATCGGGCGTTCCCCTTGACAAGCGACCAGATCTCGCCAATGCCTCTATGGAAGTTCGAGGACTCGTTTTCACTGCGCAACCTGATGTGCTCTTCGAAGATGGGCAACGCTTTCACTTTGGCGGATGGGACCTGTCAACGATTTGGACTCCCGGCCACTCCCCGGGACACGTGTGCCTTTGGAGTGACCAACATCGCCTGCTCTTGAGTGGCGACCATGTCCTGCCCCGCATCACGCCCAATATTTCAGTTCACTCGCAGCAATTTCCGAATCCGCTTGGTGACTTTCTTGACTCATTGGCAAAGATCGGAGCGTTCTCACCCGATGAAGTGCTCCCAGCCCACGAATACCGATTCAAAAATCTCGGCGTGCGCATTGAGCACTTGATTGCTCATCATGAAGAGCGACTCATTGAAATCTTGCAGCTGTTAAGACTCGGTGGGGCAACGGCGTGGGATCTCACGAATTCGCTCACCTGGTCTCGCCCGTTTGATCAAATTCAAGACTTCATGCAGCGAGCGGCCAATGGAGAAACCTTGGCCCACTTAGTTCTGCTCGAAGAGCGAGGACTGGTGCACCGAAGTGGTGGGCACCCGTTCATCTTCACCTGCTCAGATGCAGGAAGAGCACTCGCTAGCTAGCTAGCAACAACAACGACGGTGCGAGCAGCCCGGTCATGCAAGGTCTGCACGCTTGCGCTGGCAACGGCGAGCGAAAGATCTACTCCGACGTAGCCAACGACCGCCAAGACCCACATGGGGCTCAACCAAATGATCGCAGCACCGGCACAAAAAACAAGTGGGCCGAGCACAAAACGAATGAAGGCTTGGATGAAGGTTGCAGGTGAGAGATCGTCTTCATGGACGACCGCTGTCTTGGTGACCACATTGCCGAGGGTTTTCCCATTCGCCCCGACCATTCCAATTTCGTAGATGCCAAGGAGCAAAGCAAACACCCCCACGCCAACAAGCTGCGCGTCAACTTTGCTCATGGACTCAATAACTGAAGCGAACGCCACCTTCATGAGAATCGATGAGGTCATTGCGCACAGGGCAAGATCGACGAGCGTTGCTCGAAGTCGGCTCCCGAGCGTTGCCAAGGCAACACTGCCATCGCCGTCACGTTCAATCACCATGACTTGTTCCTTCCGCCGACCACTTTGCTGCGGGGAAAATTCGACCCGTTCGAATCACGACTGATGAGGCAGCTTTGTCGTGAATGCTCTGTCGCTTCTCATCAATGAGGGGAATGAGGACATCAATGCCAGCACCAATCAAGGTGAGCAGTAGGCCAACCAAAGCCAAGGTGCGCAGCAGTGTGCGTTTGAGGTTCAGCACTGCTCCGGTGTTGGCGTCGACCACTTTGGTCCTCGTTGCCACATTGCCAATGGTGGTTCCCCGCCAGGCAATGACGCAGAGATACGAAATGGCGAGCAACCAGTCAAAAATGAACAGTGCCGTCGAGTCGAAGTGCAAATTCTTCATGACTCCCTGAACAAGACAGAGGAACAGCACATCAATGCTCGTGGCCACAACCCGGACCGTCCAGTCGGCGAGTTCTCGGCCTAACACATCTGTTGGAATGTCTCCAGGTTCAGCCAAAACTCGTTGTTGAAGCTGTTCGGCAAATGCAGAGAACCGCCTGGCTCTTGGAGTTTCACTCGGTTCAGGTGAACCCACACTCACCGCCTTTTTTCCTCGAGTGCCCCCGGCACGACTCGAACGCGCAACCTGACGGGTAGAAACCGTCTGCTCTATCCAGTTGAGCTACAGGGGCAAAGGTCGCAACCGCAGAACGACCGAATCTCATGATAGGCGACAGAGTTCGTGCAATGCCTCGCTGGAATGTGGCAAACTGCTAGCCCTTGGTGGGTATAGCTCAGCTGGTTAGAGCGCCTGGTTGTGGTCCAGGAGGTCGCGGGTTCGAACCCCGTTACTCACCCCAAGCAAAGTGTGCGGCGAAAGTCGACACACTGCATTGTCCAATCCACGAGGAGCAGCCGTGAGTGCAGACCTTCAAGTGACGCGAAGTGTCTCGGGTGGCATCGCTCGTTTCACCATCAACCGCCCTGAGGCTGGGGGTGCGATCAACTATTTGATGCGCGACCAACTCACGCAGTGGTTTGAAGAAGCATCAGCTGACCTGTCCATCCGGGTCATCGTGCTGCAGTCCGAGGGCACCAAGGGATTTTGCACTGGCGCAGACCTTCGGTCCATGCCACCGGCGCCAAGTCGACCTGAAGGTGCTCCTGACAAGGCCATTGGGGACAACACCCGACTGGTGCGCAGCGGCTGGCAACGACTGGTTAATTCGATTCTTGATTGTGAAAAGCCAGTGATTGCCCAAGTCCAAGCAACTGCGGCCGGTGGAGGCATGCACCTCGCCTTGGCCTGCGACATTGTGGTCGCAGCCGAATCAGCAAGCTTTGTTGAAGCCTTTGTTCGTCGGGGCATTGCTCCCGATGCAGCTGGCGCATGGCTCCTCACTCGCCTGGTGGGCCTCACCAAGGCCAAAGAACTGTTCTTCTTTGGCGATGCCGTGAGCGCGACCGAAGCAGCGCGGCTCGGCATGGTGACCAAGGTTGTTCCCGATCACGAACTCATCGATTGCGTGAGTGCATTGGCAAACCGCTTGGCCGTAGCTCCAACACGAGCGATTGCCATCACGAAATTCCTGACCAACCGAGCACTCGATGTTGATCGCACCCAAGCGCTACACGATGAGGCCATGGGCCAAGAGCTCGTCACCTACACCGAAGACATGCGCGAAGGCATTGCCGCCTTCGTAGAGCGACGTGAGCCGAACTTCAAGGGCTGGTAGTGACTGAGCGGCCTCAGCCAAGTGGCGTGAGGCATCTCGTCTCAGGCCAACGTGCACCTCAAATTGCCGTGGTTGCAGCCATCATCGTTGGCATTGGTCTGCGACTTCGTGTCTTGCCAAGCGGTGGGCTCTTCCAAGACGATGCTTGGGTTGCACTCACTGGCACCACCTCATGGAACCAGGCGTTCAAGATGGCCGGAACTGCGCCCGGCTTTGTTGGACTGCTTCACCTGTGGCTCCAACCGTCTTCGTCTTCTCTTTGGGCAGTTCTTCCTGCATTGGTCTTCGGAGTTCTTGGTCTTGTCAGTACCGCTTTCGTCCTTCGTCGACTTTCGGCGAGTCCTTGGCTCTGCGCAACTGGCGTGGTGACGATTGCACTTTCGCCGGTTGCTGTTGCCACCTCAGGTCACGTTAAGCAGTACACCTTGGATTTCCTCATTGGCCTTTGGATCACCTTTCTTGCAGTGCGAGCGCGCGACCTCACCACAAGAGCGCTTGGTCTTTTGGTGCTTGCCAGTCTTTTTGGACTCATCTTTTCGGGTTCGACCATCGTGGTGGTGGCTGCAGCATGGCTCGTTCTTTTCGTTGACGGACTTCGCAACCGTCGCGCACGAGGCCGAGTGCTCCTTGCTGCTTGCGCCTTTGGCCTCGGATTTCTTGCAGTGTTCTTTGCGCTGTATCGCTCGCTTCCGGTAGCACTGACGAGGTACTGGGCCGACTATCTCCTTCAGCCCTCGCCAGTTGCATCATGGCCAAGTCGCATGAGCAATGTCCTTCGAGGAATCACGACAGGGTTTGTTCCAACGTCAACGTCAATCAGTCACGAAGTCCTTTTCGTCACTGGTCTCTTTGGTTGCCTCGTGCTCCTTGGGGTGCTTGCAAAAGATCCTCTTGGTGGACGCGCTATTGCTGTTGCCACCTTGCTGGTCGCTTTCGCCCTTGCCGCGTTGCACAAAGTTCCCCTCGGCACGGGTCGAACCGATATGGCGATCTACCCGGCACTGTTGATCTTGGTACTGAGTGGCCTGCGAGAACTGAACCGAAAACTTGCCACCTTCGGGGCGTCCATGCAGCGAGCAGCGCAACTGGTCAGTGTGCTCATCGTGGTGGTCTTTGCCTCCACCGCATTCACCACTCCTCACCGCTACCTCACGACACCCATCACCGCAGCGCTCAATACCGCTTCGACGTGTGCAACCAACACCAAGCCAACACTCGTCATTGACGCCTACACCCGTTACCCCTATGCGCTCACTACCCCAAGAACCGTGACTGAGCACTTCAGCCGACAGTACGGCGCTGGCTTTACTGTCTCGGTGCCACTTGCTCAAGCAACCATTCTTCCGGCGCAACCCTATGAGCGGCCCTATGCGCCGAAGCGTTGGGCCAATGAGGTCGCCGACCGCTTAGCCAAACAGCCACCACTTCATCGCCACGTCGCTTACGTTTCAACCCCACCAGGCGGCCCGGCTGAGGCAATCAAGCAACAACAGCTACTTGAGGCAACAACTTCTCCGTCAAGCGATCCATTTTTCGCACAGCTGCTCCGGCGCAACTACGTCGTCACCAAGCAGAACATTGTTGGCCCACTTCTGGTGACCTGCTTGCAACAACATTGAGTCATCCGACTGGCCGCCACCTTGGGTGACCGAGCGCGGTAGCGTTGCACCGCACGCCGACCGGCGCTCATTGGAGGAGTTCTCATGCACGTTCGCGACACCATCTACATCAACGGAGCCTGGGTGGCTTCAACCAGCACGTCGACCATTGAGGTCATTGATGCTGGCACCGAAGAAGTCTTTGCCACCATTCCTGAAGGCACAGCCGAAGACGTCGACAAAGCAGCTAAGGCAGCAGCAGCTGCATTTCCCGCATGGTTCGCAAAGTCGGTCGATGAGCGCTGTGACTTGCTGCAAAAAGTTGCCGATCAGCTCGGTGCTCGCAACGCAGAAATTGCCGAGATTGTTAGCCACGAAGTTGGCATGCCTCAACTGTTTTCAAGCCTGATCCAAGCTGGTCTGCCGACCGGCACCTTTGGTGACGTGGCAAGCCGTGCCCGCAGCTTCGAGTGGGAACGCGAAGAGGGTAACTCACTGTTTGTTCGTGAGCCCATTGGTGTCGTTGGCTGCATCACCCCGTGGAACTACCCATTGCACCAGATCGCCAACAAGGTTGCCCCAGCGCTCGCTGCTGGCTGCACTGTTGTGCTGAAGCCTTCCGAGGTTGCACCGATCAATGCTTTTATCTTGGCTGAGATCATGCATGAAGTCGGCATCCCTGCCGGGGTGTTCAACCTCGTGACCGGAACCGGTCCTGTCGTTGGCGAAGCCATTGCTGCGCACAAGCTCGTCGACATGGTGTCGTTCACCGGATCAACTCGTGCGGGAAAGCGCGTCATGCAGGTCGCAGCTGAAACTGTCAAGAAGGTCGGCTTGGAGCTTGGTGGCAAGTCCGCCAACATCATCTTGGACGATGCTGACCTCTCCGTTGCTGTGCCTGACGGCGTGTTCAAGTGCTACCTCAACTCAGGACAAACCTGCTCAGCCCTTACCCGCATGGTGGTCCCACGGGCAAAGCTTGCAGAAGTAGAAGCCTTGGCTACCGCAGCGGCTGAGAACTTCCGGACCATTGACCCCTTTGGTGACGCACCTGAAGGCACGTTCGGCATTGGACCACTCATCTCTGC
>CANGPX010000043.1 GCA_947456095.1 Acidimicrobiaceae bacterium
CTTTCCATGTAGCCAATTGTGTAGCCAATGGGGCAATTCTTGACGGATTTCCACGGACAGCCACGGAAACTAAAATGGCCTCTGACCAGGGATTATGTACTTTTGTGGACGCCTGCGGACCCCCCAATTATGGATCCCAAGGTGCCGGGATCGAGACCCGGGCGGCCCACAAAAGTGCAGGTCACCGACTTGTGAGATTTTCGCAAGGATTGAGTGACAGCCAAATTGACAGCCAAGGTGGATACAACGTTGGCATGAATTGAGCCGTTCACTTGGGAACAAATTCAGAAATCGGCTAGAGAACAAGATTCAGTGGAGGCTAGAGCGTCCAGAAAATCCGAGCGATTCAATTCGATGAATGTTGAACTTGGAAGAACCATTGCATGAATATTCATGCACCTCAAATGGCCGATCAGATATTTAAATATTCGTGCAATCTGTTATCCTGATACAATGCACGGATATGAGTGCACTTGCCAAGGATCAGAAAGACCAGCGGTTCAGGATCTACAGCGCTTCATCATTGGGAGCTGCAATCCGTCACTACCGCACCAAACTGGGAATCTCACAGTCTGAATTGGCTGCACGCACGGGCATGCCTCGCAACTACGTGAACGCCCTTGAAAACGGACTCGAGACCGAGCAAATGAAGCGAACTCTTGAAGTCCTGAGGGAACTCGGTGTTCGGATGACCCTTGATCACGAGGACTGGTGATGGTCGAGGAATTGGCACTCTGGCTCTATGGCGACCGCGTCGCTACGGTGGCGCGAGAACCAGGCAATCGGATCCGGCTTCGATACACACCCGAAGCCCTCGCGAAATATGAACTTGGAACACCACTTCTTTCCATTGGACTTCCCCTCACCGAGATTCCCTCCCCCAACGCGAAGACACGATCGTTCCTCGACGGACTCTTGCCGGAGGGAGAGCCGAGACGAGCCATCGCAGAACAGCTCGACCTCAATGCCAACGACACCTTTGGCTTGATCCGTTCTCTCGGGCTCGACTGCGCAGGTGCCATCGTCATCCAGCCGAGCGATCGGCCTGCGCCGCGTCAACCCACAACGACGACTGCGCTATCTCTTGACGATCAGGAGATTGCAAAGCGAGTTGCGAACCTGAAGAGTGCTCCTCTCGGCCTCACCGACCGCGTGAGGATTTCACTTGCCGGCGTTCAAGAGAAACTCCTTCTCACTCGCATGCCCGACGGCTCCTGGGGCGAACCCGTCGACGGCACGCCCTCGACGCATCTTCTGAAGCCAGAAATTCGAGACTTCCCTGAAACTGTTGAAAACGAGGCGTTCTGCATGCGCCTTGCTCGCAACCTCGGGATTCAGACCGCAACAATTGAAACGGTCGAGTATGGAGGACGCAAACTTCTCGTCGTCGAGCGATTCGACCGAACAGTCACAGCTTTAGGCGACGTAGAGCGGATCCACCAAGAAGACTTTTGCCAAGTCCTCTCTCTTTCTCCGAAGACCAAGTACCAAAGCGAAGGCGGCCCATCGCTCAAGCAGATTGCCACTGTCCTCAGGCAGTTTGCGAGTCCGGACTCCCTCAGCAGACTGCTGAAGGCGACTTTCGTCAATGTGCTTGTTGGCAACGGTGACGCCCACGGAAAGAACTTCTCCGTGCTACACCGACGTGATGGGAGAATTGAGTTGACGCCCCTCTACGACACGCTTTCGACGGCATACTCCGTCGACGGAGATCTCTCAATGTTCATTAATAATGTCCGAAAGATGGCGAAGGTCACCGGCGAACGGCTGGTGAACGAGGCTGTTTCATGGGGAATGCGTGAGGAGTCAGCGAGGATGACGATCAGCGAATTGAGTGGTCGCGTTCCTGAAGCTCTTGAAGCGGCTCTCGTAGCCACCCCTGGGCTTCCGGCAGCGATAGCAAATATCGTTGCGACGCAACGCAGGCAACTCACGATTTAAAAATTTGACCTCCGATCTTCAGTTCTGCTCGCGACTGCAAAGAGATCACTTCCAAGTTGCTCGCTACCTCAATCCCTTCAACCAATTCGGCTCACAGTTCTCCGAGTCTCACTATGAGGGGGCTCGGACACTTGTCTCGAGAACTCGGCACCTTTTCACCAGACTTCAGACGTAGCCGATGATGTGGCCAAAAGGTCCGTCGACTGTGGACCCGAGCTGAGGTCGTGGTCGAGCACTTCGTCTTGCGCAGGAGCCTCCGCTGGTGCACCTGAGCGCAATCCATCACGAACCGCGACGAATTGTCCTCACCGCATCCTTCAGCAACAGCACCAGATGAAGTCGATCAGTAGGGTTCACCTCAAGTTCGGCAATGAGTTGAAGAGAGAAGCTTCTTACTTCGTCGCTCTGAATGGCCTTGGGAAAGCGAGAGGCTCTGGTTCGCCACTTGTCGGTCAGCCTTGACCGCCTCGAGTGTCACGTTGAGGTTGTGGAGGAAGACAAATCGGGAGGCAAACTCTCTTAATTCGTCCCGATGCGGCTACGGAAGACGAGGGCAGCGGTGCCAAGAACGATCACGAGTACTCCCACCAAGTAGAGGGGAAGGGAGTTCCTTGACGGCTGAAGTGGGGCATCACTGAGACCCAGTTTTGGTAGCGGAGCGGCCTCGGCGGTCACCAAGTTTGCGTGATGGAAAAAACGGTAGTTCGCCGTTGGGAGGGCAACTTCGCCTTGTGTGCGGGCGACAGTGGGCTGCGGAATCGTGCTGGTTGGAACTGAACCTGCGGGCCCCCCTCGTGAGTAGGCAAGCACTGCGCTGTTGTAAGAGACGCTCACTTCAGGTGCTGGTCCGGTCGAATCTCCTTCAATGAGACACGTCGCGACGGCACCTTCGGTTCCAACTTCAGCTACACAACTCCCAAGGTCAGAACTAACAACGTAGAAGCCACCAATTCGCGCTCCGATTGGCTCAGTCCAACTGACCTTCCACCCACCATCAGCTGGAGTGATTGAGATGGTCGAGGGGTCGACCTCAATGATTCCTGGCGAGACTGGTCCATCAACAGGAATCTGCTGCGAGTAGGTGACTTCCACCACGGGAACATCACCTGTCGTGTCGGCTGCAATGAGACATGACGCAGCTGCACCGTCAGCCGTAGCCAGCGTCTGGCAACTGCCACCGTCAAAGCTCGCCAGATAGCTTCCTGATCCATTGGTGCCACCTGGCTCGGTCCAACTCACCAGCCAGCCACCATCAGATGCCGTGACGAAAACTGTTGAAGGGTCAACCGCAATGGCGGGTTGGAGGTCAACAGGAACTGGCTGCGAGTAGGTGACTTCCACCACAGGAACATCACTTGTTGTGTCGCCTTCAATGAGACATGACGCAGCTGCACCGTCAGCCGCAGCCAGTGTCTTGCAACTGCCACCGTCAAAGCTCGCCAGATAGCTTCCTGATCCATTGGTGCCACCTGGCTCGGTCCAACTCACCAGCCAGCCACCATCAGATGCTGTAACTGAAACTGTTGAAGCGTCGACCTCAATGGCGGGCGCTTCGAACGTCGTGGGGACGAGATTTTCTTCGAAGTAGCTGACTGCTACGACCGGCAGCTCGCCGCTTGCATCACCTTCAATGAGACAGGTTGCCAATGTTCCCGGAGCAACCGCCATGGCCGCACACGATCCGCCATCAAAGCTGGCTATGTAGTAACCCGCACCGCTGCTGGTGGCACTCTCGGTCCAGCTGATCTGCCAACCATTCGAAGTTGCTTCAACGGAAACCGTTGAAGGATCAACGTTGACCGATGGGAGTGGGTCGTGTGGCAGCGCAGATGCGTCAACAGTTGTTTCGCTCGCGTCCGTTGCCCCAACAAGTGCAACTGGACCAAAACTGACCGCAGCCAGCACCATTGCTCCAGCGACAAAACGACTCATTCGTGACATCGTGACGACCTTTCACCACAGTTCGACCTACATCTCATTACTGTCGCGAACTCGAGCATACTTTCCAACTTCTCAGGATTTCTCTTTACTGGCCCTGACGACGCTCAAAGCTTGAAGAAACGAGCAATCTTCCCCTCGCGAGAATTGGTCAGCGGGGAACTTCGCAAGGCGACTTCTGGACTGCGTGGAGTTCCATCGAGGCGACACCCTGTTTCTTTGACCAAGTCAAGAGATCTTGCTTTCGCGGCTGGCCCAGCATCTCGGTTCAAGTTGGTCCTCGTCGTCAAAGTAGTTGCGTGGGCATGAACTCTGCAAGAGTGCACAAAAGAAATGAGGGGTTATGACTCGACGCTTTGAAGGCCAAGTTGCATTCATCACCGGAGTTGCCCGAGGGCAGGGAAGAAACCATGCAGTGAGTTTTGCCCGCGAAGGTGGCTCCATCATTGGCGTGGACTTGCCCGAGCCGTATGGAACCCTTGATTACGAAACGGCAACTGCAGCAGACCTCGATGAAACCGTTGATCTTGTAGAAGCAGCCGGTGGCGCCATGGTTGCCGTTGGCGCCGACGTGCGAAGCAGAGCTGCACTCGACGAGGCACTTGAGATTGGCATCGATCGATTTGGCCGACTCGACCTCGTGATTGCAAACGCCGGCATTTGCTCAGCGCAGCGGATGGAAGAGGTGACTGGACAACTCTGGGCCGACATCATTGACACCAACTTGACTGGGGTGTGGAACACCTTCGCCGCGTCAATTCCCTCACTCGAAGCGTCTGGTGGCGGTTCTTTGATCGCGACGAGCTCAACTGCTGGCATCAAAGGCCTCCCTTTCTTCGGCCCCTATGTTGCGGCCAAACACGGTGTGATTGGCATTGTGCGAACCTTGGCCAACGAACTCGCTGATCGGTTCATTCGCGTCAACGCCGTCCTGCCGACAGGGGTGGCAACCGAAATGACCGCTGGACTTGGCGCCTTAGGACCACTGCTCAGTGCTCGTCCAGAACTTGGCGCCATGTTCCAAAATGCACTTCCCGTGCCCATGGTTGAACTCCAAGACGTCACTGAAGCGGTGCTGTTTTTGGCATCAGATGCCGCTCGCTACATCACGGGCCTCGAGCTCACCGTCAACGCTGGTTCAACCATCCGGTAACAACCCACCGTGCTCTTCCTTCGTGACCACTTCTTGCGTGATCTCGCCTTCAGCCACCGTCATGTCTCCTGAGCCTTCTTTAACTGTCAGGGAAGTCTTGCGACGAAAGCGCTGCCGAAGGGCTGAGGTGTTCAACAACATCGCAAACGTCGCGAGCCATGCCAGTAGCGCCACAGCAATCGAGACATTGGCCAGAGGGGGGGAGTACCGGAACACCACATGGTGTGTTCCTGCAGGAACCGTGATTTGCTGGAAGATCTCTTTCGTCACGCCTTCTGGTTGATGGATTTCAACCGGTTTCCCATCAATCGTCGCGCTCCATTCGGGCATGGAAAGCACCCGTCTGGTCAAAGAGATAGCACTGTCGCAGATCGTCGTTGTTTCGAATGAGGAGGTGATCGTGGCCGAACACGCTGTTCTTCCATGGGTCTTTGGCACACGGCGAATCGAAAAGATCAGTGCTGGATTTGGCAACTCGTAGATCTTGGCCGTGCTATTTGCGAACACGAGACGCGGCCCATCTGGCCAGACTTTTCCTCGATGGACAGGGAAATCAATACCAAGGACATCTTTTGCCCGTGGGGTCACCACGACGTACTTGACCCCAATGGCTTCATAGTTGGCCAGATTTCGCGTCAGTTCTTCTGCAGGTGTCGGACCATGAAGGTGTTTGCGAGCAAGCGCAGTGAAACTCACTGGGGTGACATTGGTATCGAGATACTTTTCAACGAAGTGGACCCAATTGTCCGGTTGAGGGAGATCATTCACGTTGACCTGCGAAATCGAAAAAGCACTCCCGTAGTTGGGTTGTAACGGGCCAAGCGTGAAGAACCGTTGGGTCCCAAGGTGAGAGCGCAAGAACATGACCGGCTTCAGATCAACACTTGCTTGTGCCGGTGCTGAAAGTTGTGGAAGTGCGAACAAGACAATGGATTCGACCACCACCACAAAGGCAACCAGCAACCTTCCACCATTGCGGTTGATGCGCTGTTTGCCTGGGTGCTCCACCTGGACAAATTGCAACCACGCTCCAACGGCAAAGCCAAAAAGGAGCAGTGCGGCAAAAGCTAAACTCCACACCGTCGCTGTGTGGCTTGCGGGGTGGGAAATGCCAGAGGGATGTCGTTGCGTCCGCTCCAGCGTCGTTGACGACGAAAGCACCATCCAGCTCGAAATGGTGGCGAGGAGTCCAACCCCGCCAAGAATCACCGCACTGCCAAAGAGTTGGCGTTTCGTGACGCGAAGTCGACCAAGATCGTTGAGGCCAAGGCAACACAGCACGACAACGGCAAGCTCGACGCTCGGCAAACAGTAGCGAGCGAGCACGATCATCTTGAGGCCGGGAATGGCGCCAAAGAGCACGACAAGGGGAGAAAACCCAAATGCTCGAGCAACCATCACGGCCACCCACACCCCAAGACCAATGCGAAGTCGTCGGTGTGAACGCCCGACCAGGCCGAGGAGTGCGCCGGCAACAAGCGTTGCCTGAAGGTATCCACCGACGCCACCCCAGAGTTGCCCAGAAGGAAGTTGCACCCCACTGATGAGACCAAGCCCGTAGGGGTAGAACAGCTGGACCAGACCTTCTGTTGGCAGCGAGAGATGTGCGAACTTCGAAGAGTGCGGTCCGATCCACGCGCTCGGAAAATACGTCACAAAGGCCAACACAATTGGCGCTGCAGCCAAGATCCCAAGCCCAAGCCCAGCCCCAAGTTCTTTCAGCTGTGCAATCAACACCACACGGTCTTGGCGTTCAATGCGACACCAGGCCCACAGCGCGACCAGTCCGGCATCAATTGCTGCAGTTTCTGGGAATCCAGCCAAGATTGATAACGCAAATCCGGCCGCAAGCAGCGCGTAGCGCCCGCGGCGCAAAGGCGCCACGCCATTAAGGCATCGCTCCACGCCAATCAGGCAAAGCGGCAGGGCAAAAATAGGCCGAACGGGGGCATTGGTTACCCACGACGCCGCACCACACAAGGCAAAAGCAATGGCTCCAGCTGTTGAGGCAACCAGTCCAATTCGGAGGCGTCGTAACAAGAAGTACGTTGCGTAGCCCGTGCAGCACTCGAGCACCATGAGCAGCCCCGTCACGCCAAAGATGCTCGACAAGAGCAACGTGCCGGGGAAGAATGCGCCACTTTGCATCTCAGCTGCGAGCGGCATCCCCACGCCTTCAAAGGGATTCCACCAAGGCGCATGGCCACCCATCACCTGCATGGCTGCCTGTTTGCCAAGTGCTTGGAGTGTGTAGCCAACGTTTGGATCAGTAAAGGGCTGACCGGGAAGTAGCCCAGCCCCGACCTTGCTGAGACCAGCAGTTAAGGCAAGGGGATCTGTTTGGACGAGATGCAACCAGGTCGGTGCATTCGCAATGATGACGGCCAACGTGACCAAGATGAGCGCATGTGCCGAAGCGGACCGTGATCCCAAACGGGAGTGACGTTCTCGATCGGCGAGCGTCACTGTTTGGGCATTAGACACGGGACTTAAGTATTGCAGCCACCGTATGGAAAATGAGGACGAAAGGTCTCAAATCTTCGGAACCGTCGGCGCTACGGTTGCATCATGTACGAACTCAATTCGTTTGCCAATCATCTCCCCGTCAAGATCCGATTTGGAGAGGGTGTGGCGATGACGCTCCCTGCGGTGCTTGATGAACTTGAGGCAACTCGAGTCCTGCTCATGGTTGATGAGGGAATTGAGTCCTACAACGACGCAGCCAAAGCAGTGATTGCCAACCTCGAAGCGAGCAAATGTAGCGTTGTTCGCTTCAACAAAGCTGCTGGTGAACCAACTTTTTCTATGGTGAACGAGGCGACAGTGGCGCTGAAAGAAAGTGGAGCAACCGCGCTCATTGCCCTCGGCGGCGGTTCGGTCATTGACACGGCAAAAGCAGCACGGCTCTGTGCACAACAAGACTGCACGTTCCAAGAGTTCATCGAGCGCCGTCCGGCGTATCGTGACCCCTCCGTTGCCCTCATTGCCATGCCAACAAGTGCCGGAACAGGTTCTGAGGTTTCGGGCGGCGCAGTTGTTTCCAATCCTGAGGCCGGAACAAAGAACGGCATCGCCAATGCCTCCATGCGAGCGCAATATGCCCTTGTTGACCCACTGCTCACCCACTCCATGCCGAAGGAAATGACCGCAAACACCGGTATTGACGCGATTGCTCAAGCTATCGCCGGCATGGTGGCGAGTTGTCGAACACCGATTGGCGATGCCATTGCACTCGAAGCCATTTCCATGATGACGCCGGCAATTGTTGCCGCGTTCAAAAGTCCAAACAATGCAGAGGCTCGAGCGGCAATGTCGTGTGGCTCAATGATGGCTGGGCTCACGATGAATGTGTCAGATTGCTCAGCCGAACACTCACTTGGCCAAGCCATTGGCGGCCTGACTCACGCCCCACATGGGCTCACCATTGGCCTGGTCTTGGCCGAGACGCTCGATCGAGAGCGTGCGTTTGTGGCCGCACAACTCGAGCGCGTGGCAACGGCCATGGGTGCCCCCGAAGACGGGACCAGTGACGGTTCGCGAGCGGTGCGCGCGGTCAAGAATCTCCTGAGTGACCTTGAGTTTCCGGTCCTCAGTGACCTCAACATCTCTGAATCAGACCTCGATCAATTGAGCGACTTGGCCTTGGCCGACTACTTCATCACCATGGCTCCAGAGCCTTGGTCGAAAGAAGAAGTGCGCAACTGTTTCGCCCAAGCGCTTGACCTAAAGTCTCGTTGAGTCGACCTCTGGGCATTGCTCTGTAACAGTAGGAACTATTGAGGCGACTTCGCGCATCAATGAGAGGACTCCATGGCTGACTTTCCTTACACCGACCGTTACCTCGTCAATCGAGCACTTCCAGAACATGGTCGACCAAGAGCAGAGATTTTGGCTGAACTCGCCGAAATGGCACAGCGCGAAGACGCAGCATGGGAAACGGGCAAGTGCTCGGGCACGATGTACTGCGGCGACCATGACCACTACGACTTCCTCAACGATGCTTTTGGTCTGTTCAGCCATGTGAACACCTTGCAGCGAGACCTCTGCCCGAGTGCAACCAAGTTTGAAGGCGAGATTCTCGCCATGGCACTTGACCTCTTTCATGCCGATGCGGTGACTGACGGTGATCCGGTCGGACTCCTCACCACTGGTGGAACTGGCTCCATCCTCCATGCCATGCTCGCCTATCGCGAATATGGCGCACAGCATCGCGGCATCACGAGGCCCAATGTGGTGAAGCCCGAATCTGCTCACCCTGCATTCTCAAAAGCGTGCCACTTGCTCGGCATTGAACTGAGAATCGCTCCAATCAACTTCGAAACCATGCAAGTCGACGTTGAAGCAGTGGAACGCCTGATGGATGAGCACACCGTGTGCCTCATTGGCTCAGCATCGAATTATGGCTGGGGAACCATTGACCCCATCAGCGAGCTTGGCCAGTTGGCAATCAAATTTGGCTGCGGCCTCCACGTCGATGGTTGTCTCGGCGGATTTATCCTGCCCTTTGGCGAAGAACTCGGGTACGACATTGCTCCATTTGACTTTCGCGTCGAGGGAGTGACCTCAATCTCGGCCGACACCCACAAGTACGGCTACGCCTTAAAGGGCACCTCCACCTTGCTGTTTCGAGACCGTGCTTACCGAAACGCTCAGTACTTCTTTCAACCCGATTGGAGTGGTGGGAAGTATCACTCCCCCGGCATTGAAGGATCGCGTTCGGGGGGAATGTTGGCCGCGACCTGGGCGGCAATGGTTTCTCTCGGTCGCCAAGGGTATTTGGGCTACGCCAAGGCCATCTTCGAAACCGCTGACGCCATGAAGCAGGCAGTGGCATCACACGAAGAGCTCCGCATCCTTGGGAACCCAACATTCCTCTTTAGCTTCACCTCAGACGTCTTTGACATCTACCACGTGAATGATTTTCTCCGAAAGCGTGGTTGGCGCTTCAACGGTCAGCAGTATCCAAACGCAATTCACATGGCCGTTACCCGTCCACAAACCCAGCCAGGCGTAGCTGAAGCATTTGCGAGTGATCTCGCCGAAGCCGTTCGCTATGGCATTGAACACGCAGGAGAAAAAGCGACCTCTTCGGCAATCTATGGCGGTATTGATGGCGGCCCGAATGATGAAGCAGCTGAATTCATCAACGCCATCATGGGCTCCATGCTCGACACGCAAATGTCGCTTCCTCCACAACTCGAGGCCTAACCCGTGGGCGCAGTGGCATATGTGTTGGCCATTGATCTCGGGACCGGCGGGCCAAAGGTCGGCTTCATTTCAACAGCAGGGGTGGCGAAGTGGCAGACCCATGTTCCCGTTGCAACGACCTTTGGTCCACATGGCCAAGCCACCCAAGACGCCCGGAGTTGGTGGCAGATTGTGGCGCAAGCCTCTCGGCAAGGACTGTCCGAAGCAGGGATCAACCCACGTGACGTCGTCGCAGTTGGCGTGACCTCCCAGTGGGCATCGATCATTCCCGTTGACGCAAACGGTGAGCCTGTTGACGAGTGCATCATGTGGATGGACCGTCGAGGCGGATCTGATGTGAGAAAGCGAATTGGGGGAATGGCTGCTGGCTACGCGCCACAAGCAGCCGCAGCATTTCTTCGTCGAGCTGGCGCACCTCCGTCGCTTGGCGGCGATGACACCGCAGGACACCTGGCCTATCTCAGCGGTCGTGGCAAAGAGATTGGCGACCGCGCGAGGTGGTTTCTCGAGCCCATGGACTACCTCTCCATGCGATTTACCGGAGAGGCAGTAGCGACTTCTGCATCAATGTGTGCATCGTGGCTGTTTGACACAAGAGACCCAAATGTGACCGCATTTGATGCAACGCTGGTGAAGCGACTTGGGGTTGATGGAGCGAAATTGCCGCGCATCGTCGCAGTTGGATCAAGAGTTGGAACCGTTACCGACCTTGCTGGCTTGGCGACTGGACTCGTTCCTGGCACTCCGGTCGTGACTGGTCTTCCTGATCTGCATTCAGCCTGCGTTGGCTCAGGCGCAGTCGAGGACTTCCAAGCCCACCTCGCCATTTCCACCACGTCGTGGCTCAGCTGTCCGGTCGGCAAGAAAAAGACTGATATCGCCCACTCCATCGCAACCGTGACGGGAATCACGAAGGATCGCTACCTCGTCGTCAACAATCAAGACAGCGGAGGACGGTGCCTTGACTGGCTCGGCCAACACCTTCTCTCGGGCAACGAAGGCGCCCCCTCCATTCCAGAACTGTTGGCCTTGGCCGAGACGGTTCCCGCTGGTGCAGGTGGTGTGCAGTTCACGCCATGGCTCGCTGGAGAGCGGACCCCCATCAGTGACCGTCATGCTCGCGGTGGATTCAACAATGTAGGCCTAGAAACCTCTCGACACCACCTCGTTCGCGCCACCCTTGAGGGGGTTGCTCTGAACAGCCGTTGGCTCCTCCAGTCGGCGGAAAAATTCACCAACCATCGCTTCGACGCCATCAGATTGATTGGCGGAGGAGCACAATCGCCACTGTGGTGCCAGATCATGGCCGACGTCATGGACCGCACCATTGAACAAGTCGAAGACCCTCGCAATGCAAACCTTCGCGGCATGGCGCTCTTTGCCGCAATGGCTGTTTCAGAAACCGATCTGGCCACGAGCGCTGCGAAGGTCACCGTGGCGCAAACCTTTACGCCAAAGCGTGAACACCGTGGAATCTACGACGACGCTTTTGGACGATTCACCGCCACCTACGCCGCACAGAAGAAAATCTTTCGCAACTTCAATGCACATCGATCTGAGTAGATCGAAGAGGCGGAAAGTTCTTCAACGCTTGAAGAGCTCTTCACTTCGAGAATGGGCCGCCTCGAATTTTGCCTCGACCTCCGCATCAATCTGTTGGCCAAAAGCAATCACGGCGACGCTGTTTCTAGAGAACCATCTGCACAAAACCTGAGGCTTTCGAGCGCGCAGGTTGGCCCCGCTAGGCAAAAACTCGGGACTCGCCAACAAGCGGACCTTGATCTGGCGTCAAGGCGCTCACCACTAATTGAGCGATACCGTAGGGAGGTGGCCGTTGATACCGAGTTCCTCCGTCGTAAGTATCAACAAGAACGCGACAAGCGCATTCGTCCCGATGCCAATGAGCAGTACCTAGAGCCAACGGGGCGTTACGCCCACTTCATTGAGGACCCCTACACCTCCGTCATTGACCGCGAGCCAGTGCGGCGCGAGGTCGAAGTGGTCATTATTGGTGGGGGATTTGCCGGACTAACAGCTGGCGCTCGTCTGCGCGACGGAGGCGTTGAAGACATCGTCATCATCGAAGGCGGCGGTGACGTTGGAGGCGTGTGGTACTGGAACCGTTACCCCGGGGCCATGTGCGACACCGCGGCCATGATCTATCTCCCCTTATTGGAAGAAACCAACTACCTTCCCACTCACAAGTACGTCTTGGCCCCAGAGATCTTCGCCCACGCCCAACGCATTGCCCGTCACTACCGTCTCTACGACCAGGCCCTGTTTTCCACCCAGGTCAGCGGCGCCATCTTCGACGAGACGGACCAGCGCTGGATGGTCACCACCCACCGGGGAGATGAACTCCGCGCACGCTTTGTCATTACCGGCACCGGCCCACTGCATCGACCGAAGCTCCCAGGCATTGCCGGCATTGAGCGTTTCGCCGGAGAGGCCTTTCACACCAGTCGTTGGGATTACTCAGTCACCGGAGGCGGGCCGTTAGCTCCCATGACAGAACTGCACGACAAGCGAGTGGGCATCATTGGCACTGGGGCGACAGCCATTCAGTGCGTGCCTCACCTCGGCCGTGATGCCCAGCAACTCTTCGTCTTCCAACGCACGCCCTCGAGCGTTGATGTTCGCAACAACCACCCCCTGACTCCCGAGAGTGTGGGCGAACTCGGCCTTGGTTGGCAGGAGGAATGGCTGCTCAACTTCTGCACCCTGCAAAACATGGGTTTTGCCGACGTGGACTACGTCAAAGACGGCTGGACGGACATCTCTCAACGCATCAGAGACCGCGTCATCAAAGAAGCAAAGGGGAACTTCACTCCAGAGATCATGCGCAGTGCCTATGAGGCCTGTGATGACGACAAGATGGAAGAAATCCGTGCTCGCGTCGACGCCACGGTCGGCGACCCTGACACTGCAGAGGCTCTGAAGGCTTGGTATCGCCAACTGTGCAAGCGACCCTGCTTCCACGACGAGTACCTCGACACCTACAACCGTCCCTCGGTGCATTTGGTCGACACCAACGGTCAAGGGGTGGAAAGCATTGATGAGACCGGCGTGTGGGTGGAGGGAGTGCACTACGACCTCGACGTGTTGATCTTCGCCTCGGGATTCGAAATAGGCACCGAACTCACTCGACGCACGGGTTTTGAAATGGTGGGACGAAACGGGCTCACCTTGACGAGGAAGTGGTCCGAGGGGATGGAAACCCTCCATGGTCTGCACGTGGTGGACTTCCCCAACCTCTTCGTGATGCAGCCCAGCCAAGCCGCCAATTTGATTTCGAACATCACCCACAACCACGTCGAGAGTTCACGAGTCATCGCCTGCGTCATTAACCATGCCAAAAGCACTGGAGCCACCCTGGTTGAGCCAGATGCCGAGGCGGTCCAAGCCTGGGTGGCGCAGTATGAAATGGCTGCCGGTACGGTCATGAATAGTCCCGACTGCACCCCGGGCTATTACAACAACGAAGGCAAGGGTCCAGACGCTCGTCAACTGCGGACCATGGGGAACTACCCCACCGGTTCAATTGGCTATTTCGCCTACATCAAGGCTTGGCGGGAGTCGGGCGAGTTCGCGGGTCTGAACTTTTCCTAGAGGACCACAACTTCCAACGTCGGAGGGAAAGGAACCATTTCAGGGGGACTCTTGGTCATTTCCCTTTGAGATTTCCAGAGAGAACTGAGCGAGCAATTGCCTCTCTCGGTCAAGCGAGAGTCCAGCACGACGAGCGCGACCAAGTCCGCGGAGTTGCTCGTCAGCCAAGGTGTCGGTGATGGTCGCTTCGAGCGAACGCAGGTTGAGGCCATGTGATCGTGCCGTTTCACCATTGACGCTGCCCCAACCAGCCATCTCGGCCTCAGCTACGAAACAAGCCATTGACTGAGGTCCGGCCCACGATTGGACCCCACGATCTTTGAGCCAAGGCCAATCAACCTGGCGCACCTCGCCAGTGTGTCCGCCAACGCGACGAGACAGTGCAACGAACTCGGAGAACGCCACAGACTCGCCAACGGTATTGAACGTGCCAACGAGATCATTCGTGAGTGCAACCACAATGAACTCAGCGAGGTCTCGTCCATCGATGACTTGAACAAAACTTGATGGCGACCTCGGGACCAGCAGCGGAGCTGTTGGGTCTTGAGCACAGCGAGCAACCCATGCTCCACTTCGATCGCTCACGTCACCTGGCCCGCCAATAAGACCGGGGCGAAGAATCAAGCACCTCGAGCCACGAGCAAGGATCGTCGCTTGCTCGCAGGCAACTTTTGCCTCGCCATAGAACTCGATCGTTGCATCGTCGCCGTCAAGCGGATCGAGGAGTTGTGTGCTTTCATCCATCTCGGAAACGTCGTGGTTGGCGTAGGCCGACACTGATGAGACAAAGCACCACCGCTCAGTCTTATTCGACAGTGCAGCAAGCGCCTCACGGGCAAAGCGAGGTTGCCAGGTCAGTTCAACAACTGCGTCAAAGGACTCTTCGTTCAGCGCGCTGAGCGCGTCAAGTTGCGAACGATCAAGGACAAGGTGGCGAGCACCTTTTGGCACTGGTCCCGATGCTCCACGGGCGACACAGGTCACCTCGTGACCTGCGGCTAGGCCAGCCTCGGCAATGTACTTTCCAAGAAAAGCGGTACCGCCGAGGAGGCAAAGTCGCAAGTGGGGTTAGTTCTGGCCGCGCAGCGAAATCGTAAACATCGCGTTGACAGGAGAACCAATCTGGCCATCGCGACTGCCAGTAAAGGTGCCGGTTCCGTTCGCCGCTTGGAAGGTTCCCGTGCCGCCAATCACCACCAACTTGGCCTGAAAGGTCGTCGATTGATCAAACAGATTCTTCTTGGCTTGGCCATCCATCTGAGTTGCCAAGGTGGAGCCATCTTCGAAGGTGAAGGTGACAAAGCCAAACAACGGCCCACTTCCATAGTTGTAGACAACATTTCCTTGCATGTTGACCTGCACGCCTGCTGTGGTTTCTGCTGATCCGGCCGAGACGCCAACGAGTTCATTCGTGCCGTAGGTGATTGAAGGGTCAACTTTGTTCAAGTTGGTGCCATTGGACGTGAGCTTGGCTTCAACGTGAACGGTTCGAGCCAAGACACCTGCTGTTGCCGCCCACGAGTGATCGAGACGAAGTTCGCCACCTTTGGTCTTCGTCACGACGACCGTTGCCGGAGTCCGGTCGCCAGAGACAAGTTCAATATTGACCATTCCGGTCCAGCCATGCCAGTTGTGCGTCGTGGCCAAGATTGGACGGAGGGAAACATCAGAGAAGCTCTTTGCTTTTCGAGCGGCGTCGAGGAGCAAGTTCACCGAGTCGTAGGTATACGGGCTCCAGGTTCCTGGGAAGTGGCCGAACTTGGCTTGGAAGGCTTCTACTTGGTTGGTGTCGTCAGCAAAATCTTGAGGTGCAGGAACACCAAGGACCGAGCAGTGCTCAGCAGCTGTTGGCCCAGCAGCTGAAACGAAGCCTGAGTCATACGAGGCGTAATCCATAAGGCACTTGGTTGTTGAACCCGCAGCGACAAGCGCCTTGGCCATCTTTGCCCCTTCAGGCATGTAGACCGCGGCGTAGACCGCGTCTGGTGACGTGGCCAGCGCTTCACGCATGACATTGTCATAAGCGGCCTTGCCGGGCTGAATTTCTTTGAACATGGTGATCTCGACACCACTGGCAGAAAGTGCACTGCGGACCTGCTTTGCCACGCCCTTTGTATACAAAGACGTTGGGTCGTAGACAATGGCAACCGACTTGGCTTTCATCCAGCCCTGCAAGGCTTCGGTTGCCACGGGAGCAATTTGGCTCTCCATTGGTTGAACGGTATAGCCGTAGCCACTCGTTGCTGCTGCCGAAGTCAGGCGGATTGGAATGAGTGCGTGTTGGAGATAGATCGGCAAGGTCTTCACGCCAACACCTGAGTTATAGGGTCCAACGATGCCGTCCAAGTGGCTGGCAATCGCCGCGTTGACCGCAGCTACGCCCTTGATTGGGTCTGCCTGGTCGTCAATGGGAACAATGGCAATGTCGCGACCAAGCACCCCGCCTGC
>CANGPX010000044.1 GCA_947456095.1 Acidimicrobiaceae bacterium
ACCCGATTCTGGCAACGCTTCAGTCTTTCCTGCTCAAGGGCAGTCGCCACCACTGCCATAGTGCAAGCCGTTGGAACACGTCGTCGAGGTTGAATACGTTGCCCCTGGATCCAAATCGTGGGTTCCATCGAGGAACGCTCCGCTGAAATCTGTTCCCTTGTTCACCTTGGCACCATTCAAGAATACGCTCGGAAGGATCGCCTTTGTAAAGTTGCCATCTTTCAGGTTGGCATTGGTCAACGTGGCGTAGGAGAACTTTGCGCTCACGGCGTTGACGTTCGATAAGTTAACGTTTGAGAGTTCAGCACGCTGCAACTGCGCTCCACGGAGATCTGCCCACGGCCCAACGAGGTAACCATTGGTAAAGGCCCATTCTGGTGGAATCGACGCTGGGCTTCCCGTCAGGCCCAGGGTACGAATCTTTTCCATCGCGACCTTGGCGAACTCCACGCCGGTCACATCAACATTGGTCAACATTGCCCCATTGAGGTTCGCGCTTGGCCCAACGAGAAATCCGCCGACAAGCTTCCAGTGGCCGGGAAGACCCGCTGGTGAACCGATGATTTTGCCCGAACGCACGCTGGTCAAGTCAGCCCAAGTCAGATCTGCGTCGGTCAAATTCACGCCAGCGAGATTTGCTGAAGCCAGGCCTGCTCCCCGAAGGTTGGCCTGAGGCCCAACGAGGTAGCCGACGACGACTTTAAACTGGTCAGGGAGTGACGCCGGGACACCCGAAAGTGATCCAGAAGAAAGTCCAGCAACTTTGGCATTTGCCAAAATTGTGGCGTCGAGGTTTGCACCTACAACCGTTGCTTGCGACAAGTTCGTTTGGTCAAGGTTTGCAGCCGACAGGTTTGCACCGTTCAAATTCGCTCCAGCGAGATCGAGCCCGCTTAAGTTCGCTCCACTGAGATCTGCACCAGCAAGGTTCGCTCCTGGACCAATGAGATAACCCTTGCGAAGTGCCCAATTTGTTGGAAGGCCACTTGGGACGCCAGCAATGGTTCCCGACTGAACTCCAGTCAGGTCAGCAAAAGTTAAGTTGGTTCGAACAAGGGTTGTGCCTTTGAAGTTCGCACCGCGAAGGTTGGCGCCCTTCAGATTTGCACCGGTCAGATTTGATCCCGGCGCAACGCAGTAGCCGCGAATAAGTTGACCTTGACACTTTTTGGTGATTGCCCCTGGACTTGACGAGTTTGATGAAGTTCCCGCAAGAATGGCTGCAGCGACACCAACAGCAACAAGTGCTCCAACAAGTGCTCCAACGAGGAGATGGTGGCGACGCGCCTGTTCATAGGTCTTAGTCACAATGAGCCTTTCATGACGCCGTGAAACGCCGTCCATTCATAATCCAATAGATTCTAATGGAAGGTATGAAAAAAGACAACAAGGAATGAAATGACCAACTCTGGTGGAGTCATCGTCGCAACGACTATTCCCCTGTTGATTGTGGTCGGCATGGCACTGTTGGCCAAGAGTTTGCAACGACTGTGGTGGCTGCTTCTGCTCGACGTTGCCTGGGGTATGGCGGCGACCTATCTCGTCAACGGGCCAAATGATTTCTTTGTTCAGACAGTTGGCATTTCACTCGCACTTACGTTGTGGATTCCGCTTCTTGAAGAGACCACGAAGTCCTTTCCCCTCTTGTGGCTGACCGCGACGAAACGCTGTCGGTGGTATGTCGATGGCGCAATCCTTGGCACCGCATGCGGTGCTGGTTTTGCTCTTCGTGAAACCTGGTTCGATCTCCGCAACTTCAACGGAGATTCCTTCAGTCTTCTCGTTGCCCGATCCACTTCAACCAATCTGCTCCACATGGGAACTTGCGCCATTGTTGGTGCCGCCTTTGCCTTGGCCGTGCGACGACCCTTGAAGAGCCGAATTGGCATTTCGGTTGGAGGAATCATCCTCGCTACCGCCATTCACGGAACCTTCAATCAAATCCAAAGTCATGTCGAAGGATCGGTGAGCACCACACTCATTGGCGTCGCCATCATTGTCACGACAGCTGGAGTCGTCGCACTCGGCTTTCCGATTTCTCGCTACTGGGTCCGCCAAGACCTAGAAGCTGAAGGTGCAACTCCTCACGAAGAGCACGTCTTGGCTGGTGGACCTGGCACTGCACGGGTCCTTGATGACTTCAGCCAACAGTTCGGCCAAAAGCGCGCTGAGATCTTGAACGATCTGATCACTGCAGAGCGAGATCTCGGCATTGCACGCCATGGTGGCCATGACGCTGACCGCGTGGCAATGTTGCAAGGCGAGGTGAAACGGTTGAAAGTTGCCCTTGGTCCGTCAGGGCGTCACTGGCTCAAGGCCACCACTGACACGAAACCACCAACGGAGTTTTGGAGCCACATGCTCGACCTGTTCAACGAACAACTCGCCAAGTTGGACTAACCCATGCCAGGGCTCTTTGCTACAACGCGAAGGGGTCTTCGCGTGGAGCGCGATATCGGGCATACCCATCGGCTTCCAAAACTGCCACAAGTTCGGGCCCACCTTCATCAACGAGTCGACCATCGACGAGCACATGAATGCGGTCTGGGGTCAACACATCGAGAAGTCGTCGAAAGTGCGTGATGGCAACAATAGAGAGTTGCCAGGTTGGATCGGCCACAGCTTCGCTTAAGTGTTTGCCAATTGCGCTCAAGGCATCAACATCAAGTCCAGAGTCAATTTCATCGAGCAGCGCGACAGGACTGCGCAAGACCTCGAGTTGAACAATTTCGCTGCGCTTTCGCTCGCCACCCGAAAGACCAACGTTGAGTGACCGCTCGAGCAGTGCAGGATTCAGCCCAATTGCTTCGGCAGCAGCGTGCAACTTCTCGTCAATGCGTGCTGCATCTCCGCCAGCAATGGCAGCAACAAGAGCATCGAGCAAGCGAACGCCAGGAACTTCCAAAGGATGCTGGAGGCCAAGGAAGAGTCCAGCTTGTGCACGGGCATAGGCCGGCAGATTCGTCAGATCGACGCCATCGAGCGTGATCGTGCCCTTGGTGATGGTGGTTCCAGGCCGGCCCATAATGGCGTGAGCCAAGGTGGACTTTCCGGCACCATTTGGCCCCATGAATGCGTGAATTTCACCCGGCGATACCGCAAAAGAGATGCCGTGGAGAATTTCGCGTCCGACGACTTCGGCATGAAGATCATTGACAACTAAGCGACTCATGAAAGCTCCACTACTACTGATCCATCAACAATGGTCACGGGATAACTCGCCACGGGCTCAGTCGCAGGAAAGGTCATGGCTTTCCCTGACGCCAAGTCAAAACTCGCTCCATGACGGGCGCATTCAATCTCGCAGTTCTCTGAGTCGACTTCGCCGAGTGCGAGCGAGAAATCTTCGTGGCTGCAACGGTCGCCAATGGCGTAGAACGCGTCGCCAACTCGAGCGACGGCAATGCGATGCCCTTCGACATCAAAGCGCTGCGCTGTCCCGCTTTCGAGGTCGCTCGTCAGACAAACCATGTGCTCACTCACTTGCAGCCTCCACGTTCAGTGCCCGGGAGAGTTTTGCTCGCAACGTTGAGCGCACGAGATTCACCACGCTTTTGACTGGCAAGGCATCGAGCGCATCGTCAAAGAACCCAGACACGAGGAGGCGTTCAGCCACCTGAGGGGCAATGCCACGAGACTCCAAGTAGTAACGCTGTTCTTCATCGACTGGCCCAACCGTTGATCCATGCGCGCATCGCACATCGCTTTCGTGGATGTCAAGGTTGGGCACGGACTCTGCACTTGCGTGCTCACCAAGCACGAGGTTGTGGTTGTTTTGCACCGCATCAGAGCGCACGGCGCCGTTTCTGATGGCAATCGTGCCAGTGAACACCGAGGTTGAAGAGTCGGCTACGGCACCTTTGCACAACAGATCAGAGTTGGTGTGCGGTGCTGCATGGTCTTGCACCGTTCGCACATCATGGACTTGGTGATCGGTACCGAGATAGAGCGAACGAAGGCGCGACGTCCCACCAGATGCGGTGATGGTGACTTCGGTGTGCACTCGGTCATACGCTGCGCCAAGACCGACCGAGAAACTCTCGAGCGTTGCATCACGCCCAACGGTTGCCAATTGATGCGACAGGTGCCAGGCGGCTCCTTCGGCGAGCTGCACGGCAACATGTCGGAGATACGCTCCATCACCAACGGTTAGCTCAGTGGTCGACAAGGTGAGTGTTTCGCCGCCACCAACGACAAGCTCAGCCACTTCCGCTTGGGCGCCAACTCCAAGGCGAATGTGCACCCACGGAGTGGTCAACGCAGTTGGGTCCACGAGTTCAGAGACAATCACGATTGGGCCGTCAATATTGAGGCGTGCACCAATGTCAATGACGACGAGTTGTGGCGCTAACAGGTCATGAATGGCATCGAGACGGCTCGGTGCAGCCGAACTGAGTGGCACGAGTGGTGCGAGGTCGTTGACCGAGGTCGAAACGGTGACTCCAGCTGGAAGATTTGTGGTGTCCACGCTCACAACATGGCCATCAACGAGGGAAATCACGCACGCCGGAGTGGCGGAAAGTTGCCCAAGGAGTGCCGTTGTCTTCTTTGCAACCGTCGGGGTTTCAACCGTATGGAACGCATCAAGCACCAAATCGTTAATTGGCGAATAGCGCCAAAGCTCCTCAGTTGCCGAGGGCATGGGGAGGATCTCTGCTTGTGCAGCGGCGCGCTGGCGCAATTCCTGCAGCCACGCAGGACCAGACTGAAGTGGTGGCGGCGTGGTCAAACTCAACAGAAAATGGCCTCTCGCGAGAAACTCGGCGTGCAGTGAACACTAAGAGCGTAGTCGTCAGCGGTCAAAGCACAGCCGTTCGCCGCGAGTGGGCTCTTGGCAAAATAGGCTGAGGCCATGACCTCTGCTGGAAGTTTCGAGTCTTCTGTCCTTTCCCTCACCGTTCAAGGCTTTGTCGCCACCTTGACCCTCGACCGACCAGAGGCGAGAAACGCCATGGGCGAGGAGTTCTTTGCTGATTTGGCCAGGGCGGTTGAGGCCATCAATGCTGATGCTGCCGTGCGAGCAGTCGTTGTTGATGCCGCAGGCCCCCATTTTTCCGTTGGTCTTGATTTGAAGGCGGTTGCCCTCACCATGGGCGGCGGGGGCGGGGGCGGGAAGACTTCGCAAGCAACAAAGGCTGCGAGGTTCTTAGCTTCACTCAAACCGTGGCAGCAATCCATCACAGCAATCGCCGAAAGCCCAAAACCCTTTATCGCCGCCGTGCATGGTTACTGCATTGGCGGAGGAGTTGACCTGATTGCGGCGTGCGATGTTCGCTATGCCTCATCAGATGCGATCTTCTCCGTGCGAGAGGCAAAGGTTGCCATCGTGGCCGATCTCGGCAGTTTGCAGCGACTCCCCCGACTCATTGGAGCCGGCCAGGTTGCCGAACTTGCCCTTTCAGGAAAAGACATCTCGGCTGAACGTGCGGGTGCGATTGGCCTCATCAACGAAGTGGGAACAACTCGTGAAGATGCGCTCCGCCTCGCCCATTCGTTGGCTGAAGAGATCGCAGCAAATTCACCCCTCGTCGTTGCTGGAACAAAAGCTGTGTTGGCCGCCGGCGAGAACATGACGGTGGCACAAGGACTTGACTACGTCGCGGTCTGGAATGCTGGAGCCTTGCAGTCCGAAGACCTCGTTGAGGCCATGACGGCATTCATGGAGAAGCGCCCGCCGAAGTTCACCGGCAACTGAGCCCTAGCGGCGGCGAAAGAATCGTCGCCAAGATTTCGGCGCTTCTTTGGCGGCGCGCTCTTGGGCAAGAGCTCTCGTGGCACCGGCCACAATGTCTTCTGCTGCATCGAGGAGGGGACCAATTGAGCCCGGTTCAGCCTCCGGTGGCAGCCCAACGGGAGTTGGAATGAGGCTTCCGTGACTCCAGCCAACATCGGCGAGTCGTGGTGCAAAAGCAGCGCACCCAGGTGGGCAGTTCCATGGTGCTTCAGGGGCCAAATCGAGTGAGCAATACCGAGCGGCCTCGCCACTGTCATAGGTCCGAGACTGGAAGTGCTTGCAGTGTTCGTTCATTGCCACCTTCAAATACTAGAGAGCAGAAGCAACAAAGATCAAGGGTGAAGACGCCGAGTTCTTCAGTGAAGCGCTCGACGCGACAACGGATGATTCTGCGGCTGCCTCAGCGACCCAAGCGTCATCACAACTGCGACTCACCACTTGCCACGATCTCGATGATGAAGTGGCACAACGTCTTGTCTGGACTTGTGGTTGTCGCAGCGATCTTGTTGACCTCCGTCCCGATTGTCGCGCTGCTCATTTGCTTTCCTGGGATTGATCTGTGCACGAGAAGACGACCTGTTCCGCCCTGAATCATGGTGGACTCACCGGCGCGGCAATACCTCAAGTCGTGCGCATTTCCACTGGAAAATTCACGTTGACCTAGACCATCGAACCAGTCGTTGCTTGGCCATGTGGCGGCGGAAGTAGCAGGAGCGGTCGGGCGCGTTGAAGCAACGACAACGGTGCTCCAAGCAGATCAACTCAGCAGAGAAGTCTCTGCTGAGCCGAACTAGCCGATTGAGCCTTCCATTTGCAGCTCAATGAGGCGACTCCACTCAACTGCATATTCCATTGGCAGCGTTCGGGTGATGGGCTCAATGAAACCGTTCACGATCATGCCCATCGCTTGCGCTTCGGACAGTCCTCGGCTCATCAGGTAGAACAACTGGTCGTCGCCAATCTTTGACACCGTTGCCTCATGACCAATGCGAGCATCACGCTCCAAGACTTCCATGTAGGGCTTGGTCTCAGAAATTGATCGGTCGTCGAGGAGCAGCGCATCACAGCGGACGAAAGACTTCGCCCCTTTGGCACCTTCATTCACGTGCACGAGGCCTCGGTAGGTGGTGTTTCCACCATCTTTGCTGATCGACTTGCTGACAATGGTCGACGTCGTCTCTGGAGCAGCGTGGACCATCTTCGCACCAGCATCTTGCTGCTGGCCGGGTCCGGCATAGGCAACAGAGAGCACTTCACCAGAGGCCTTTGGTCCCATGAGGTAGACGCTTGGGTACTTCATGGTGAGCCGTGAACCAATGTTGCCGTCAATCCACTCAACGTGGGCTTCGGCTTCGGCTCGAGCTCTTTTGGTCACCAAGTTGTAGACATTGTTCGACCAGTTTTGGATCGTGGTGTAGGTGATGCGGCTTCCCGGCAGGGCAACGAGTTCCACCACTGCTGAATGCAGCGAGTCCGTCGAGTACACCGGAGCCGAGCAGCCCTCGACGTAATGCACTTGTGATCCTTCGTCGGCAATGATGAGCGTGCGTTCAAATTGGCCCATGTTCTCCGCATTAATGCGGAAATACGCCTGAAGTGGCTGGTCGACTTTGACCCCTGGTGGCACGTAGATGAACGATCCACCCGACCACACCGCTGAGTTGAGTGCAGCGAACTTGTTGTCATTTGGAGGAATGATGGTTCCAAACCACTTCCGCACGAGTTCTGGATACTCACGAACTGCTGTGTCCATATCGCAGAACAACACGCCGAGCTGCTCTAGGTCCTCACGGTTGCGGTGGAAGACCACTTCTGATTCGTACTGCGCAGTGACGCCAGCGAGATACTTCCGCTCGGCTTCAGGAATCCCGAGTCGCTCATAGGTGTTCTTGATGGCATCAGGCAGGTCGTTCCAGTCATCGACTTGGCCGCCAGTTGGCTTGATGTAGTAGTAGATGTCATCAAAATCAAGGTCCGGCATCTTGGCCGCGAACCACTCAAGCATGGGCTTGCGTCGGAAGCGCTTGAGCGCTCCGAGGCGGAAGTCGAGCATCCACTGCGGCTCTTTCTTCATCGCCGACATTTCGCGGACGATCTCTTCAGAGAGGCCCTTGCGTGGCTTGAAGACGTAGTCTTCTTCGTCTGACCACCCGAGCTGATATTTGCCGAGGTCGAGGTCGTCGATCGCCATTTTGGGTCTCCGTCACTGCGTTCACCGGTTATTCCGGGGAAGAGGGTTTCTCCAATCTCCATAGTAGCAACTCCCCCACTGGTCCAAGCGGCAGAGTTGGCCCCGCACAGCGTGAGTCTGCTCTCTGGCAGGCTTGAGGTGTGTCCACTCCACCAATTGCTCGCATTGCCCCGACCGAACTGACGAATCATGGGGTGACTCGAGTTGACCCGTATTACTGGATGAACAACCGAGAAAGCAGCGAAGTTCTCGATCACTTAGGTGCCGAAAATGCTGCTTTTGCCGAGCACATGACCCAGCACAGCGAACTCACCGAAACGATTTATGCCGAGTACCTCGCCCGCATTGTCCAAAGCGACCTCTCCGTTGCGGTCCAACGAGGGAACTACTGGTACTACGTCCGCACCGTTGAGGGGCTGTCGTATCCAATCTATGCCCGCCAGCTCGCAGATGGACAGAGTGCTCCGCCAGTTCTTCTTGATGATGCAGTAGGCGAAGAAATCGTCTTCGACGAGAACGCTGAAGCAGAGGGCCATGACTTTTTCTCCGCTGGCAACCTGGCCGTCAGCCCCGATCACCAACTCCTTGCCTATGCCTGTGACACCGAAGGCGACGAGCGCTACACCTTGGCCTTTCGCCGGATTGCTGACGGTGCTGCGATTGGCTCGGTCATTTCTGACACCTATTACGGCTTGGCCTGGAGCTCAGATGCTCGCTTCGTGTTCTACTGCCGAGTCGACGAAGCAATGCGGCCGCATCAGGTGTGGCGCCATGAGCTCGGATCAGACGAGCGCAACGATGCATTGGTCTTCCAAGAAGACGATGCTCGGTTCTCGCTCTCCATTGGAACGAGTCGAGACCGTCGAGCCATCGTTGTCCACTTGGGATCAAAGACTTCTTCAGAATGTTGGCTTCTTGACCCAGATGCGCCAACACTTCCACCGGTCTTGGTTGAAGCCCGTCGCCCAGGCCATGAATATGCCGTTGATCACCACCATGGACAAGATGGGATTGACCGACTCTTGATCCTCACCAATGACGTCGGCGCGGATTTCCGCCTCGTCATGCGCCTGCGCAGCGGTGGTCCACTCGCCGAACTCATTGCCCACCGGCCGGGAACGCGCCTTGATGACCTTGACAGCTTTGCTACCCATCTCGCAGTGACCGAGCGACTAGGTGGCGCTCAGCGAGTTCGCATCTTGGACCTCGGCGGCGAAGCCCCAACACCGAACGCCTTTGCCACGAGCTGGCTCATTGAAGCCATTGACGAGCCGTCAACCACCTGGGTTGGTGAGAATCCAGAATTCTCCTCAACCACCCTTCGTTTTGGCCAAACCTCAATGGTTGAGCCCAGTTCAGTGCTCTCGCTTGACCTCGCTTCACGGCAGATCACCGTCCTCAAGCAACAACAAGTCTTGGGGGGATTCACGAAAGAGCACTACAGCACCACCCGAATTTCCGCCACTGCACCTGATGGAACCTCCGTTCCACTCAGTCTCGTCTGGCGCAGTGACCTCGCTGGGCTCAACAATGGGCCAGCGCCAACGGTGCTGTATGGCTATGGGTCCTACGAGTCCTGTGAAGACCCGACCTTTTCTGCCTTCCGACTCTCACTCTTAGACCGTGGGGTGATCTTTGCCCTGGCCCATGTGAGAGGTGGCGGAGAGCTCGGACGGGCTTGGTATGAAGGGGGCAAGCTTCACAACAAGGCGAATTCGTTCACCGACTTTTTGGCCTGTGCGCATGAACTCGTGGCCAGTGGTTGGTCAGATCCAACTCGGATCATCGCTCGAGGTGGATCTGCCGGTGGGCTCTTAGTTGGAGCAGCCATGAATCTTGAACCCGGGACATTTGCTGGGGTCGTAGCCGAAGTGCCCTTTGTTGATTGTGTGACCACCATGCTCGACGCATCGCTCCCACTTACCGTTGGTGAATACGAAGAATGGGGCAACCCTTCACAGAGTGCTCAAGTGTTCGCCACCATGGTTGCCTACAGCCCCTATGACAATGTGGCCAGCCATGACGCAATGGGCAACCCCATTACCTACCCCGATCTCTACGTCACCGCTGGGCTCAATGACTCTCGAGTTGGCTACTTCGAGCCAGCGAAGTGGGTGGCCAAGATCCGGGCCGAAAGCCCCACCACCAAGGTGTACTTCCACACCGACCTTGGAGCTGGTCACGGCGGACCGTCAGGTCGCTACGAGAGTTGGCGTGATGAGGCAAAGGTTGCCACCTTCATCCTCACCACCTTCGAAAAAAACTAGGGAAGTCCCGAGCCACTCAGAACGTTGTTTGGGAGCGTCGTTGAGGTAGTTGTGGTCGTCGTGGTGCCTGGGACGTCAAAGGTCAACACCGTTGGCGAACCAACTGGGGGCATCTGAAGTGGCACGCCGTCAAGCAGGACCACTGCGCCAGTTGGCGACCCGAGCGACACGGTCGCTGGCTCATTCAAGGTGAGCTGTTTGCGAACCCCGCCATTGACCGTTTCGGCATATGGCGTCGTCTTGGACGTCAGGCCCTCAACTTGGACCCAACACGCAGATGCAGGCAAGACGAGAACGGTGTAGTTCGCGCCGACGGTTGCGTAGGTGGCAACGCCGGGTCCTTGGCTAAGCGGCGCCGCTGCAGGCGGCAAGGTTGTTGACGTGGTTGTTGAAGTGGTCGTTGCAATCGTCACCAGCGTTGGCGAGGGCTGACGATTCTCAAAAACCGCTCCAACAATGACGAAGAGCGCAATAGCAATGCCGGCAATGAACAGTCCAACCGGCCGCCGCCGGCCAAAGCCGCCACTCATGTGATTGATTGCCCAGTCAGTCTCTCGGCGACGTTCGCCATGCTGGCTGACCGGGGCTGGTGGAGGACGGACTTCGTCAAAGACGTAGATGGGCTCGCCGTCAGCACCCATCACGACTCGCCCACCGTCAAATTCAGGATCGAGGCTCGGTGGAACAACCCCGCCGAGGTGACTCGGGGCTGGCTCACCTTCACCGAGGACCCGGAGGCGATGTTCGGCTGAGGTGTGTTGCATTGCCGCCAGGGTCGACAGCGCGTGGCGGTAGTCGTTAATGGAGGACAACTCGGCGCTGTGACGACGCTGCCGAATCCACGCAGCAAGCGCGACGAGCGCCACAATGGCGAGCAGGAGGAGGAGTGCAGTCATAACAAAAGTCGAGCGAACCTTCGTTCGCATCTGCCTCTACGGTACCGCGCGTACCTCGCTACTGGGAGAACTCCCCAAATCCACCGCGGAAAAACAACAGTGGCAACCCATGAGCACTGGCCAAACCCGCCACTGCACCCACAACTGAGTAGTGGTCACCAGCTTCAGCCACTGACCAAACCGTGCAGTCAATCTGCGCCAACGTGCCGTGGATCCTTGGGGCACCAGTGACCCCAAGGTCATAGCCAATGCCGGCAAATTTGTCCGCTCCAGACCGGGCGAATTCTCGAGCAAGTGTCTCTTGGTCTGCTCCGAGCACATTGACGGTAAAGGCACCAACACGGTCAATGAGTGGCCACGTTGATGACGAAGTCGCCGGCGCAATCCAAATGAGCGGCGGATCAAGTGACAGCGAACTAAAGGACTGACACGTAAAGCCAACCGGTCCACTCGAGGTCATCGCCGTCACAATGGTGACGCCAGAGGCGAAGTGCCCAAGGACACTGCGGTAGTGAGCCGCATCAAGTGGACCAATTCCAGAAGCGGTGTTGGAAGGTTCAGCCACATCCACACCATAGCGACGTTGGCCGATAGGTTTGTGCCGTGGACTACCAGTACATTCAAGCCAACGACGTGCAATTTGCCTATCTTGAGGCCGGACCAAAAGACGGGCCACTCGCCTTGTTGTTCCATGGCTTTCCCGATAGCCCTCACACCTGGCGACACTTAATGCCGGAATTGGCTGCCCGGGGTTACCACGTTGTTGCACCAGCACAGCGTGGCTATGCCCCAACAGCGGTCCCTGCCAACAAGCGGTACCAGCTCGGTCAACTCGGCCTCGATGCCAATGCCCTGCACGAAGCCTTTCGTGGTGGAGACGATGCCGTCATTGTTGGCCACGACTGGGGGGCAATGACCACCTACACCGCCGTCAACTTGGAGCCGAACCGCTGGCGCCGGGCAGTGACGGCCAATGTGCCGCCTCTCGCCTCAGTCGCCTCGGCATTTTTTGACGTCGACCAATTGAAGCGCAGTTGGTACATGTTCTTCTTCCAGAACCCCCTGTCGGAGATGGTGGTTCCCATGAACGACTTCGCCTTCATTGAGCGCCTCTGGGCTGACTGGAGCCCGGGATATGACGCAACTGAGGATCTGGTCCACATCAAAGCGGCACTTGCCGGCGATGACCACACCTTGGCCGCGTTGTCCTATTACCGAGCGATGTTTGATCCCGCATATCAAGACCCAGAACTGAGCGATGCTCAAGCAGCTTCTGCGGCGCCAACGACGATTCCAACGCTGTATCTCCATGGCCGACAAGATGGCTGCTTTGCGCTGTCAATCGTGACCGACCCCTTGGCTCACTTGGCCCCGGGATCTCGTTTTGAGGTCATTGATGACGCTGGACACTTTCTCCAACTCCAGCAACCAACTCGGGTGAACAAGCTCATTTGTGAGTTCTTCGACGAGGACTGAGTCAACTAGCCAAGGAAGTACTTCGCTCCACGCTTGGATAACAGCCCAGCGGTCATCAGGTCATTGAGTTGTGTGGCAACTTGGGCATCGTCATCCCAGCCTGTTGCCGTTCTCAATTCTTCAAAGGTCGCACTGCTCCGACGAAGTCGCTCAATCATGCGCCCTCGCCCTTGGCGAGCGGAACCTTCGAAACGACCTTGTGGTCGTGCAGTCCCTGCAGTTGTTCGAGCAGGATCTTGTTCGTCGCCACTGTTGCGCCACGCACATCGACGTCGAAGCGGACAGCGTTCACAACTTGGACTTCGTGCCGTGCACAGCGTTGCCCCAAAATCCAGCATTGCTTGGTTGAACAGCCACCCAGAATGTTTCGGCACCATGGAGCGAGCAAGTTCAAATCCAACCTTGGTAGAAGTTGGTGCCCCGAGAACTGCTCGGGCGATCACTCGAGCAACGTTGGTGTCATAGACCGCCACGTCACGTTCAAAGGCAAAGGCTTCAATGGCAGCGGCCGTGTAGGGCCCAATGCCAGGAAGCGACTGGAGCTCGGCATTGGTGCCGGGAACTTCGCCGTCGAAGCTCTCAACAAGACGTTCAGCTGTTTGGAACAACCGGACTGCTCGTGAGTTATAGCCAAGTCCCGACCACAGGGAAATTACCCCTGCTTTGCCGAGGTGAACGGTGGCGGTCGGCGTCGCCATGGCCGTGGTCAACTCAACAAATCGCTCGGCAACCCGGGCGGCTTGGGTTTGCTGGAGCGCGACCTCGGCGAGCAAAATGTGCCATGGATCTCGGGTGCGACGCCAAGGCAGGTCGCGAAGATTTCCTTCGCCCCAGCCAAGGATCGTCCGGCCAAACCCCTGCAGCGCTCGGCGCTGCGGCAGATCAGGCTTGGTAGGGGAAGCGACGTGCTGGGGCAAACTCACGACGCCACACAAGAACTTTGCGACGGAAGAAGCACACTTCCACACCGTGCTGGTTGAACCCGCGAGTCTCAACCGTCACCACACCACGATCTGGCTTTGAGTTCGATTCGACCTTGTTGGTCACCTCAGTCACCGCGTAAATCGTGTCGCCATGAAAGGTTGGATTCTTGTGCTGCAGCGTTTCAATTTCCAAGTTGGCAATCGCTGAACCGGAAACGTCTGGCACGCTCATGCCGAGCACGAGTGAGTAGACAAGGTTCCCAACAACAACGTTTTTGCCTTGAGGGGTGTCCTGCTCGGCGAACCATGCATTGGTGTGCAGCGGGTGGTGATTCATCGTGATCATGCAGAACAGATGATCGTCGGCCTCGGTGATGGTTTTGCCGGGCCAGTGTCGGTAGACGTCGCCAACTTCGAAGTCTTCAAAACTACGGCCAAAGGGACGGTCAAGGGTGGACATGAGAACTCCTCGCTCAAACTGCGATTGCCGGACGGGTGGCAAAAGGCAAGATACCGCCTGGCTGAGGCTCACCGTTCACAGTCAAACGCCAGATAAAGCGAGAATCTGGCTCAAGCGGCAGTGGCGGAACGTTAACCGCCAAGCACACGTCAACGGGCACACCGTTTGCTCCATCTGGGTTTTCGGCCAGTTCAATGTCACCCATGACCTCAACGGGGCGAAGACCCTCGGCCGAGTTCAAGATCACTGGCTTGCCGTCGGCATCTTCTAAGAAAATTTCCCAGTGGAAGAAGCGAGCATCAGTGCTGTAGGGGATTGCCATCTTGAGCGCAATTGCCGAAGGAGCGGGATCTGGGCCAGTCAGTGACCAACCACCTCCCAAAATGAAGAGCTTGCCTTCAGAAACAAGGGCACTATCGCAGAGCAACATGGTGATTTCCATGCCCCAACGGTACCGGGCTGAGCAGCGCCTCATGGCAGACTGACTCCGTGAGTGCATTTCGAGGTCTTCGTGATGATGTCTACCGTCGCCCACTAGCAACTGCCCTCGACCGAATTGAACTCGGTGAAGGCTGGACCTGTGTGGACGTCGGTGCTGGCGGCGGTGAGGTCTCTATTGCTCTAGCCGAAGTCGTTGGCGCAACGGGCAGGATCTTTGCCGTTGACAACGACCCAGCTTCTCGAGATGAAGTAGCGGCGCAAGCAGCAAAGTTTGCTCAGGTCTTTGCCATCACCCAAGCGGGCGAAGAACTTTCCTTACCCATGCCTGTTGATTTGGCATTCTGCCGTTTTCTGCTCTTGCATGTGGTTGACCCGGCGCGAGTCCTCAAAAAGATGGCTGCTGCGCTCAAGCCTGGCGGATCCTTGGTTGTCCAAGAACCCATTACCTCAGCCGGCCGAATCAACGGAACGCCATTTTCTTACCCAGAAGCCCGGCACCCAGACATTGGGGCATTTTTGCCTGCCCTTGTCCGAGACGCAGGGCTTGAAGTCGTCGATGCCTGGGCAGAAGCTCCAGCAGGAGCTGGAAAGGGGCCGGTTGCGAACTATCTCGAAGAGCTCACTGGGGTTGACCCAGGCGATGACGCGATCGTGCTTCCACCCCTCGTTACTGTCGTTGCGAGGAAATCAAACCGTTAGATTTAGGCCATGACTGAATCCGTCGACCTCACCTCAGCCGCCGAAGCCATTGCTCTTGCCCAGAGCGTTCTTGACACCGGGTTTTCAACCCTGAAGGCTGCTGGTGGAGCTGATATCCATCAAGTCGTCGCGTATGACCTTTCCCACGCGGCCTCTGGCTTGGCAACGGCCAAGTCCATGCTCGACTACGGAGCAAAAGGAGACCAACAAGCCAAGTTGGCCGCTGCGTTCATTGCCGACACCGTGGCTGAGCTTGCGGCGAAGCTGGTGGGCCGCGAAGCGCTCTTTGGGGTTGAAGCTAACTGGTTGGCTCCAGCAGCGGCATTTGTGTCGACTTACCGAGACCCAAACTTCCTCGCCTCGCTGGCAAATATCCAAGGACCTCGCCACTTAGACGCTGACTTTGAACTCGTGGGTGAAACCTTCCATCGTTTCGCCGAAGAACAAATCCGCCCACACGCCGAGCATGTCCACCGCACGAACGCCGATGTCCCAGAATCGCTGATTGCTGGACTGGCCGAACTCGGTGGTTTTGGTCTTTCTGTTCCCGAAGAGTACGAAGGCTTCGCAACCGGTGGCGAGTCGGACTACATGGGTATGTGCGTTGCGACAGAAGAGTTGACCTGGGGATCGCTCGCCATTGGTGGCGCCATGATCACCCGTCCAGAAATCATCTGTCGTTCGCTCATGGCTGGTGGAACTGAAGCACAGCGTCAGTACTGGCTGCCAAAACTCTCAACGACCGAAGAAATGGCAGCCATTGCCGTGACTGAGCCGGACTTTGGCTCTGACGTTGCTGGAGTGTCAACCATGGCGACGCGCACCACCGGCGGCTGGCTCATCACCGGCACCAAGACCTGGTGCACTTTTGCCGCACGAGCAACCGTGTTGTTGCTTCTCGCCCGCACTGATACGGATCGCAGCAAGGGCCACCGCGGCC
>CANGPX010000045.1 GCA_947456095.1 Acidimicrobiaceae bacterium
CTATCAAGATGTGCACCACCACCATGAACTTGCCCAAGACCGGGGCAGCAAAGACATCTTCATGAATATCTTGACGACCAACGGCCTTGTTGGTCGCTTTGTCACTGACTGGTCAGGACCAAAGGGTCATCTGAAAGAAATCAACATTCGCCTTGGTGCACCAAATTATCCCGATGACACCATGGTGCTCACGGGACAAGTTGCTGCCGTTGAGGTAAGTGAAAGTGACCCCGCTCGCAAGATGGTGAGTGTCTCGATTCGTGGAGCAAACAGCCTTGGTGACCATGTCACTGGCACGGTGCGCCTGAGCGTTCCAGGAGAAGAGAACTAATGGCAAACCACGCATTTGCTGGCAAAGTCGCCATTGCCGGTATTGGTGCCACGGAGTTCTCCAAGAACTCTGGCCGCTCAGAGCTTCGCTTGGCCGTTGAAGCGGTCAAGGCTGCACTTGATGACGCTGGGATTCACCCGAGTGAAGTGCAAGGCACCGTGACCTACGGCACCGACACCAACCCTGACGTTGACATTGCTCGCAGTCTTGGCTTTGACGACCTGACCTTTTTCTCTCGCATCTATTACGGCGGTGGAGCAGCTTGTGGCACCATCCAGCAAGCAGCGCTGGCCGTCAACTCCGGTGTCGCTGACGTGGTTGTTTGCTACCGAGCGTTCAATGAGCGAAGTGGAAACCGTTTCGGCGCTGGCGTGCAGGGTCGTGCCCCAATCTCAAACGCCGAGAACGCACACCTCGCGAGTTACATCCCAGTTGGTTTGTTGACCCCTGCGCAGTGGGTAGCCATGGCAGCCGCTCGCTACATGTACTCAACCGGTGCGACCTCAGAAGACTTTGGTCGCATTGCCGTTGCCGACCGAAAGCACGCGGCGACGAACCCGAAGGCTTGGTTCTACAACCAGCCCATCACCTTGGAAGAACACCAAGCGTCACGCTGGATTGCCGAACCGCTGCACTTGCTCGACTGCTGCCAAGAAACTGACGGCGGCCAGGCAATTGTCGTGACGTCGCTTGAGCGAGCTCGTGATCTACGTCAAGACGTCGTCGTCATTGACGCAGCCGCCCAAGGTTCAGCCAAGGGTCAAGACATGATGACGAGCTACTACCGAGACGACCTGTGTGGTCTGCCCGAAATGGGCGTAGTGGCTAAGCAACTGTGGGAAACCTCCGGGCTCAAGCCAAGCGACATGAGTGCCGCCATCCTCTACGACCACTTCACTCCCTACGTGCTCTATCAGTTGGAAGAACTTGGGTTCTGTGGCAAGGGCGAAGCCAAAGATTTCATCAAAGACGGTCGAATTGAACTTGGTGGAGCCTTGCCCATCAATACCCACGGTGGACAGCTTGGCGAGGCCTATCTTCACGGCATGAACGGCATTGCCGAAGGCGTGCGCCTCATCCGTGGCACCTCTTTCAATCAAGTCGAAGGCGCAAAGAAGGTGCTCGTCACCGCTGGCACGGGTGTGCCAACTTCTGGTCTGATTCTCGGCAGCGACGCTTAGAACTCGCTTCGTTTCCAGTCCGGGGAAACAAAGGACCGGGCTCGATCAAGGGTCATCAACAGTCGCCCATCTTCAATACTGTGGGCGACGAGACCCTCACACGTTCGGTCTTTTCGAGCAAGGTGCGTCAGATACCGGGCACAACAAACGAGGGTGTACCGCTCAATATGGGCGACTTGCTCTTCCCAAGTCCGGGCCAAGTTGAGGGGCCGCCACTCGTGATTATTGATCAGTAAGCCAACCGCGAACATGAGGCTGAACGTGCTGTTAAAGGCGTCGTTGAACTCCACCCATGCAAAGCCTCGGTAACTCGGCTCACGACCCTTCCAGGTGAACGGAGTCGGGTTGTGCCGCCAAACCTCAACCGATTCCCACAGCGCATTCCAACTGGGGTCAGAAAACGGAGCGAGTTGTTCAAAGATTTCCCTGTCAGTTGCCATGACGCGAAGTCTGCCGAGAGACTGTGACACGAAGCAGCTTTTCGTCCACTTGTTTCAAAAATGACCAGTTGGGCAGATCGATTCTTCCAAAAAGTGCCACATCGCTCGTTGGTAGTGTTCGAGCGTGCAGATGGCAAAGGTCTTCCTCGTTCTTGGCTTCTTCGTTGGAACGCCCATCTTTTTGTATTCCGGCGGGGACCATGGAGGTGCTTTTCTCACTGGGGCGATTTTCCTCGGTCTGTTGGCGTTGGTCGCCATTCGCAAGTGGGCGAATCCAAATCTCACGGTTGAGTATCTCGAAAAGGCAAGGGCCGTTCTCGGCAATGACCCAGAAGTCATGGCTGCAGTGGTCATGGCGCCAAAAGATGCAACTGGAGCGCTCATCTGGTCGATCCTCAAACGTTCACTCGGTGGCGAGATCATGGGTGCCGTCACGGGCTCTGCCGTTGGCGCAGCAGGCGTAGGTGCAGAGATCGGCGGCACGCTCGGGATGCTGAGCGGCATGCATGCGGCGCGTGCGGAAAATGCGAAAGCACAAGGGCTGTTGCCGGTGGTGCTTGTTGCGGTGACGGCGACTTCGATTGCAGTTCTTGATTGGGAGCGCCCGGACCAAGTGTTCTATGTCGCAACCTCAGAGACCTCCATCACGCCAACTCGAGTTCTCGTGACCTTGGATCGTGCAACGACGGTTGCCACGCTCAAGCGAAACGGCCTGACGGGGCACCTTTATCTTGGCGACACCACAACGGGCAAGTCCATTGCCTTCCAAGGGGCGATGTCACCGGTCTCGCCAGACTTCAAGCCCATGAGGGCTGTTCTCGCTGCGCTCAACGTCAAGGCCTAGACAACTCGACTTCGCCTTCGGTACTCGTCAGTTCTTGTTGAGCCGCTCGGTGAGTTCAGCCTTTTGCGAAGCGGTCATCGCAATGTAAGGTCCCGAGCGCGTCGACCGTGTGTAGATCTCGTCAGTCGTAGCCAACGCTTCGCTGCGCAAGGTCTGCTTCAAGACCTTGGTCGTCGCGGTAATGGGAAGTTCTTGGCAAAGGCGGATGTAGGTCGGTGCCCACTTCGTACCGAGATCGCCTTGGGCGGCCAAGAACTGGTCAAATTCCTCGCCATCAAAGCGAGTTCCTGGTCGCAGCTGCAGCGCTGCCATCACCGCATCACCAACGACGAGGTCGGCAACGGCATAGACCGCGGCCAAGATGACGTGAGGGTGGCGAACGAGAATGCCTTCAACCGGGGCTGAGGCGAAGTTCTCGCCATCAACGCGCAGCCAATCAAAGTCGCGTCCAGCGAAGTAGAAAAAGCCTGCTTCGTCGCGATAGGCAAGATCGCCAGTGTGGAACCGGCCTTCTTTCATCCGAGCAGCATCAGCTTCCAGGTTCTTGTAGTAGCCCTCGAAATTCGCACTTGGTCCCGAGACGAGAGCCCCCGTTGCTTCCTCGGCATTTAAGAGTTTGCCGTCTTCGTCAAAGATCGCCCGAGGGCATTCGTTGCCATCTTCATTCAGCACGACCGTGCCTTCTGGGGCAACCCCAAGCGCGCGATCAGGCGTGTCTGGTGTTCTCGTGACCGAAAGGCCACCTTCGGTTGAGCCGTAGCCATCGACAATGGTGCAGCCAAAGCGCTCAGTGAATCCATGGCGGTCGTCTGCGCTTGACTCGTTACCGAAACCGAGTTTCAAACGGTGCTCTTTGTCCCTCGGTGAAGCAGGAGTTGCCAAGATGAAGGCCAAGGGCTTGCCGACGTAGTTGAAAAAGGTGGCGCCACTGTTGCGAACATCTTCAATGAACCCACTGGCAGAGAACTTGCCACCAGTTGGGAGTGCAAGGGCACCACCGACTCCACGACACGGCGAGTAGCAAGCCATCATGGCGTTTGAGTGGAACAGTGGCATGGACTCGTAGAACACGTCATCGCTCGAGAGTCCAAACATCTGGCCCATGATCGTGCCAATGAAGGCCAGCCGACCCTGACTGCATTTGACCGCCTTTGGAGCACCAGAGGTTCCTGAGGTGAAGATCAGTGCCGCGAGGGTCGTTGGGTCAACTGAGGGGTCAGCAATCTCATGAGCGCTGGTGCCTTCGAATTGGGCAAAGGTCGACGAACCGCGTTCGCTGTCACAGATCACGATTCGTGGGTTGTCTCGGGTGACCGTGCCAATTGCTTCGCCAAGGTGAAGTCCGTCGAGGAGTGGGTAGAGCGATTCGCAGGTGACGAGCAATTGGCAATCAGCGTGAGCCAGGTCTCGGGCCAAGTCACTGCCACGATGCGTTGAGTTCCCACCAACGACCGTTGCGCCAACGAGGGCTGCACCATCAAGGAGATAGACGTAGTCCTCGCAGACATCGAGCAAGGTGCCAACATGAAATGGTCCGTCAACTTGGTTGGCCTTGAGCCATGCAGCACGCTTGGCTGCTTCAGCCACGACTTCGGCGTGCGTGTGACGGCCAGTCGGGCCAATTAAGCCAACGGCGTCGTTGTCGGCCAGTGCCAAGACAAGGCCCTGCATCGTTGGAAAATCAGACATCGTGAACCCCCCTGTTCGGTCACGAATCTAGCCTGTCAGTGCGATGGCCTCCGGTTGCGATTTCCCACAAAACGCAGCGAAACAACTCCACAAATCGCTTAGGCGCTCGGGCCGTTTCCTTGGGCATTGCAGCCAGTTGGATCCCAGGGTTTGAGTGGTTCTGCTGTGGCTGAAGGAGCAGACAATCTGGGGTCTTTTGCCACAGATGCTGGGTCGAACACGGTTGTTGGCGCATGCATTGGCACGGTGGTGGTTGTTGACTGCTTAACCGTGGTCGTGGTCGGTGGCGCTACTGGTGCGAGATCTAAGTCTTGACCAGTCACCACAGTGACGTCTGCACCTTGGTCGACTCGAGCAGGGTCGTAACCCATCACGACGATGCCATGGAGTTCATGCATCACGCGTTGGGCTTTGGCCAAAGCTGGATTTACCCAGTTGCCTGACTTGGGAGGTGGTGGTCCGCCATACCAAACAATGGTCTCACCAAGTGGGCCTGTTGGCGCTCGGTTGCCCGTTCCCGTCACCATGAATCCTCGAGCGCGCATCGCATCAGCAACGGCTCCTGCTTGGCCAACGGTGCCAGATCCGTTTTGAATCGACACCTTGACCGCACCTGGTTGGGGAAGTGCAGCGCCGTCCCACGTGCTCTCAAGATCGGTCAGCCCAAGAACCTTGGCAATGGTTGAGGACCCACCTGGCTGCACTGGCAGCACCACATCGCCGTAGTTGCCGCCTTCATGGCGGTAACCACCCGCGTAGCTCACGAGGATGGGGTAGGTGAGTTGCGGAACTGCGCCAATGGACACTGAAGCAAAGGTGGCAGCGAGCGAGAGCATGTGGTTCTCTGAAAATGACTGGTCCACCTTCAAGTTGGGCACGACTGCTTGCGCCAAGGCGACATCAGTTGCTGGATTCGAGATCCCAGTGGCGGCAAGTTTTGCCCCCATCACTCGCAAAAACTCATGGGTCCGACGAATTCGAGCAAGATCGGACTGGGCTTCTTGTGGCCACGTTGCATGAACCGTGCTGCCACCAGCGGGCTGGATCTGGAGGTGGCGAGCTCGGACGACTTGCAGGGCGTGGAAACCATCTAAGTGATAGCAGCCGCGGTGGTGGATATTGAGGCCAGCTTCTTGGTCGAAAATGGGTTGCGAGAACCACATGTTGACCCCACCAAGAGCGTCAACAACCTTGGCAAAGGTTTCAAAGTTGAGTTCAACAAAGTGGTTGATGGGGATGCCGAAGTCTTCTTGAATGGCATTGACCAGTTGCCCGGGGCCTTGATAGAGGGCGGCATCGATTTTGTTGGCACCCTCTTTTCGGGCGTTCGGAATGAAGACGTCACGGGGGAGCGAGAGCAGCGAAATGGTTCCCTTGGCCGGGTCGAGATGGGCAATCATGATGATGTCAGCGTTGATGCCCGTAACGCCGGCTGAACACAGCCCATAGGCGGCATTTTGCTGGGTCAACGCACACCGGTCAGTCGATCCCACCAGCAAAATATTCTCTGGTCCGCCACTTGCTTGGAGGCCGTTCACCTCGGTGTGGTTGACCAAGAAACCAAGGTAAAGGTAATAACCAACTCCACCAATGAGGAGGATCACCGTGAGCAGAGCGCCAAGGACCCCAGCTCTTCTCGCCCAGAATCGTCTGCTCGACACGTGAGGCTTCGTTGGTCGAACCGGTGAGCTCGAACTTGGTCGTGCTACCGGACGTGCGTTTCTTTGGGCAACACTTGACCGTGCAGTTGTTTTGGTTGCGGGCCGAGACCGAGGAACTGGCGCCTTCGCATGAGCAGGAGCGCTTCGTTTTGCTCCCTCAGCCCCAGGTGGGCGAGAGGTCTCTCGTCGCTTTGGCGGGCGTTGTTCGTCACTGATCACCGTAGCCACGCTAGCGAGGAGAACTACGAGACGGGTGCCGCTTTTAAGATTTCCTCAGTTGAGGCAATGGTGGCAATGAGCGAAATGGATTCCTGAAGGACCGAATCTGCATAGGCAAGCGGTGTTCCAGCCACGGCGTCTTCGCCAACAACGAGCTGATAGCCGAGGTTTGCTGCCTCAATGCAGAGCCCCAAGACCCCAAGATTGATTGAAACGCCGGTGACGATGAGCACGGTGACGTTGAGACTGCGAAGGAGTTGATCGAGCCCCGTGCCAATGAAGGGGGAAACTCCGGTCGTGCGTGAAACCACGAAATCACTCGGCTGCTGGCCAACCTCACCCACCACTTGACACGCGTCACTGCCGCGAACGAGATGGCCAGGGATCCGCCGCATAGCCCGATGCAGCGGGGTGTTGATGACCGAACCAGCCCAGTCGGGCTCGAACTCAGCGAGACAGTGGACGACTGGCCAACCAAGGGCGCGTGAGCGTTCGCATAACTTGCCGGCGTTTTTCGCCGCTCCATTTGCCACAACGGCATCTCGAAGTGCAGGGAAGGTGGCGAGATCGCCAACGACGCCACGCTGGAGTTCCATGGTGACAACAGCAACCGTGGCACTGCGTCCTCGCTCATAGCAATTCCCGAGCAACAGATCGGGAAGGGAAATTGCCATCTCAGTCAGTTGCGGTGGCGGTCACCACCACATTGGCCGCCCAACGGTAATCAGGCTTGCCAGCAGGGGAGCGCTCAATGGCATCAACAATGAAGAGGCGACGAGGAACTTTGTAGCCAGCAACAAAGCCTCGACAGTGATCTTGGAGCGAGGAAAGCGAGAGCGACGTTCCCGGCCGCACCGTCACGACGGCAGCGACCGTTTGGCCCCAGCGCTCATCGGGTGCGCCAACGACTGTTGAGTCAAGAACATCTGGGTGAGAGCGAACTGCTGCTTCGACTTCTTCAGGGAAGATCTTCTCGCCACCGGAGTTAATGACTTGGCTGCCTCGGCCAAGGAGGGTGACGCTGCCATCTGTTTCAACAGTGGCAAAGTCACCTGGCATGACGTAACGCACGCCATCAACGTCAAAGAACGTCTCGGCGGTCTTTTCAGGAGCCTTGTAATAGCGAAGCGGGATGTCGCCACTGCGCGCAATGCGACCAATCACCCCCGAGCCTGGCTTGACCGGTTTCATGTCTTCATCAAACACGACGGTGTCGCCAAGGCGAGTCACCGTCGGGCCGGACTTCATTGCTGTTTGGCCCTTGGCCATAACGGTGAGGCCATTGTTGCCACTTTCGGACGAGCCAATGGCGTCAGAGATCATGATGTTGGGCAGGACGTCAAAGAAGTGGTCTTTGACTGGTGGGGTGAACAGCGCCGCTGATGAAACCACGGCCAACAAGCTCGACGTGTCGAACTCACTTGGGTCTTCAGCCAAGCGCTCAATCATGGGTTTGCCCATTGCGTCACCGGTAATCATCACCGAATTGACCTTTTCTTGGTCGACTAATGACCAAACCTCTGAGGGGTCGAACTTTGGCATGAGGACAATTTTTGAGCCAACAAAACTCTGGCCCATCACGCACCACTGGGTTGCTCCATGCATGAGCGGAGCGACGGGCAAGTGTGTCAAGACAAAGCCGGAGTTGCCTTTCTCAATGAGTTGTTCTGGTGAAGACAATCTTGTCTTTGACATCGAGTCCCAACCACCACCAAGGGCATAGAACACATCTTTGTGCTGCCACACCACGCCCTTTGGCATGCCGGTGGTGCCGCCGGTGTAGAGCATGTAGATGTCATCGTTGGACCTTGGGGCGAAGTCACGCAAGGGTGAACCTGATGCCAGAAAGTCCTCGTAGTGCAGGGTCGCCGGTGTTGGGTCAGCAGTCGTTGAGTCGTCTTCGATCACCACGACATGCTCAAGGGTTGGCAACTCTGGGGCCAAGTGGGCAATGTGATCGGCGAAGGAGCGCTCGACGAAGAGCACCTTGAGGTCGGCATTGGTGAACAAGTAGCGAAGCTCTTCTTCGACGTAGCGATAGTTGATGTTGATCCATACGGCCCGAATCTTGAAGGTCGCCCACAAGATTTCAATCCACTCAACTGAGTTGTAGGAGTAGATACCAACGTGATCTCCGGGCTCAACACCAAGGGCCTGCAGTGCGTGAGCGAGCTGGTTCGCTCGCTCTTCCATTTCCTTGTACGTCCGACGTTTCCCGCCAGCAACGATGTACTCGCGGTCGTGGAAGTGATCAACAGCATTTTCGAACAAGGTGGCCAAGTTGAAGTCCATTGGCGAAGGATAGAACAGCAGACTGTTGATTGCCCAACTCGCTTTTGGCTGTTGTGCGGACTCCATGCGATAAATCGTCACGTGGCCGAAATACGTTCGGAACATTGTTTCCGTAGCGTTGCGTCATGTCCGTTGAGTTCGACGTCGATGCGAGTGGCGCATTTAATGAGATGTTTGAGCAGCCTGGAACTCCACGGCCGCTGTATCGAGCAGTCGTGGAAGAAATCCAACGCCACTCACTGGCAGGACTCCACGAGCGCCGTGATTTGCTCGCTCGCACATTCTCTGACCGTGGTGTGACCTTCGCCTATTCCGGCGAAGAGCGGCCCTTCCCCCTCGATCTTCTCCCTCGCCTCATTGCCGGTGTGGAGTGGGATCATGTTGCACGAGGGATTTCGCAGCGAGTGAGAGCGCTTGAAGCATTCTTGGACGACGTCTACAGCGACGGTCGAATCTTTGATGAGGGTCTCATTCCGCGGTCGGTCATCACGTCGAGTCCAAACTTCGTCCGTGCTGCGAGTGGCATTGAGCCTGGCAATGGGGCGCGCATCACGGTTTCAGGCGTTGACCTCATTCGAGATGAAGTTGGCAACTTCCGTGTCTTGGAAGACAATGTGCGAATTCCCTCTGGAGTGAGTTACGTCATCGAGAACCGACGAGCTATGACCCAACACGCGAGTTCGCTGTTCAATTCCTACCGAGTGCAGCCGGTTGATGAATACCCTTCTCGACTGCTCAACGCCCTTCGCAGCGCGGGAGCGACTGCTGACCCGGTGGTGGTGGTGCTGACTCCAGGTGTTCATAACGCCGCATATTTTGAGCACGTCTTGCTAGCGCGAATGATGGGGGCCGAGCTCGTTGAAGGGAGCGACCTCGTGTGCCGGTCAAACAAGGTCTACATGCGCACGACACATGGGGAGCGCCGAGTCCATGCGATTTACCGTCGGGTTGATGATGAGTGGCTGGATCCACTTCATTTTCGCCCCGATTCCATGGTGGGTGTGCCAGGTCTCGTCAACGCCGCTCGGGCGGGAAACGTCTACATCGCAAACGCACTTGGCAATGGGGTTGCCGATGACAAACTGGTCTACACCTACGTTCCCGACTTCATTCGCTACTACTTGGCCGAAACACCGATTCTCCAAAACGTCGAGACCTATCGCTTAGAAGACGATGAAATTCGAGCCGAAGTGCTCGCACATCTTGATCGTTATGTGGTGAAACCCGTTGACGGTTCTGGTGGGAAGGGGATTGTGATCGGCCATCTCGCGTCCAAGCAAGAACTTGGCGACGTCCATGCCGCAATTTCGCTTGCCCCGAGAAATTGGATTGCTCAGCGTCCCGTTGCACTTTCCACCTTGCCATCTCTCACCGAAGCGACCCTTGGCGCCCGCCATATTGACTTGCGCCCCTTTGCCATCAACGACGGTGAAGAAGTGTGGGTGCTGCCAGGCGGACTGACGAGGGTTGCCTTGCAAGAAGGAGAGCTGGTCGTTAACTCCTCGAAAGGCGGAGGCTCAAAAGACACCTGGGTGGTCAACTCTGCCGCTGAACGGTTGCTGCAAAGCGAAGGCGTGCAAACTCCAGTGGGCGCCCACTCAGTCATTGAGCGACCGTCAATGCCATTTCGACAGAACGACCCTGCCAACCGCGCCGAGGATGACCAATGAGCGAACGAGGAATGCTGTCACGGCTGGCCGAATCGCTCTATTGGATTGGCCGATATGTCGAGCGAGCCGACGACACCGCTCGGATCATTGATTCCTACGTTCATCGAATGGCAGAGGCTCCACTTGAAGAACAGGCCGCCACGATTGCCAACCTCTTTCACATTCTTGGGGTCGAGCATTCGACGACTGCACCTTCAACGGTCGACGACGCCCTTGCGCTGCTTGCCTACGACGCCTCGAATCCGAGCGCAATAGCCGGTGCGTTGCTTGGGGCCTATGAGAACGCCCGTCGAAGTCGAGACATCATTTCTTCGGAGATGTGGGTGGCAATAAACGCCACCCGCCTCCGACTGCCCTCAGTTGAAGCCACCAGCATGGGTCTTGGACCAACGACATATCTGCAATATGTCCGTGAACGAGCAGCCCTATTTTTGGGACTCGCCGACTCGACCATGAGTCGAGATGATGCATGGCGCTTTCTCATGCTCGGCCGATCAGTCGAACGCATCGACATGACCGCACGACTCTTGCGATCGCAAGCAACTGGTGGCGTGGGAGATCCCGGGTGGATGGCTTTCTTGCGAGCCTCTGGCGCAATGGAGGCCTATATGCGGTCGGCCCAAGGCCTCTCCGAGGTCTCTGGGATCGCTGCGTTTTTGTTGTTGGATCGTTTCTTCCCGCGCTCGGTGCTGTTCATGGTCCATGAAGCGGACCAGTGGCTGCTGGAACTTCAAGCAACGAGTCCTTACAGTTCAGCTGCTGATCCGATTCGTCAGCAACTCGTCGAAGCGGCAACCGTGCTTGAGTTCTTACAACCCGACGAAGTCCTCGGCCGATTGCAAGAGTTGCTTGACCTTATTGAGGCGACGTGTATCTCGGTCAATGATCAGATCACCGCCAGATTCTTCAACCGAGTGTTGGCCGTCAGTTGGATGACAGAAGGTGGTCTGTGAAAAAGCCGTTGATTGTGGAGATTCGCCATCACACGGGATTTGACTACGCCGAGCCCGTGAGGACCTCCTATAACGAAGCCCGCATGACTCCAGTGAGTGATGCCACACAACTTGTTCGTCGGAGCAAGTTGCAGGTGACGCCGGCCGTCAACCATGGGCGCTACGTCGATTACTTCGGCACGGAAGTGATCTCGTTTGAGATCACCGAGCCCCACCGACGCTTGGTGGTCGAAGCCAATTCCTTAGTCGAGCGCCGACCCGTTGGCCTTGGCGAGGAACTCGAGCTTCAATCGCTGCGAACGACTGCGATATCAGAGCGCTATGTCGAATACTTGACACCGACCGGAAGGTCGACGCTTGAAGCTCAAAGTATTGATGCGGTTCATGGCGGTGCGCCTCAATCTGTTCATGCATTGGCAGAGCATGTGGCTGACTTCGTTCGATCCCACATGGCTTATCTGCCCGGGGCGACCTCAGTGTCGTCTACTGCTCAGGAATCTTGGAATGCTCGTGCTGGCGTTTGTCAAGACATGACGCACGTCATGGTGGCAATGTTGCGGAGCTTTGGCGTTCCGGCACGATACGTCTCTGGTTATCTCTACCCGGCCACCGCGATTGAGCCCGATGTGGCAATCGCTGGGGAAAGCCATGCCTGGGTGGAATATCTCGGCGGCACGTGGTGTGGGATTGATCCCACCAATGGCCTTCGAGAGACTGAGCGCCACATCATTGTGGCGAGGGGACGCGACTATGACGACGTGCCACCGCTCAAAGGTGTCTACGACGGCACCGGCTCAACACAGCTTGGCGTTGAAGTGGAGATGACAGCGCGGTCGGTCTAAAGCGTTGGAGCAGTGGAGAAGAACTCCGCTGCTTCTTTCTTGTGGCGTCCGTAGTCCATCTTCCCCGATGGGCTTCGACCAATGGTCTTGACCAACCGCAGTTGCCGTGGCGCCTTGTAGTGAGCGAGTCGGCTCTTCACATGCGAAATGAGTTCTTCGATCTCGGCAGATTTACCATCGTGGAGTTCAACGGCCGCGACCACTCGCTCGCCGAATCTCTCGTCAGCGATGCCAACAACACACGCGTCAGCAACGGCATCGTGGGTTTTCAGCGCCTCTTCGACTTCTTCAGGGAACACTTTTTCACCAGCAGTGTTGATGCACTGGCTTCCTCGTCCGAGAAGTTGGATTGAGCCGTCGGCGAGTACTCGGGCAAAGTCGCCGGGGATGGAGTAGCGAATGCCATCAATTTCTTTGAAGGTGGCGGCTGATTTCACTTCGTCTTTGTAATACCCAATGGGGTTTCTGCCACCAACACCGATCATGCCAATGGTGTCACTTCCGGGTTCAACCCTGTTTCCTTGTTCATCAAGCACGATGACCGTTGGTCCCAGGGTGAAAGCTGCTGTTGAACGAGTGGCCTTGGCCGTCGAAATCGAACTCCCCATGCCGAGTGCTTCTGAAGAACTAAAGGCATCAATGAGCACCATGTTCGCGTTCACCTCCAAGAGGCCCTGCTTGATCTCTTCTGACCACATAGCCCCTGACGACATCATGGCGGTGAGGCTGGAAACATCAAAGCGGTTTGGTGGATCAGTGAGTGCCTTGAGCAGTGGTCGACCAAAGGGGTCGCCAACAATGACGGCAACATTCACGCTGTCTTTTTCAATGGTGCCAGCCAACTCATCGCCGCTGAAATGACGAGAGGGCAGCAGTGACACGGTTCCACCTTCGGCCAAGGTCTCAAGTGCGGTGAACAGTCCCGTCCCATGCATGAGTGGACAGGCAGGGAGCAACGTCACCCCAGGACCATTTTCGGCGAGATCACTTTCGATGCCTTGAAGTCCAAGTTCTGGCGAGTAGCGACGAAATCCAGCTGGGTTCAAGCGGCCAAAGAGATCATCTTGGCGCCACATGACTCCCTTTGGCATGCCAGTTGTCCCACCGGTGTAGAGCATGACGAGGTCATCAGGCGTGCGACCCCAAGGGGCAAGTCCTTCACCTTGCGTGTTCGCTGCTTGCGGCAACGGCGTTGCCCACGAAGGGCAGGGCCCGTGGCCATCGTCGACGAAGACATATGCCTTCACCTTGTTGAGCTTGGGTCGAACTTGATCAACGAGTTCAGTGAACGTTGCGTGGAACACAATGACGGTTGCATCGGCATTGTCAAACAGATAGGTCAGTTCATCGGCGCCGTAGCGATAGTTGGTGTTGACCGGCACGCAGCCAATGCGAAATGCCGCTGCTACCGCCATCAGATACTCGGGGGAGTTGTAGAGGTAGATGGCGACCTTGTCTTGTTGGTTCACCCCTTGGTCGAGCATCCATTGACCAAGACCGCGAGCGGTGCTGTCGAGTTCGGCCCATGAAACCGTCCGGTCGCCTTGGACAATGGCAGTGTGGTTCGGTTGTAGACCCGCCACTACGTCAAAGATGTCGCCGTAATTCCAACTCGTCATGGTTCCCCCGCTCATGCACACTGCTCGTTCATCGTGCTCAGGCGTAGGCTAGGCGAATGAGCCTTGATGTGTTTGTGAACGAGCACCCAGCACGCACTGCTGTTCAGGAATTCTTAGAACAACACCCGAGTCCAACTGGGCGTGAGCTGGCAGAAGCTGGCTACGTTGTGCCCCACTGGCCAAGGCCCTATGGACTTGATGCTGACCCACGAGCACAGCTCATCATTGACGAAGAACTTCGAGAGGCTGGCGTGCGCCGGCCAGTCAATCCCATTGGCATTGGATGGGCGGGTCCGACGTTGTTGGCCGGTGGCAGCTTCGAACAACAACAGCGCTATCTCCCGAGACTTCTCTCGGGTGAAGACTTCTGGTGTCAGCTCTTCAGTGAACCTGATGCCGGTTCTGATCTGTCAGCTCTTCGAACGACTGCTGTTCAAGACGGTGAAGAATTCATCGTCAATGGCTCAAAGATCTGGACGAGCTACGGCCACATCGCTCGGTATGGCATTTTGCTCGCCCGAACCGATGCGCAAGTCGAAAAGCACCAAGGCATTTCGTATTTCGTCTGCCCCATGGATCTGCCCGGCATCACCATCCGACCCCTCGTTGACATGACAGGCGATCACGCATTCAACGAAGTCTTCTTCCAAGACGTGCGGATTCCAGCCAACTGCCTTGTTGGCGAACTCCACCGCGGCTGGGAGTTGGCCAAAGTGACGCTGATGAACGAGCGGGTCTCATTATCTGGTGAAGGAGCGCTGTGGGGGAGAGGACCAACGGTGAGCGATCTCCTTGGTCTTGTAAAGAGCGATCCACGACCGCTCAGCCCTGCTCTTCGTCGGCGAGTGGTTGACGTCGTCATAGAAGCTCGAGTGCTGGCAATGCTCCGAGAGCGGCTGGTTGGCACCGTGCTGGCCGGACGACAAGTTGGCCCTGAAGCCTCAATTCGAAAGGCACTCGCCGATGAGCATGGCCAACACGTGATGGAACTCGCCGTCGATTTGGCCGGCCCCGCCGGACAGCTTCGAGGGTTTGGCCC
>CANGPX010000046.1 GCA_947456095.1 Acidimicrobiaceae bacterium
TGATTGCTATGCCGAACTCCTACCCGAGGTTCAGCAGTGGCTGACCAAGCGCTATCCGCAAGAACCAGGCGACTCAGACTTTGTCTACCGTCAAGCCATTCGCGCCAAAGCCCTTGATGCAGTCAGAGGTCTGCTTCCTGCCGCTTCGCTTTCGAATGTTGGCATGTATGGCACTGGTCAAAGCTACGAGCTGCTCCTGCTTCGTCTTCGTGCCAGCGAGCTGCCCGAAGCTCGTGCGTATGCAGACATGATGCTCGAAGAGCTGCGAAAGGTCATTCCGTCGTTCCTCCGCCGAGTTGACATTGCTGACCGGGGAGGGGAGTGGTCGGACTACTTCACCTCGACTCGAACCGCGACGTCTTCGATTGTTTCCCGGATGTGGCCTGATGCTCGAGTGAAGGGCGCCACCGCTGACGAGCCCGAAGTTCGCCTCGTTGAGTTTGACAAAGATGGACAAGAGCGAATCCTGACCGAGATCGTGGTGGCGAACTCGTCGTTGTCTGAAAGTGAAGCTCGTCGTCGAGTTGACTTGATGGAAGCTTCTGACAAAGCTGCGATGTTCGCCGCATATGTGGGTGAGCGCAAAAACCGCCGCCACCGCCCAGGTCGAGCATTTGAGGCAACCTCATACCGCTTTGAGTTTGTGACCGACTACGGCGCGTTTCGAGATTTGCAGCGTCACCGGTTGTTGACGCTCGACTGGCAGCCGCTCACCGCTCACTTGGGCTACGACTTGCCAGCAATCATTGAAGAGTCCGGCGTTGCCGATCGGTTCATTGCCTCGCTTGAGCGAAGCCGAGCGTTGGCTGACGACTTAGAAGAGCTGTTCCCAGCGCAAGCTCCCTATGCCGTTGCCTTGGCTTACCGAATTCGCTACGTCATGGAGATGAATGCACGAGAAGCCATGCATCTCATTGAACTGCGCTCTGGACCCCAAGGGCACCCGAGTTATCGACGAGTGGCGCAACAAATGCATCACGAGTTGATGGACGTCGCTGGTCACCGTTTCGTTGCTGAGGCCATGACCTATGTCGATCATGGCGCTTCAGACTTAGAACGCCTTGAAGCTGAGCGTCGAGCCGAGCGTCGTCGTTCGGCTCAGCAGTCCAGCTAGTCAAAACCCCCATATTTCGGCCTCGATTCAACCAATTCTCACGCGTGGCGAAAGTTGGCTATGGTGACGAAGTCCACTCGGGGCTGGCGGGGCGAAAGCTCGACCGGTCCGGGGGGATGAGCAGTGGCGGAGGAAGGTCCCGGGGTTGAGTAGAGAACTTCTCTCTCGAGTTCGCTCGAGTGGGATGGTGCCAAAGATTCCGGGACCCGCCACCCTCATGGGGGCACCATCGAAAGAGAATGTGCCCTATCCACCTTTTTAGTCCCGAAGCCGTGTACAATCCCGGCGCAGACAGAGAAGAAGAGGAACATGGCTGAAGATCTAGATGATGAGCTCGATGGTGAGGATCTTGAAGAGGATCTCGAACTCGATGACGAGTTAGGACTCGATGACGAACTCGGCGAGGAAGACGCGCTCGGTGACGACGAGTTGAGCGACGAGCTTGACGAACCAGATCCAGAGATCGTTCTCGTCGCGAAGATCACCGATGAGGTCGAAGACCTCGAGCAACTCACTGACGACGATGTTGAAGCCTCACTCGACGAGATCTTGAAAGAGAAGATGGTCGTCGAAGACGAGCCAGAAGACGATGACGTCATTGAAGATCCTGATAAGAGCGACCCTGACCGTGTGCTGCCAAAGCAGCCCGACGAGTTCGTCTGCACGAGTTGTTTCCTCGTGAAGCACCCGAGCCAGTTGGCCGACAAGAAAAAGAAGCTCTGTCGTGACTGCGTCTGAGGGATCAAAGAAGCCTCGAGAGGGCGTTGAGGGCCTCGTAGAGGCCTTCACTGGTCTCGCTGAGGCGGTGGTCGAGGTCTTACCCAGTCTTGCCGAAGAAACCCAACGACGTCTCGCTCCGCATCTTGCTCAAGCCAAGATGCTTGGACAACTCACGGTGACGTTCGGGAGTTACGAACTGCGGCGTCGAGCCAAGGCGTTTGTGGACGCCATGGGAGCTGAAGAGACTCCCGAGACGCAACCCGAGCCAGAGCCCGCTCCAAAGGTTGACTCGGTCATCTCGAACTATGACACCTTGACTGCTGCCGCCATCGTGGCAGCACTTGGCGACTTGACTGCAGAACAACTCGACATTGTCATTGCGTATGAGCAAGAGCACCGCAACCGGACAACGGTGCTGCACCGAGCGACGCAACTTCGCAAAGCCAAAGCTGGCTGAGATGCAAATTTCCGTCCGCCCACTTCAGTTAGCGGATGATGCCGAAATCTCAGACCTCGCCAGCGCCGCAGTGCTGAGCGTTGAAGGCCGTCGTGGTGGCGGTGAGTATCTTGAACTTTTTCACCATCTCGAAGGTCTCCATGGCGAAGAGCTCACTGAACTCTTGGCGACGAGCCAACGCGAGGTCTTGGTTGGTCTCCTTGACGGCCACCTCTTCGCTGCTTGTGTCTTGCGACACGATGCAGCCGTATTGACCGTAGAGGCCCTCTACGTTGATCCTGAGGCACGTGAGGTGGGTCTTGGGGCAGCCTTGATGAAAGCAGCACAGCAAAGAGCAGAAGATCTTCAATGCGAGCGCTTCGAAGCTCTAGCGCTTCCAGGTGATCGACACATGAAACAGCGCGCAGAGTCAGAAGCGATGAAAGCTCGTTTGCTCGTGTTATCAAAAGCGTTGCGAGAACGCTCGTAACTATTCGGGCAGAACTGCTTGGCGAACTGCTGCCTTGCGTGGCGGGGGAGGCGGAATCCGAAGTCCGAGCAATTTTGCCAGGCTTGGAATCATGCCAGCAGCGTTCATTGCTGCACTGCGAGTAGAGCCATCGTCTGGGATTCCTGCTGGAACAACATTTCGTCGAACAGGCGAAGCCGCAACTGCGGTCAACAACGCCAGCCAGTCAGCTGGAGCGAGATCAGCATTCATCTGCTTGCCAGCCTCTTCAGCCAACCGAACAGCAAGCTCCGCGGGGCAACGAGTAGCGAGATCTGGTGGTGTGGTGACGACGCCGAGTGCCTCAACCAATTTGCCAGCGTCAAGCGCGTTCGTGATGCGATCAATCCACTTCGTTTCCATTGCCTTGACCTTGGTGTCAAGGTGCTCGCGAATCACCTTCAGCGTGGCGCGAGCGTCATCGTCCATGGTGACCGTGCGAGCAGCGGTAACAACGGCTCGAAGGTCGCGAATCTTTGCCTCTGCACCAGCGTCAAAGACAGGCTGAGCCCGGTCCTTCCACGAGGCAAGGCGAGTCTGCGGGAGCAATTGATCAGCAATCGTCAAGATGGCATCTTTGGCTACTGGAGCCGCGCCTGAGGCCTTGGCTGCAGCCTCTTGTTCGGCAATTGCTTGACGAACCTGGGCAATACCGCCACGAATGAGTTGTTCAGCAATTGGCAACTGCTCTGGTCCAAGGGTGGCTAGAAGGGCGTTGCGGTTAACCGTTGAAACGGGAAGTTCAGGGCGACCTTCACGGCGTGGGCGCCCACCTGGAGCTCCACCTGGCGCTCCACCTTGGCCTTGGGGCCGGCGATCTCCAGTCGGCTTCTTGTCGCCACGTGCTGGGCCACCATCGGCTGAGGGACGACTGCCCTCACGACGAGGTCCCTTGCCTTGGCGATCGTCGTCTCTGCGAGGACCCTTGCGGCCGCCACCTTTAGGAGCGTAGGTCACTGAAATCTCAGGTCCCTTAATGGCGCGAGGCGCAAGCTCAATGCGAGCTGCTGCATCGGGCTCCTCACGCACCTTGACAGAGTCGGTCGACAAAATGTCAATCCCGTCAATGCCACGTTCGTAGTCGGCTCGTACGATGTCGCCAGGCTTGGCCGAAGGGGAGATGATGCTCGAAGAGAGCACACCCTTTGGCAGTTTCGCCCCGGCGGCGCGCCAAGTCCAGCGCTCCTCGTCGAGTTTGCTCGTCAGTTCAATTTCCATGCGCTGTGCCATTTCGATGCATAACCTAGTGCCTCGGAGCGATGGTGCTTTGCCGTTTTCAAGTCTCACGAAGTTCTCACCATCGATGAGCCCTTCTCATTTCAGAGTTCCGTACACTGTTTTCAAGCAAGAGTGCATCAACAACCTCACGGAGGAAGTACTCAAAATGAGTTCCACCAACGAAGAATCCAGTGACGAAGCCACGAACATGGACTCGCGGACACCACCTACGTGGCCACTTCCGACTCCACCACAATCAGCGTCATCTGCGCCTGAAGAGACCGCGCAAGTCGCCCCATCTGTTCCAACCTCGGAACCAAATTGGGAACTCGCGGACACCACCGGAGGCGTTTCACCAGCACCACCGGCTCCTTCTTGGCCACGAAGTGAAGACGATGATGCAGAAGAGCTCATTGCCACACCTAGCCAAAAAAGTGGCCTCAAGGGTCTTATTGCCGTCGCCGCGGTGGCATCGTTGATTGGTGGCTTTGTCGGCGCAGGAATTGTTGCGCTGAATCGTGGCGGAGCAAGCCACTCGTCCTATGTCACGGTGCACGACGCTTCGTCACCACCAGCAGTTTTGCCAAATGGAACCTCGATTCCTCAACTCGTCCGCACCGTACTGCCGTCAGTGGTGTCGATTGAATCTTCTGGTGGTGGGTCACAAGATCAGGGAACCGGCATGGTCATCAGCGCTGACGGCCTCGTACTCACGAATAATCACGTCATTGCCAACGCAGCAAGCGGCGGAACCATCACGGTGACGCAGTCCGGTCAAACGGTGAAGCAACCAGCCGCTCTCATTGGACGCGATCCAAGCAATGACGTAGCGCTCATTCAAATCGTGAACGCTCGCAATCTTCAACCTGTGGTGTTCGCCAAGTCACGTTTTGTCGAGGTTGGAACCTCAGTTGTGGCCATTGGTAATGCTCTCGGTCTTGCCGCAGGAACGCCAACGGTGACGAGCGGGATTGTCTCGGCGCTCGGCCGAGCAGTTGACGCCTCAGATGGAAGCGGGGGATCGGTTGAGTCGCTGACCAACATGATTCAAACTGACGCTGCGATCAACCCAGGCAACTCAGGAGGACCGTTGTTAAATGCCAGAGGCGAAGTGATTGGCATGAATACGGCCGTCGCTGGTTCGGCCTCTGATGGCACAAGTGCGCAGAACATTGGTTTTGCCATTCCATCGGATCACCTCACCGATCTCCTCCCGAAATTGGAGCAAGGTGGCACCGCAGTCGAGACCAAGGCATTTCTTGGGGTTTACCTTCTCACCATGACACCGCAGTTGCAACAGCAATATGGATTCAAGACGTCAAAGGGAGCAGTGATTGCTGACGTGAATCCAGGAAGTCCAGCTGAAGCGGCAAATCTTCAACAAGGAGACGTGATCGTCGAAGCAAACGGCCAAAGCGTCGAAACTGCTGACGATCTGTCTTCGATCATCATTGGACTCCACCCTGGTGACAAGCTTCGCCTCAAGTACGTTGAAGATGGCAAAACCCTCACGACAACAGCAACGCTCGGAACGAAGGCGTAGCTGGCAAGAATTACTTGGCGGGTTGCCAGTTGCGATCTGGGTGACGAGGTGGGATGTTCATTGGCACCGTAGGACGCCAACCACTCGCAGCAACGTCTTCTAGGACATGGGACATGTCGTAGATGTCTTCTTCGTAGGAGAACTTTCCGTTTCCGGCGTAGATGAGGCGAGAGAACGCTGACTGCGTGTAGCCAGAACCGTCTGGCTTGGTTCCCGGGATGATTTGCGTCCACTTGACCACAACGTTGTTTCCCGAGATTGCAACGAACTCAACGGGGAAGCGCCACTCATCAAGGCCAACCATTGAGTCAACGAGCCAGGCGGCAATCACTTGGCTGCCTTGCATGCGACCCCACGAGGCGTCGTAGTAGATGGCATCGTCGGTATAGAGATCGGCCAAGAGACCAAAATTCGGATCAGTTGACTCGTGGATCTCATGTCGAATGGCGACGTAACGGTCTGCGGCAGCTTGCACTTCTTCAGCGGGAAAGTCCATGGTGCTTAACCTACCGTTGCAATGCCACCGTCGACAGGAAGGATGACCCCTGTCACGTATGAAGCGGCTCGCGACGCGAGATAGATGGCGGTTCCCGCCATGTCATCTGGACGTCCAATTCGCTTCATTGGTGCGCCATCTGCGATTTGTTCACCAAATGCATCGAGCGTTGCCGCCATCATCTTCGATTCAAATGGTCCTGGTGCAATGGCATTTACCGTGATGGTTGGGGCAAGTCGCTTGGCCAAGTGGCGAGTGAGCTGATGCACTGCAGCCTTTGACGCTGAGTAACTGAAGGTCTCCATCAGCGGTACGTGGATGCCGTCAATAGAGCCGATGTTGATGATCCGTGCCGGCGATTCGGCAGTTCCGGCTGCTTGAAGCAGGGGAGTGAGGAACTTCGTGACGTGGAAGACGCCTTTCACGTTCACCGAGAGCACGCGTTCCCATGCAGCCTCATCGGTTTCAGCGAGTGGTGCTCCCCAGGTGGCCCCGGCGTTGTTCACCAAAATGTCCAAGTGATCAATGCGCTTCGCAAGTTCATTAGCAAGTCCCTTGCAACCCTCTTCGGTGGAAAGATCGGCCGGGAGCGAAATGCAGGTACCAATCGTCGACAACTCAGCAGCGACTGCATCGCACACTGATGCTTTGCGAGAAGAGATGTACACCGTCGCGCCAGCTTCGACATAGCCACGAGCAATCATGAGGCCAATTCCCCGTGAGCCACCCGTGACAAGGGCGGTCTTTCCAGCAATAGAAAACAGATCTGACATAGCGCCTCCTTCGACGTGTGTTCAGGATAGAACTGAATCTGAGCGCGAGAGAATTTCCGCCTTCTAGGACCCTGCGGCCAAGGTTGAGTTCTCTTACCTTCCACCTACCTTTACCAAGCAAACTGCACGGAGAGAGGAAGCGCCATGAGCCAACGCATCACCAACAACCTGAACAAACGAGTCGCACAGCGGGATCGTTCAAAGCGTCTTGTTGCAACAGCAACTGCAGGAATCGCTGGCATGGCAGCACTTTCAACCGGGGCTCTTGTGGTTGTTCTTGATCACCATGCAGGTGCCTCGACGACGCAGACAACCACGCCAACAAGTTCCAATACGTTTGGTCAGCCCAACCAAGGTGCGACCCCTCAAGATCCCTATGGCCAGTCCTACTCCGGAAACGGATACGGATACGGAACTCCATCTAGTGGGAACAGCTACGGCTCTCCCTCGCTCGGAAATGGTGGAGGCGGCTACTCAACAGGTGGGTCGTGATCGCTCGAACTTGCGGTTCGATCTGGGGAACAACCTATGAACTCGGCGTGATTGGTGGCGACCTGGCCGTTGCCCATGAAGTCTTCCTCGAAGAAGTCGAACTCTGCGCGAAGGTATGTGATCGCTTTGAGCCGTTGAGTGAACTCCGGGAACTTTCTTCAACGGTTGGAGCTCATCGAGTGAGTGACAGTCTTGGCGACTACCTCGCCTGTGCCAATCTCGGATGGAATTTCTCAAGAGGTCTCGTCGACCCACTGATTGGCAACGCACTGATCGAACTTGGCTATGACAGCGATTTCGACCTGGTGATGAATCGACCACTTCCAGAACATCCAGCTATTCTTCGTTGGAATACCGAAGTTTCCTATGAGGGTTCCACCCGAACACTCCACGTGAAGACTCCTTGCGTCATTGATCTTGGAGCAACAGCAAAGGCTCGGGTAGTGGACCGCATTGCGATTCGTCTCGTTCAAAACCATCTCGCAGATGGCGTATTGGCCAGCATCGGTGGTGATCTGATGACCGCTGGGAAAACCGCGCCGAACGGCTGGCCAATCACCGTGGTTGAAACTGCGAAGTTACACGAACATGGCCAAACCTTTGCCGAGATCTCAATCTTTGGAGGTGGCGTTGCCACCTCATCAACCGTGGTTCGGGCATGGGGAGAGGAAAAGACCCCGCTCCATCACCTGATCGACCCACGAACTGGCCTTCCTGCTCGTTCGCCTTGGCGACAAGTGTCTGTCCTTGCCAACACGTGTTTTGAGGCCAATGTTGCCGCTACTGCAGCTCATCTCCAAGGTGACGCCGCTCCTGAAATCTTGGCTGAAACAGGACTGGGTGCTCTCCTCATTGATCACGAGTGGAACGCCATCGAGGTTGGAACCTGGCCGAGGAGTTCATCGTGATAGCTGCTGCGTCACCACTTCTTTGGTATGTCACACGGGCAACGGCCACTGTTGGTCTGGTACTGCTTACCGGCACCTCCATTCTCGGCATCTTGACCTTGTCGCGCTTTGGCTTTACGTATTGGCCGAGGTGGGCCACTCAAGCCGTGCATCGGGCGACCGCGATCATGGCGCTGGTCTTCATTTTCTTGCACGTTGGATCTACCGTCTTTGACACGTATGTCACGGTGCCACTCGCCGCAGCAGTGGTACCTGGGGTTTCGCCCTATCGAGGACTCGAAGTCTCACTCGGAACTTTTGCCTTTGACCTCATACTGATCGTGCTCGTGAGCTCGTTGGTTCGCAGCTACATCCCTATTGATCTTTGGCGAAGACTTCACTACCTCACCTACGTCGCAGCACCGGTTGCGTTTCTCCACGTCTTGCTGCTGTCGACTGATGCTCGCAAAGGTTCGCACTGGATGCTCGCAGTCCTTGGTGTGTGCGCACTGAGTGCAGTGCTGGCCTTCATGGTTCGGATTGCTCGCGCCAGATCCCTTCGCCAGCGGGCAGTGGTCCTCCCAACGCGGACGAGGAGACTCAAGTGACCAACGCCCCAACGTTCCCAAGACTCTTCGCTTCGCTTGGTGATGGCCAAAGCTTTCAAGCGCACGTGGAGCGCTATGGCCACCGCCCACAGCTCGATGGACGAACAAAGTCCACAGAGGCATTCATTGCTCTCCTTGAAGCGGCGCAATTGACCGGTCGAGGTGGAGGGGTAGTAGCGGCAGCGGCGAAACTACGGTTCCTCAGGAGTGCCCGAAAGACCCATGTCGTCATCAACGCCATGGAAGGGGAACCAGCCAGTTCAAAAGCCACTGCACTGCTCGAAGTTGCACCACATCTGATCTTTGATGGAGCCTCACTTTTGGCCGAAGCTCTAGGCTCCACCTCAGTCACGTTGGCGATCGCAAGTGATGACCATCGTTCGGCGGAATTTGCAGAGGCGGCGCTTGCGAATCGACACGACCCAATAGCGATTTCCGTCGTTCGCCCTCCTGGCCGGTACGTAGCGGGTGAGGAGTCGGCCCTCGTCAATTGGATTGATCGAGGCGTTTCGCTCCCAACCTTTCGGGCAACGAAGCCGAGCTTCGTCACCATTGGCCGGCAAGCAGCACTTGTCCACAACTTGGAGACCTTGGCTCATATTGGGCACATTGGACGGTTTGGTGCCGATTGGTTTCGACAAGTCGGAGCAGTGAATGCCCCCGGCACGGTACTGATCACGGTGTCAGGAGCGGTGGCAAGACCATCAACCGTTGAGTGGATCAATGGCGGAACCCTTGGTGCGCTCCTCGACAGCCTTGGGGGCTCGCCCAGCAATTTTCAAGGTGCATTACTTGGTGGCTACGGAGGCACCTTTGTCGGTGCAGCCTCACGAGAGATCGCCTTGGACGAATGGAGCCTTCGGTCTGCAGGAGCAACGCTCGGACCCGGCATCGTCGTGGCACTGCCCATGAACTCGTGTCCGTTGATGGAAACCTCACGCATTGTGACGTGGATGGCTCGAGAGAGTGCTGGTCAATGTGGTCCATGCGTCTATGGGCTTCCAACACTTTCAACAGATCTTCACGACTTCGTCACCAATCGACGATCAAAGACCTCGCTGCATCGAATTGAAGGCCGGTTGCGTGAGATTGAGGGTCGAGGAGCTTGTCGGCATCCTGATGGAGTCGTGCGGCTGGTGCGAAGTGCGATGAAGGCTTTCAGTTCCCATGTCGACGGCCATGTCGCACAGGGCCCTTGTCGTGAACTTCATGCCCCGTCGGTGTTGACCTGGCCGAAGGAGATCAGCCGATGAAGCGGCTCATTGTTGATCCCATTCGCTGTGATGCGTATGGCTACTGTGCAGAGCTCGCGCCAGAGCTCATCTCGTTTGACAGCTGGGGATACCCCATCATTCAGCCTCAGGTGCCTCGAGGCCTTGAGGGGATGGCAAAAGAAATGGTGGCGGTTTGCCCTCGAAGGGCGCTCATCCTTCGAGACGACTAGTCGCCGTGCTGTTCTAGCGTTAGCCCATGCGTTCATGGTGGCAAGAGGCAGTCATTTATCAGATCTATCCGCGCTCCTTCGCCGACTCAAACGGTGACGGAATTGGTGACCTCCAAGGAATTTTGGACCATCTCGATTACCTCGAGTGGTTGGGCGTCGACTGCCTCTGGCTCACTCCGATCTACCCGTCACCAATGGCCGATTTCAGCTATGACGTATCGAACTACACCGATGTTTGGCCCTTGTTTGGGGATTTGGCGCTGTTTGATGAACTCGTTGCCCAAGTCCATGAGCGCCACATGCGCATCGTGCTCGATTGGGTGCCGAATCACACCTCAAGTGAGCACCCGTGGTTCCAAGATGCTCGGTCCAGCAGAGACTCGGCGTTTCGAGATTTCTACGTCTGGAAAGACAGTGCTCCTGATGGCGGGCCACCAAATAATTGGGTTCGCAGTTGGGTGAACGAGCCAGCATGGACCTTTGATCAACAAACACAACAGTGGTATCTGCACTGCTTCTTACCCGAACAACCCGATCTCAATTGGGCCAATCCTGCGGTTCGCACCGCTATGGCCGACACGCTCTGCTTCTGGCTCGATCGAGGGGTTGATGGGTTCCGAATGGATGTCATTCACCTCTTGGCGAAAGACCCAGAATTTGGAGATGACCCAGAGGATCTGAAGGTCCTCTCACACGTTGTGCTCAACCACCGAGAAGAGATTCACCCAATCCTTCGAGAAATTCGCTCTGTCGTGAAGTCCTACGAGAACGACCCAGTCATGGTGGGGGAGGTGTATCTCATTGATGCATCCCTCGTCGCGAGCTACCACGGCAATGGTGATGAGCTCGATCTCGCCTTCAACTTTGAGCCAATGTTTCGTCCCTTCACTGCTGAAGCGTGGCGAGAAATCATCGATCGAGTGATTGAACACTTTGATGCTCGACAAGCCTGGCCCACCTGGGTGCTCAACAACCACGATGCACCTCGCAGCGTCACCAGGTTTCGCTCACTTGAACGAGCACGTGCTGCTGCGGTCATGGTTTGCACGCTCAGAGGGACACCCTTTCTCTTTCAAGGCGAGGAACTCGGACTTGAAAACGCCGCACTCGAAGGAGGTGAAGTGATTGATCCAGGATTTCGTGACGGCGCACGGGCGCCAATTCCATGGAAGTCAGCTGCCCCACACGGTTGGCCAAACGGCGCTTGGATGCAGTTTCCCCCTGACGGTGAAACAAAAGCCGTCGAGGTTCAGCGGCAAGACCCAACCTCAACACTGTCGATCTATCGAGCGTTGTTGCAACTCCGCCGTGAACACAAGGCTCTTCGACGGGGGAGTTTTTCCTGGCTTGAAAGCCCAGAGGGAGTCCTGTCATGGCAACGACGCGAAGAAGAGCAGCTCGTTGAAGTCCACCTCAATTTCACTCGTGACGTAGTTGCCGTTGAGGCAAGGGGAGAGGTGCTGTTGTCAACCGGGCGCGACCACGCAGAGGTCTTTGATGGGTCCCTGCGGGCATACGAAGCAATCGTCATGCGGCCAACAACTGCACCCTAGAGTTGGCGTCGATCGAAGGAGTTTTCATGTCAAATATTGTCGTCACCACCTCTCAGGCAGTGCTCACCGTTACGTTCAATCGACCGGAGAAGAAAAACGCACTCACGACAGAGATGTACACGGCTTTTTCTGATGCCTTAGAGACTGCATCTCAAGACGACTCGATTTCAGTCGTCGTGGTCACTGGATCTGGCGACAGTTTCTGCGCCGGAAATGACTTGAAAGACTTCCTCAGTGGACCTGGTGACATCACTGGTCCGTCGCCCCAAGCTCGCCTGATTCATAATTTGAGCACCTTTGAGAAGCCCCTCTTTGCCGCAGTTGATGGAATTACCGTTGGGATTGGCGTCACGATGCTGTTGCACTGCGATGCGGTGTTTGTGTCTCCTCGATCGCGCTTTAAGACAGGTTTTGTTGACCTTGGTGTTGTTCCTGAAGCTGGATCGACTCGTCTGTTAGCTGCGCGAGTAGGGGAGTTAAATGCCTCAGCGTTATTCTTGCTCGGTGATCTCATTGGCGCAGAAGAAGCCCACCGACTTGGTCTCGTGACTGCAGTTGTTGAAGACGTCGTCGCCGTTACTCACGATCGAGCTCAGCAACTCGCAGGCAAATCCCTTGACGCCGTGGTGACCACGAAAGCTCTCATGCGCAATCACGAGGGAGACCTTGCCGACGTGATTCAGCGTGAAAATGTTGAATTCTCCAGGCTGCTCAAGTCCGACGCCTTCAAGGAAGCAGCCAGCAAGCTCATTCGCTAGCTTGCCTTGCCAGGTTACGAGAGAAGTGAGGGAAGGTTCTCTGCCGGAGTTGCCGACTTTGGAACCTCAACCTTCACCGGTTCGCCAAAGTTGTCAAGCACCATATTGATCTTCTCGGAAAGCGTTTGACCGAGGAGTGACAGAGAGACGTTGACGCGTACCTCACACATCACCTGCGATGCATTGTCGACAGCAATCGTGTCGCTTACGTGAATGACCTTCAACAGTGCATTTTCCATCGCACTCGCTAAACCAGATCCGCTCGAGCCAAGTACTTTCGACAAGGCTGAAAGTAGCGTTGAGCTCGGAACAGGAATTTCATACGTAGTGCAAGCGTGACCGTTAACGGTGGTTGAACCAGCCTTTACGGCGTGAGCCCACGCTGCATGATTTGACGTCACACCCTGAGGGGTAAAACTCCCTGGGCCCGTAATCGAACTCAGCCCAGAAACCTTCTTCATGTCGACACTCGTCCACTCACCTTGTGGACTTGTGCGGAGATAGAGCGTGTTGTCGCTCAAGACCTCTTCGACGTACGTTCCCGCTCCCTTTGCCGTAAGTGACGATTGGTGAGAGGCAAAATCGCTTAGTCCTTTGCCTCGGATCCTCAGATTCTTGCCACCAAAACTGCCCGAAACCTTGATGACGCCATCAAGCGTGAAGGTCGAAGTTCCCGCAGCGAGTGTCGCAGCAGACGCTTGCTTCAGTGCATCTTCGGGAGTGGCAGATGATGCACTGGCAATACCTGCGATCAACAGACCAGCAAGGGCAACACCTCCAAGGCCAGCTCCAAGAAGTCTGAAACCTCCGACGCTTCGACCATGAGGCTGAGCTTTTGCCGCTTCTGCCGCACAAGTTAAACAACGACGACGCTCAAGACCATTTCCGCAATTCGTACACGTTGACATTGCATTCCGTTGACGTCCCCTGAAGTGGTGGCATTTGGGGGGTCCGCGAAGTAAGCGGGCCACCGGAGCATTCTCAACGTGTCCCTTGTAAGACGCGAAAGAAAGAAGCTCCGATGACCCACCTTGATTTTGACCTGTCCACGCTCGCTGAGCGAATCGCAGAGAGCCCCGATGTTGATCTTGTGCGGGAAATGGTCACGTTCCTCTATCAGGCACTCATTGATGTCGAAGCAACCGATGCCATTGGGGCAGAGCACCATGAGCGTGCCCTCACGAGGACGACGAGACGCAACGGATCTCGCCAGCGTCGGTTGTCGACCAAGGCTGGCGACGTTGATCTCAAGATTCCGAAACTTAGGAAAGGCAGCTTCTTCCCCTCAGTCTTGGAACGCAGGCGTCGCATTGACCAAGCCCTCTACGCGGTCGTCATGGAGGCTTATGTGCACGGTGTGTCCACTCGAAAAGTCGATGACCTCGTCCAAGCCTTGGGTGTTGACGCTGGGATCTCGAAGTCCGAGGTGTCTCGAATCTGCAAGGAGATGGACGCCGAGCTCGAAGGGTTTCGAACCCGAACCTTCACCTGCCCCTTCCCCTATGTGTTCTTAGACGCCACCTATGTGAAGGCCCGGGTCAACAAGCGAGTGGTGTCTCGAGCAGTTGTTGTTGCCATGGGCGTGAGCATGAGTGGCAACAGGGAAATCCTTGGCCTCTCTGTTGGCGACTCAGAAGACAAGGTGTTCTGGGTGGAGTTCCTCCAGGGACTTCGGGCTCGGGGCCTCAGCGGGGTTGAGCTCGTCATCTCTGATGCGCACTTAGGACTGAAAGGCGCAATCAGTGAGGTTCTCGTGGGTTCCTCCTGGCAACGGTGTCGAGTGCATTTCATGCGCAA
>CANGPX010000047.1 GCA_947456095.1 Acidimicrobiaceae bacterium
AGCTAGTGCCAACAAGATGAGACCGAGGAGAAAGTCAAAGGCGTATTCCTTCACCCGAGTTGAGTAGGTGACTGTTGTTGGCGAGAGCACCACGATTGAGGTGCCAACAATCTGGACCAGCCGACTGGTGTTCAGGTAGCGAAGGAGTGCTGCGATGCCGAGAACCCCAAGCAGACCAAACAGCAGTGCTGGGAGCTGTGCCCACCACGTCGCCTCTGGGTAGAGGCCAATCCAAAGCCGATTGGCCAAGGTGTAGCCAGGGTTCGTGACCACCATGTGGATGGCGTTGTGGAGTGGTTCACGGGCAGGAAGTGCCGCCCAAGCATCGTCAAACCACAAATCCTTTGTGGTCAGTCCTGGCAGTCGAACGACCAAAGCGACAACAAGACCAAGTGCGAGAACGACGCGACTTCGTCCGTCACCGAAAAGGCGAGTCGCGAGTCGAGTGTCGGATTGGCTCGCCGACGCGTCGGTCACGCCCCGGTCAGCCTCGTGAGCGTTGCGTTTGCCTCGGTGACGATCTCTGCGACCAGGTCGGCCACGGTTGGCAGTCCATCAAGAGCGCCCACAACTTGGCCAGTTGGCAAGATGCCGACATCAGTTCGCCCATCGACCAAAGCAGCCTTGGTCATCACTGGAGCATTCGCTGCCATCACGACTTGGCTCCAGGTGAGCTCGTTGCCCTTCTTCATCGCCGCACCCTCACGGAGCATTTGCGAAAGGGAAAGTCCTGTCTCGCGACGGAACGAGTGGGCGTTGGCCAGTGCCTTTGGCAGGCTCCGGATCCAACTCTTTGCTTCAAGAGCACGAATGAGATCGGTCGCGACAACGCGCTGTGGGGCACCGTCAACTTTGGTGGAGACCACCGTGTCAGTAACACTCGCAGCCAGGTACTGGGCCTTGATGGCTTCGGGAACGGTTGATTCTTCAGTCATGAGGAATCTTGTGCCCATGGCAACGCCTTGTGCGCCATAAGAAAGCGCAGCGACGAGTCCACGGCCCGAATAAAAGCCACCAGCACCCAGCACCATGACTTTTCCCGCCACTGCATCAACGGCCGCCGGCAAGAGCAAGGTCGTTGGCACTACGCCGGTGTGGCCACCGCCTTCACCACCTTGAGCAATGAGGGCGTCAACGCCAATGGCCGCGACCTTTTCTGCATGTCGGCGAGCACCAACGGTTGGGATGACAAACATGCCAGCAGCGTGACAGCGCTCGACCACTTTGGCATTCGGTGCGCCAACGAAACTCGCGACTTTGACGCCAGCGGCAATCATCATGTCGAGACGGAGTTGGACGTCATCTGAGTCAACGCGCATGTTGACGCCGAAGGGTTTGTCCGTTCGCGACCGCACCTCGGCCAGTGCTGCTTCTAACTGTGGAGCGGTCATCGTGGCTGAGGCCAACAGTCCCAAGATGCCAGCTTCGGCTGAAGCGGCCACGAGACGAGGTCCAGCCACCCAACCCATGCCCGTTTGCACAATCGGGTAGCGGATGCCAACGGCTTGCACGAAGGGGGTTTTGAGCGCGGGGTGTGGTTCGGGAAGGCTCATGACTTGATCTCTCGCTCTCGAGCGCCCTTTGGGTCAATCTCGGAAATGATGGCCAATTGCTCGTCGGTTGGAGGAGGAGTTTCCACCACGTCGCCAATATGGAGGGCGAAGCCAGTTGCCCGGGTCACGTCATCGACGCTCACGCCAGGGTGAACGGACACGAGCGCCATCTCGTGGTCTGGCCCAGAAAAGTCAAAGACGCCAAGGTTCGAGACCACCCGTGGCAATTCGTGGAAGCGAGTTGCTCCAACTCCTGCTTTTTTGGCACGGTCGTAGCCAACGCCACAGACGGTGTCGACGGCTTGAACAAAGGTCCGCGTTGAGTGGTCAGGAACCCAGTAGCTCGTCTTGTGGTTGACCGAGTTGCCCGGGGCGCCACGCACACCAATGAGCTGCACTTTTGGCTGGTGGTGCGGTCCAATGGCTGACAGATTCTGGTTGCCAAATTGGTCAATTTGACTGGCCTGCATGACAATGTGTCGGCGTCCTGACCACACGATCGAAAAGATCGTCTTATACGGAACCGAAGCCTCACGAACAAGGTCTTGCGGCTTGGTGGTGATGGGTGGCGCTCCAACAATGATGGCGGCCTCTCCATCGGTCAGGACGAGATCAGGGGAGAAGGTCCGCTTGGCTAACCGGCTCGCCACCATGGGAATGGTGCCAAACGGGCTTGCCATGATTTCTCCAGCATCTCGCCAGACTTCAGCGATTGCAGCAATGCACACTTCTGCGCGTGTTGGACTCATGACTTCGACTCCTCTTGGAAGGTGGCAACGGCTCGCTGGTAGTCAGCTTCTGTGCCGCTCAAGAAACGACTCGTGAATTCCGCCCAAGTGGCGGCATCGCTCGCAGCGGTGACGTAGGCCTTTTGGAAGGCTTCATCTCGGTCGTAATTTGGTGCGCACGACGTGAAGTGTGCGCCATTTGGGGTTTCAATGATCAGGTCGGTGAGCAAGCGGTGGACCGTTGCTTTGGCCAGTGGGCCAACCGCGCTTAAGGCGCCTTCGGCAACGACCGTTTCGGCGGTGACCACTCGAAGGTCAGCTGCTCCGAGGAAGAGTTCATCAAAGTACGGATCTGGACCGGTGAACGTGGCGTTGCCGGCGGTGTCTGCGGCATTCGCGTGAACAAAGGCGGCGTCAAGTCTGAGCGCTGGCATGGCGAGCAGCTGCGCACCAACGTCGGCAGGGTCGGCGAATGGTCCATCAAGGTAGGGGTTGGCGACCGTCTTGAGCAGCGGGTTGCGCTCAAGCACATCTGACCCAAGTCCGGCACGAGCGGGCAGGAACGGGACTCGCCATGCGGCTGCTTGCAGGCCTAAGTAGAAGAGCCCTTCGTCAACTTCGGTCAAGTCAATCCCGCCACGCTGGCGCACTTGGCGCCACAGTGGGTCAAGGGCAATGGAGTCAAGGGTCACAAAACCAGCAATCACCTTTGTGGCAATGCCAGCGTTCGCGAGCAAACCAACGTCAGGTCCGCCGTAGCTCACGATGGTGAGATCTGAAAGCCCTGAGTGAAGAAGTGCACGCACGATGGCCATGGGTTTGCGGCGAGAGCCCCAGCCACCAATGCCAATGGTCATGCCAGAAGAGAGGCGCGAGATCGCCTCGTCGAGAGTTGAGCGCTTGTCGGCCATGGCTACTTGCTCGTGTCCGCGTCGCGCTTTTCCACAAATGCTTGACGCTGCTCGTCAGCAACACCACGCACGTGGAGCTCATAGGTGAACCCTTGTTCCATTCGGTAACTCCGTTTCACATCAATTGGATCGATTGCGTTCATTGCTTCTTTTGCCCGACGAAGAATCGACGGGGACTTCTTGGCGATGTTGCGAGCGATTTCGTAGGTCGTCTCGAGGAGTTCCTCTGGAGCGGTGACGGCTGCGAGCTGACCATAGGTGCCCATCTCTTCGGCTGAGATTGGCGTCGCCATATAGAGCATCTGGCGCGCCTTGTGCTGTGGGACGAGGCGTGACAAGTGTGTGGCTGCGCCAAGAGCACCACGATCAACTTCAGGCAAACCAAAGCTCGCAGCGGTCGAAGCCGTGATGAGGTCGGCGTTGCCAATGAGGCCAATCCCACCACCAAGGCAGAACCCTTGGACGGCGGCAATGACGGGAACTTCACAGTCGTACACGGCAGAGAACGCTGCGTAGCATGCACGGTTGCAGCCAACCAGAGCGTCATCGCCGAGGGCCGCGACTTCCTTGATGTCGACGCCTGCGTTGAAGGACCTACCTTCGGCTCGCAAGATGACGACCCGAGTCTCCTCGTTGCGCCCAGCTGCGATGAGTTGGTCAGCGAGGTCGTACCAGGTCGCAATATCTAAGGCATTGACCGGGGGGTGATCCATGATCACTTCGGTGATCCCTGGCTCAGTAGTGACGGTGTGGATCGGCATGGTGTGCTCCTTCTCGGGCTAAGGGTACTGACTTCGGAGCAGTGAGAGGGAATCGGCGCCTTTGTGTCACAGCCCAAGTGCATTGTTCAGCTATGGCGAGCTTTCAACCTCCACGCAACCAGCGTCCAAGAACTTCCCCTCAGCCAAACATTGTTCGGCCGGTCTTTCGCGTCATCGATGGGATGGAATCGCTCTCGATTTCGGTCAAATTGGGAAAACGACGACGGACGTGGGGTCCATTCATTCAAACCTTTGAGCAAGGAAAGAACGACGCAGAGCACCTCATTGTTCATTGGCTCCGCAAGCAAAAGGGCTACACCGGTGAGTGCTGGCGCTTTGGAGTCTGCGAACTCTCGTCAGGAACCACCGGTCGCTCAGAAGTGCTCAACCCACCTCCATATTTAGAAGTCTTGGAGCCTCAAGGCGCCTCAGCCACGATTTCGTCGAAGCGGATTGATTGACGCAACTCCGTGCGAGATCGCTGGCGACGGTAGCCTCAAGCCATGTCGAGCCCAACCCCACAGCCCCTCAACTGGTCAACAAATGATCTTGCGGGGAGTTGCGTCATTGTCACCGGTGGAACGAGAGGCGTTGGTCTCGGCATTGTTGAAGCATTTTTAGGTGCTGGCTGCACGGTCATCGTGGGCTCTCGATCAACCCCAGATGAACACAGTCGCCCCCACGTCATTGGACCAGATGGCGAAGTGCGAAGCGCGACCTACTTGGCGGTCGACGTCCGAGATGCCGAACAAGCTGGCTGGCTGGTGGAAGCAGCAATGGCCGAAGCCGGTCGAGTTGACCTTGTCATCAATAACGCAGGCGGGGCACCTTCGGCCGATGCCGCGACGGCATCCCCGCGTTTTTCGACCTCGATCATCAATTTGAATCTTCTGTCGGCCCTCCACGTAGCCCAAGCGGCAAACACCGTGATGCAGCATCAGCCTCAAGGCGGCCAGATCATCAATATCTCTTCAGTGTCAGGCCTTCGTCCCTCGCCACTGACGGCTGCGTATGGTGCAGCCAAGGCGGGCCTCATTTCGCTCACCGAATCGCTCGCCGTTGAGTGGGCTCCAAAGGTCCGGGTGAACTGCATTTCTGCTGGCATCTTGGATACTGGTCACGCAGATGAGCACTTTGGCGGCGATGAGGGACTTGCTCGAGTGGCTGCCACCGTGCCGCTTGGACGGCTTGGCACTCCAGAAGATATTGCCGGACTGTGCATGCTGCTCGCGTCACCGTTGTCGGCCTATGTGACGGGTGCAAACTTGGTCGCCCATGGTGGTGGTGAATGGCCCGCGTTTCATGGGGCAGCCAAGTCGTAAAACGAATCGCTGGCCTACTTTGGCGTGCGCCGTTTCCACGAGGGCCGCGAAACCTCGGGACTGGTCACGCTTGAGCGGAGGAGTTCCAACTCAGCTTCTCGCTCAGCAAGCACTCGCACGAGGTCGAGGGCATACGTCTCAGCCTCGGTGAATGATGCTCGAAGGTGGGCGGCATAGTTTTCCGCTTCCAAGAGCGACGCACGCAGATTTGCCTCTGTTGCTTGCAGGACCTCGAGAAACCGCGGTGTTGAAGGTTGCGGCCCGTCAATGGTTGGGAAAAAAGTGCCAGTTTGGAGGTTGAGCGTGCGCGCATCAATAAAGCAAGCGGTAAATGCTCGACGCGGCACACTCGTGGTGTTGATGCCGCTTCGGTGGAGAATCCAGTTGTGCAACAGCACGCCGTGACCAGCGGGAACCTCGAGTGGAACGCGACGCTCAAGAGCACAGTGGCGAGTGACGTCATCTTCTTGCACCACACTGCCAAAGGTCGACAGCAGCCCGAGTTGGTGAGAAGCGGGAATCACCTCCATGCAACCGTTCGCAATGGTCGCGTCATCGAGGGCGATCCAAAAGGTCATGAGTGGGTCGCGGTCGAGTTGCCAGACCGTGCCCCCATCTTGATGCCAGGGCAAATGGGTGCCCTGCTCTGCAGGCTTATTCATGACCATGGCTCGAAAGGTAGCCATCGTCGCGTGCTGGCCATAGAGATGGTCGAAGATTTCCCGACAAATGGGGAGCCGCAAGAGTTGGCTGAATGCGTCGTCAGATTCGAGTCCATTGATCTTGCGGTACTGAAGCGTCGGGTGGAGTCCAGCTACTTCAGCGCTTGGAAGTTGTTCGTAGATGCCACCGGTGTCGCGTTGAACAACGATCTCGGCACTCGCGACAGTGCCGAGCGCAAGCGCATCAGCTCGGTCTAGAAGACGCACAGTGGTTGCCTCATCAATGAGCGGTCCAAGGCGCAGAAATCCCTGCTCGTGGAAGGTGTCCCACTCGTGGGTGCTGATTGCCATCTACGCCTCCACTCAACGATGCTGCGCTTGAGCACCTCGGATGCTTCTGTCACGACGCTACTTGCGATGAATGGATCTGCTGATGGCGGCACTTTTGCAGGTTGTTTGGCGACACTTCGAGCAATGGACTTCTAGGCTGCCCCCATGCCTACACGCATTGTGGTTCTTGGCGATGTTGGCGAGAGCAGTGCGTTTCACGTTGGTGACGAAGCAATGTTCACTGCCTTGCTTGACACCATTTTGCGCATCGCCCCCGGTGAAGTCTTCGTGACAGCAATGAGTGTTGACCCGGCAACTACCGCTGAGCGCTACGGCATTGCCGCGGTTGGCTACTTTGGTTTCGCTGGTCAAAGCCAGGCGGAATCTGAAGCGCTGCTTCAGGAGATCTTGCACGGCAGTCCACGTGGACTCTCTCCAGTTTCAGCGCTCGATCAAGCAGATCTCGTCGTTGTCAGTGGCGGGGGGAACTTGACAAGTTCTTGGCCTAGTCACATCTACGAACGTGTTGCGGTTGCTCGCTTGGCGAAGCGAAGAGGTATTCCACTTGTGGTGCTTGGCCAAAGCATCGGGCCGTGGTTTGAACAACGGGATCGTGGACTCGTGGCAGAACTGCTCACCTCGGCCACCCTCGTCACGACAAGAGAAGCAGCATCGTTTGATCTGGCGAGAGACCTTGGAGTCCATCCTTCACGACTGTTTCAGCACAGCGATGAAGCGACGTCACTTGCTCCTCGCAAACCAGCACAGGTGCCGAGCAAGCCGTTTTTAGCTCTGACCATTGATGAGCATCTCAACATTGCCGCTGAAGCGACAGTGCACGCAGTCCTTGACACGGTGCTTTGCTACGCCGATCAGCAAAATCTCGCCGTGGTGCTGGTTCCTCACACCGGCGATCTCGATCATCGTGCCACTCGTCACGATGTTGCCGTGGGTGTTGCACTCCTCAACATTGTTGAGGCTCGAGGACTTGAGGCAGTCCTCGCTCCAATTGGCGATGTGCGAGAGGCTGCTTGGTGGAGTAGCGAAGCAGAGGTGGTCGTTTCGTCTCGGTATCACCCGATTGTTTTTGCCCTTGCGGCAGCGACCCCCTCAATTTTTCTTTCACAGGACTCCTACACCGCCCAAAAAGGCGTTGGGGTGCTGGACGCCGCTGGTGCAGGCAAGTGGCACTGGTCGGTTGACCAACCCATCGAGCAACTCCAAGGGCTGCTCTGCGAGCTGTCGACCGAGGCTCGAGAACTTCGAGCCTTGCTTGAAGTTTCTGCGGCCAACTTTCGCCGAAAGCGCGACCTGCTTGATCGTCAACTCGTTGCCCTCATTGCTCAAGAGCCACTTGCTTTAGAGCCGAAACTGGCTGCGGGAACCATTGTTGCGAGGAACTACCTCGCTCAAGCACGCGTCTTGGCCGCAACCTTCCACGAGCACTATCCAAGCAGCACCTTTTTCACGCTGATCCTTGATGGGCCAAGCGGGGCACCTGTGCCGCCGGGGTGTGTGGACCTGAGCCCTGATGATGTGGCACCGGCAGAACTGTGGCACCAGATGGCCACGATCTACACCGTCATGGAATTCGCCACGGCGATGAAGCCGGCATTTTTGAATGCATTGCTCGATCGTGACGTTGACCATGCCTGGTACGTCGATCCCGACATCATGATCTTTGACCGGTTGCAGTCCGTGACCGACGCGCTGATGGCGACCCCCATTGCCCTGACGCCACATGCACTTCACGGGTATCCACGCGATGGGGAAACACCCGATGAGGCGGTCTTAAAGCATGCTGGGCTGTACAACCTTGGCTTCATTGGCGTGAGCCAAGGCGCACGGCGGTTTCTTGTTTGGTGGCAAGAACGCCTGCAAACCGATGCCACGGTTGATCTCGAAGCTTCGCTGTTCACCGATCAACGTTGGGTCGACTTTGTGCCCACGCTGTTTCCCTGCTCGATTCTGCGAGATCCTTCGCTGAATCTTGCCTACTGGAATCTCCACGAACGCCCACTGAAAAACGTTGACGGCATCTGGAGAGTTGGCGGCCGGCGACTTGGTTTTTTTCACTTCAGTGGCTACAACCCGGAGAGACCGGACGACGTGTCAAAGCACGCTGGGGCACAGCCTCGAGTGACTTTTGAGAAGTTCCGAGAGATACGACCCCTGTTTGACGCGTATGCACAAGCCCTCAGTCGCGAACGGTTCGGAGACTTTGCTCAAGTTCCCTATGGGCTTGCGTGCAGTAGTTCGGGAGTCGAGATCGACGGCTTCATCAAAGAGCAATATCGCCTCCACTTGCTCGAAGGGACGAGCGACCTTCCTGATCCATTCGATGGAACACCAGACATTGACGAGTGGCTTGATCTCACCTTTGGGCGCAATTGGCGCCGCTTTACTGGCGAACAGCGCCAACGCTGGTTCAGCCGGCCAGATCTTCGAGCTGCGTTTCCTGATGTCTTTGGCCGAGATGCCACTCACTATCTCCAATGGATTGCCGCAGAACCGACAGAGACCAAACAGGCTCGCCAACAAGCTCGTCAGTGCATTGATGACCTCGCTGCAGCACCGCGTGGCCTTCGCCGTGGTGGATGGAATGTCGTTGGCTACATGTCGGCGGAAAAGGGGATGGGTGAGGCTGGCCGTCGCGTTGCTGAAGCGGTAAAGGGCACTGGGCTTCCCGTTCACGTCGTGCGCCGGAGTTCTCGCAATACCCGCCAAGAACACCCGGTCGGCGGGCACATGAGCGAGGACATGACCTATCGAAATTCGATTCTCGTCGTCAATGCCGACCAAGTTGCCGTAACCGCACGATCACTCGGCCTTGATCCAAACACTCGCGGCCGCACGATTGGGGTGTGGTTCTGGGAACTTGAGCAATTCCCGAGTGAGCGTTGGCCAGGGGTCTTTGACTACGTCGACGAGATTTGGGCTGGGAGCGACTTTCTCAAGAAGAGTTTCTCTAAGGTGGCACCAGTTCCCGTTGAGCGAATCACCTTGGAAGTGCCAGTCCCAACCATTGCCGCAGGCATCGAGCGCCATCACGTTGGACTTGATGACGCCTTTACGTTTCTGTTTACGTTCGATGCAAACTCGGTGATGGCTCGGAAAAATCCCCATGGAGTCATTGATGCCTATCGCGCTGCGTTCTCAGAGCACGAGGGAACAAAGTTGCTCATTCGCACCGTCAATGGCCACCGACACCCCCGTGCATTTCACGGCCTTGTCGCTCAAGCAGAGGATCGTTCAGATATTTGCGTTGTTGACCAATGGCTGACGGCTCCACTTGCTCAAGCTCAGCTCGCCTTGACTGACTGCTTTGTCTCGTTGCATCGCTCTGAAGGGTTTGGCTACAACATCGCTGGTGCGATGGCGGCTGGCACACCAACAATTGCTACGGGGTACTCGGGCAATCTCGACTACATGACTCCTGAGAATTCTTGGCTGATTCCAGCAAGCATGGTCCCCGTTGGCCCTGGGGCGACTCCCTATGAACCAACAGCAATCTGGGCTGCGCCAGATCTCGCTGTTGCAGCGCAGGCAATGCGTGAGGTCTTTCAGAATTACGATGAAGCCAAGCGCCGAGCATCGCTCGGCCAAGAGCATCTCCGCGCAGCACACTCGTATGACGCCGTCGTCCAAGGAATCGCAAGAATTTTGGCTCGACACGCTCGTGATTGGAATTGAGATGGATGACGTGAATGAGCAACTGACTTCTGCAAACGAAGTTGCAGAACTTCGCGAACAAGTACGGCGACTCACTGGTGCACTTGAGCAAGCCCACCAGCGCTACGAAGAACTGGTCGCGAAGCAACCAGAGTCAGTGAGGCCAGCACAGCTCGAGGCGCGACCAAATGAGTTCGAGGCACTCCTGCGGACGAAGACGTTCCGTTGGTTTCGCCCCCTGCGGGTCGCCTACGGGAGTCTGCGCTACCACGGTACGAAGCGCGTGCCAAAGACGCCAAGCGAGCACTGACGGTTCGTTCCCTGTTTTGTTCCCTCTGAGATGACCCCTCTCGGAGAACCCGAACGTGCAGTCGATCTGGCATTTTCTGGTGTGAATCGCTCAGCAGATTCGAACCACAGTGTGGCTGCCTGCTAAACCGTAGGCATGAAGATTTGCGTGCTCACTGAGTCCCGCCCGGGTGAACGCCGCGTGGCGCTCACACCGGACATCGTGGCCAAGCTTGTTGGTGAAGGTTGGGACGTTTGTGTCCAAGCTGGAGCTGGCGTGGCTGCGAACTATCCAGATGCTGCCTATGTCACCGCCGGAGCGCAATTGGCAGATGGCGCAGAAGCAGCCTTGCAAGATGCTGCAGTTGTGGCCAAGGTCAATGCGCCAACGGTTGAAGAGGCAGCACTGATTCCTTCCGGGGCTATTGCGATGAGCTTTCTCCAGCCTGGACAAAGCGAAGAAGCCTTGAAGGTCATGGCTGCTCGAAACGTGACAGCCGTCAGTTTTGACCTGCTTCCTCGGATCTCTCGCGCCCAGTCCATGGACGCACTCAGCTCACAAGCAACGGTGTCGGGCTACCGCGCAGCGCTGGCTTCAGCCGAGTACCAAACCAAGTTCTTCCCGCTCATCATGACTGCCGCTGGAACGGTTCCGCCGGCCAAGGTGTTCGTGATGGGCGTTGGCGTTGCCGGTCTTCGTGCCATTGCCACTGCTCGCTCTCTTGGTGCAGTGGTGAGTGCCTATGACGTGCGTGCTGCAGCCAAAGAAGAGGCTGAGAGCCTCGGAGCAAAGTTCGTCGACCTTGGCGTCTCAGCCGAAGGAACTGGCGGCTACGCCCGAGAACTGACCGCTGAAGAGCAAGCCGCACAACAAGCAGCTTTGGCCGCAGAAGTTGCCGCTTCAGATGTGGTCATTACGACTGCAGCTGTTCCTGGTCGCAAAGCCCCAGTGCTCGTGACCACCGCTGCCATTGAGCAAATGGCACCAGGCGCTGTCGTCATTGACATGGCTGCAGACGGCGGTGGCAACTGTGAGCCAACCATTGCCGGTGAAGTGGTGCGAGTGAACCATGCGCTTGTTGTTGGCCTGACGAACCCGCCAAGCCAGATGCCAACGCATGCTTCGTTCTTGTTTGCTCGAAACATCTACAACCTGCTTGCGCTCTTCGGCAAGGCCGGAGAAGTCGCTCCTGACTGGAATGACGAAATTGTGCGGGCAACGGCTGTTGTGCGCAATGGCCAGGCCTCAACTGAAGCCATTGCCACCCAGCTCGGCATTCCTGTTGCACCAGCTCTCCAACCCGAACAACAAGGAGGTGCGGCATGATGCTGCACGCAATCCACTCCGCGGCTACCGCGCATGCAAGTGATGCCCACCACGCAGCAAGTCACCCAATCTTGGCGTCTCTCACGGTGTTCATCTTGTCGATCTTCATTGGCATTGAAGTCATCAGCCGGGTGCCTTCGCTCCTGCACACGCCGCTCATGTCGGGATCAAATGCTATCCACGGCGTCATCGTGGTCGGAGCGATGATCGTGCTTGGCCAAGCAAACAACTTGACCGAGCAGATCCTTGGTTTCTTTGCCGTGTTCTTGGCCACGCTCAACGTCGTTGGTGGATTTGTGGTGACTGACCGCATGCTCGGGATGTTCAAGACAAAGCCCCAAGCACCGAAGAATGAAGGGGCCTCCAAGTGAGTCGTCAAACCATCATTGATGTCGCCTACCTCATTGCCGCCAGCACGTTCGTGCTGGCCCTGAAGGGGCTTTCGAGTCCAAAGCGTGCCCGTCAGGGCACCATTGTTGGGGCTGTCGGCATGGCGATTGCTGTTGCCGCCACCTTCTTCCACCAAGAAAATGGGGAGGGCCTCAAGAACATTGTTCCCATGGTCATTGCCATGGTGCTCGGTGTCGTGATTGCCGTTCCAATGTCACGCTTCATGAAGATGACCTCGATGCCGCAACTCATCGCCATCTTCAATGGTGTCGGTGGTGGAGCAGCCGCACTCGTGGCGATTACTGAGTTTTTGCATCAAGACGTGACGACCTTGCCGACCTATGTCGTGCTTGAAGTCGTCTTGGGTGTGCTCATTGGTGCGATGTCATTCTCCGGATCGGCCATTGCCTACGCCAAGCTTCAAGAGCTCATGACTGGCCGTCCAATTACCTACCCAGGCCAGCAGATCATCAACGGGATCATTTTCTTTGGTGCCATTGCCTTGGTTGTCGCACTGCTCATTTCGCCAACGAACTTGTTGTTGTGGGTGCTGCTCGGCGTTTCGCTCCTCGTGGGCGTTTCTTTCGTGCTGCCGATTGGTGGTGCTGACGTTCCGGTGCTGATCTCGTTGCTCAACTCCTTTACGGGACTCGCTGTCGCGGCATCTGGTTTCACCCTCGACTCAAATGTCTTGATCGTCGCCGGTACGTTGGTCGGCGCCTCGGGAATCTTGCTCACAAAGATGATGAGCCAAGCCATGGGCCGAAGCCTGCCAAACGTCATGTTCTCGGCGTTTGGTTCAGCGACGACTGGTGCAGCTGCAGGAGGAGCCGACGATCGTCCCGTGCGCTCAGGCACGCCTGACGACATTGCCGTGATGCTCGCCTATGCCCGCAAGGTCATCATCGTTCCTGGTTATGGCTTGGCTGTTGCTCAAGCACAGCACACGGTCAATGAACTCGCCCAGTCGCTCCAAGCTCGTGGTATCGAGGTCTTCTACGCGATTCACCCAGTTGCTGGTCGCATGCCTGGTCACATGAACGTGTTGCTCGCTGAGGCCAATGTGCCGTATTCCGAACTGAAGGAAATGGACGAGGCGAACCCAGAGATGTCAACCGCTGACGTCGTGCTTGTCGTTGGAGCCAATGACACGGTTAACCCAGCGGCCAAGACGTCGCCCGGAAGCCCGATCTACGGCATGCCAATCATCAATGCTGACGAAGCCAAGCAGATCGTGTTCTTGAAGCGTTCCATGCGTCCAGGTTTTGCTGGCATTGAGAACGAACTCCTCTACGACCCGAAGACGATTCTGCTCTTCGGTGACGCAAAGGACAGCCTCGGCAAACTCGTGACGGCGGTCAAGCAGGCCTAACGCCTCGATGCTTCACCTGCAGCACTTCAACTGGAATCGCTGCAGGTGGCAGGTCTCATTTTCAAGACACAAACTGAACTGCTTTGGTGCTGGATTATTTCACCGATTGGGCAATGAGGTGATTAGTGATGGCACGGACCAATGAGGCTCGGAGAGCTCGGATAAGTTCCTCCACTGCGGAGTCCACGGCAGAACTGCGAAGTCAGTTTTCCTCCGGCAGCACGTTGGTCGGTCGTGACCTTCACCTTGTGATTTCCAAGGACCAAATAGGTCGTGATGATCGGCTCTGGGATGGGGTAGCCGTCGAACGTTTTTCGCTTGCTCGTAACGCTGCTCGCCGATCTGATGACGTACCGTGCCGGCTTGCCTGTCCGAGCAGCTTGGACGATACACGACGTGTTGCCGAGCATCATCATGGTTGTGGGCCAGCCGCTCATGGTGTTGACGAGCCCACAATCAACAACAGCGTGTGTCGCTGCTGAGGCATTCGTCACTGGAAATCCAACAAGCGTTGCTCCAAACAGCGAGAACAACGTGGCCACGATTAGCGTCGCTCGAGCAGAGCGAACTTTGAGATGAGTCAACATTGCGCCCCACCGTATCGAGACCTCTGGCATCTGTCGAGGAGTGAGCAGGGAAGTGCCTGCCAATTCAGTCAACACGGCAGTAGTGGAGAGGCAATGTTCTTCCAAAGAATGAACAACGCACGCTCACGAAGAATTTCCCTCGACGCGCCCTGCTAAGACCCGTGACCGCGGCTGGGTGCTTGATTTCGATGGAGGTGGCGCTCGTTTTCCCGACAATATGCTCGCCATGAGGCAACACTCGAGGTGATCTCTTCGTACTCCTCATCATCAACGGGAAAACTCCGTCGATCAAGCTGCTCGAAGCGGTGTGACATTTGTTCAAAGATTTTGAGGCTGAAGCCAGGGTCCTTCTTGGGTGCAAGGGCGATGAGTTGTTCAAATCCATGCACCTTGCTGAGTGTTGCAAGGTCCGAGAAGTCTCTCGCCTCAGCCCG
>CANGPX010000048.1 GCA_947456095.1 Acidimicrobiaceae bacterium
AACCTCACCACGGTCAAACTTTTCCGCTAGGGCTTCTGCCACGTCTTCGTCTTGGCCCAAGGTGCCAAGAAGTTCAAGCACGATTGCTCGAACCGTTGCTGCTTGAACCGATTCACCCGGCGCTGGTTCCATCGTGAGGCGCAAGAGTGCTGGGCCGGCTAATTGGCGCACCAGCTTGGCCAGCACCACTCGACCTTCATCATCAAGGATCCGGTTAGCCATGCGAAGGGCATTGGCAACAACCGTCCAGGTTGCTGGCTCGTCCAAGGCATGCAGCGTGGCGGCCAACGAGAACAGATCAGCGAAGTTGCCATGACCAACGAGAATCGCCGCCCACGTGTCAGAGAACAACACCGCACGCTCTAATTCATCAAGTGCAGTCAAATCTGCAGCAATGGCAGCCAAGGTGGCGTGGTCGTAGGCGGTGCGAAAAAAGCCCGAGCCGCCGGCGTTGACAATGGTGATTTCTTTTGTGGGAAGTTCAACCGAGTTGCCGTCCAACAACACTGCAGAGGTTGCACCACCGCCGAGGGGTCGAGTGAGCACGGGCACTTTCCAGTTGGCACCAATGTTTGATTCGCCCTTGGCTTGACTGTAGGCAAAGGGCTCTTGGCGAAGGGTTGAACCCTCAACACTGATGAGTGGGTAGCCACCTTGAAGGATCCACGTGTCCATGATCGCTCCAACGGGTTGGTTGGACGCGGCTTCAAGTGCAGACCACAGGTCTGCAGTGACCGTATTGCCATAGGCGTGGCGCTTCAAGTAGAGCCGAATACCATCACGAAAGACCGTTTCGCCGAGATACTGCTCGAGCATGCGAAGCACAGAACAACCCTTGACGTAGGTCAAGATGTCGAACATTCCGCGGCAGTCGTTGGGCGAGATCACTTCATACTCAATGGGTCGAGTCGAGTGTTGGCCATCAACGGTAAAGGCCATGTCGCGCGAAGGATTGAACGTCACCCACTTCTTCCACTCGGGACGGAAGTGATCAGTGCACAGCGACTCCATAAACGTGGCGAAGGCTTCGTTCAGCCAAATTCCTTCCCACCAACCCATGGTTACGAGGTCGCCGAACCACATATGGGCAAGCTCGTGATTGATCACGAGCGCGACACGCTCGAGTTCATCGTGACTCGCGGAACTTGGGTCAATGAGCAGTTCAGTCTCTCGGAAGGTCACACAACCGAGGTTTTCCATTGCCCCTGCGGCAAAATCAGGAATGGCCACGAGGTCGAGCTTGTCGCCTGGGTAGGCAAGGTCGAAGTAGTCAGAGAAGAACGTGAGGGCAAACGTTGCCACTTCCATGGCCCAGTCAATGAGATGACCTTTTCCTAGTGGATACACAATGCGCACTTCGGTGCCAGCAACATCGACAGCTTCGCTTGCGGCAAAAGGTCCAACGACGAACGCCACGAGATAGGTCGACATCTTCATGGTTGGAGCAAAGCGAACCCGCGTGGTTCCATTGCCGAGGTCAACACGTTCGACCTCTTTGGTGTTCGAGTACGCGCCGAGGTGACTTGGCACAATGAGGGTCGTCTCATAGGTTGCCTTGAGCGAAGGCTCGTCAAAGCACGGAAATGCCCGTCGGGCATCGGTTGCTTCAAATTGCGTGGTGGCAATGGTGTGGCTGACGCCTTGTACATCAGTAAACGTCGAGCGATAAAAGCCATGGAGTTGGTCGTTCAAGATTCCGGTGAAAGACAGCAAAACCGTGGCTGGACCAACAGGCAGGGCCTCAGCAAAGACGAAGGTCAAGGTTTCATAGGTCTCGTTGGCAACAGGAGTGGCTGAGATCATGGTCGTGTTGCCAGTCGTCACCGTGGCGGCACTCACGACTAATTCAATGCCATTGAGCGAAAACTCAGTAACAGCCTCTCGAACGTCAAGGTCAATCTCCACAGCACCGGAAAAGGTCGCGGCGTCAAGGTCTGGAGTCAAGATCAGCCGGTAGGCAGAAGGCACGACGGAGGTGGCTAGACGGTAGGGATTCGACATTTCGTTCTCCAACGCTTACTCAAGGGCCAATCCCTCGAGACTTGGTCAACTTAACCCCAAGCGGCGACCAAAGTGGCTTAGACGTCTACGAAGAAGGCGGAAACGTCACCGCGACCACAATGGCGAGCACCACGGCGATGACCACGACGTAGATCACAGCTCTTGCAACCGAAGAAAGAAGAGGTGCACGGCCAAAGTGTAAAGGCCGAGGAGTGCCCTTGCAAGCAGAAATTACAAAATCTTTATCTACTGTTGAGTTGATGGCTCAGCCGTGCACGGCGTCTGGATCAATCTCGGTCAACGAGTCAACCAGCGCCATCAGCGCCACACTTTGGAGCGACCACGTCTGCAGGGTTCCATCTGGGCCGGTTGGGAGTTCAAGGGCTGCGACTTTTGAGGAGTCGACGAGGTCGCGCAGTGAACATCCTTCAATGACCGATGAAGCAGCAACGGTGAAGGAGTGGATCGAGATGCCTGGCTTGAAGCGAGTGCCAAAGATGGTGAGCGCTTGAGAGTAGAAATTCACCGCTGAGAGGTCAATTTGTTCATAGGTCGAACTCAAGGCGTCACGAATTTCTTGACTCGCGGTCGACTGATTGCCCGATGCCGATAGCGCCCACACGCCAATCCACGCTCGCCACATCGGTGAAGTCCGAAGTACTTCACTCGCGACATTCCCAGCAACTCGGACGACTTCGCTCAGACAAGCCCGCCGCAGTTCTGGCGTGGACAAATCCGCTTCCAGAATGATCTCTTGGACAATTGCTGTCGCAGCCGACGTCAAATCTTCGGCTCCTCGTGTTGCGATGACCTTCAAGACTGCTGTTTGGTAATCCTCTTGCGAATCAAAAACTCGACGAATCACGCTGGCATGGGTCAACCGAATGTGCTCGGATTCTTCAAGGAAGTCGAAAACCCGCTTGAACGTCAGGTGTTCAGCACCATTAGCCAGGCCCTCTTCAACAACGATCCGCAGGCCCGCATCAACGAGGAGCGTGCGAATCTGCTCGCTGCTGCGGCGAGGGCCTCTTGTCATCTTTCGAACTGGCGTCTTGTTCACCATGTTCCCTACATTACGCAAGTTCCAAGGGCAATGTTGGTAACCAAGTGCATGGGAGCAGAAGTTCTCAGCAAGTGCGAGAATGTGTGAAACAAAGGATCACCATGGACTGCCTCATCAACGCCACAAATTTGCGGGAAACCGCAACTGAAGCCCTCGAACCACGAGCCCTTGACGAGGGCCAAGTTCGCTTGGCAATCGATCGCTTTGGCCTCTCAGCCAACAACATCACCTACGCAGTGATGGGCGACCTCATGCGGTACTGGGACTTTTTCCCCTACGACGGCCTCCTTGGTGATCAGTGGCGCAAAATGCCGGTGTGGGGATTTGCCACGGCCACGGAGTCCTTGAGCGATGCGGTCAACGTTGGCGAGCGAGTCTTTGGTTATTTCCCCTGGTCAAGTGAGCTCATTGTCACTCCCGGGCGCTCAGACGAAACCGGCTTTAGCGACATGGCCGAGCACCGTTCTGGCCTTCCCCACGTCTACAACCGCTACGCCCGAAACGCCAGTGATCCTCTCTACAGCGAAGCAGGCGAAGACCTCCTCATGCTGCTTCGCCCGCTCTTTACGACTTCGTTTGTCGTTGTTGACTTCTTCATTGACCATGACTGCTTCGGGGCAGAGACCGCCATTGTCTCTTCAGCCTCGGCGAAGACCGCCATTGGCTCAGCACTGTTGTTGGCAGAACTTGAAGGGGTTGAGGTGATTGGCCTCACTTCTGAAGCCAATGTTGAGTTCTGCCAGAGTCTTGGTTGCTATGACAAGGTCCTGTCCTATGAGCAAATCGACCAACTCGACCAGCGATCAAGCGTCTACTTCGACGTTGCTGGACGCAGAGATGTGACCGCAAAGGTCCACCACCACTTGGGTTCACTTCTTGGGTGGTCAATGATCATTGGCGACACCCACTGGGACGCTCCAGCGACCAGTGATGAGCACTTGCCCGGACCAAAGCCGGAACTGCTCTTTGCCCCAGTGCAGATCGCCAAGCGCCGAAGTGACTGGGGCCGTGATGGCTTCGAAGCCGCTGTTGGCGCAGCGTGGGAACGATGCTTGCCGAGTTTTTCAAACTTCATCACCATCAAGAACCTCAACGGCACGCAAGAAATGCTCGACGCCTACGAGAAGCTCGTTGATGGCCAGGTCGACCCAACCATCGGCATGATCTGCAGCTTCGCTACGAACTGAGCAGCGAACTGAGATACTGAGCCGTCGCCAGCGCAATGTGCTCAGTATCTTTTTCGCTTGATCCATAGAGCGTTGTTGCAGCGTTCACTTCCAGCACTATTGGTCCGTGCTCAGTGATCACGAGATCAACTCCGGCAATTTCAAGTTCAAGTGCCGCCACAGCTTGTAAAACGAGGTGCGAAGCCTCCGCAGATGGCGCTTGTGCTGGCGTAGCCGTGGCGCCTTGCGACAAGTTGGTGCGAAAATCATTTGGCGCAGGATGGCGTCGCGTCCAACTGAGGACTGCGCCACCAACGACCACTGCGCGGTAGTCAGCCACGACGTGAATGAAGGGCTGCACGAGATCATCGCGTTCTACTTCTGCCCACTCACGCGGCAGCAGCACTTCTCGCACCCGTTCGCCACCAGATCCCCTTCGTGGTTTTGCTACCGCCCTGCCAACAAAGGCACTGTTTCGGTCCAAGGTCTTTGGATGGGCAATTCCCAACTGGTGAAAGACCTCGCCTTGATGCACTTTGTCTGCCGCTGCTTCATGGGGGCCTACCCGGTTCACCACCCGGATGCCAGCATGCTCAAAGGCCAACGCCCTTGAGCGCTGTGGTCCGCTCAGCGCTCGCAGCACCACGAGTGCGGGGTCGCATTTCACCAGTGGCCCATCTGGCGCATCCCACCACATCACTGGGTCGTGGCCAAGGGCCAGCAACGCTTCAGCTAGGGGGTGACCTGTCCCTGTGCGGTAGCGAGCAGACGGGCCGCCGCGGTGCGTGCCGCGTCGTTTGGCGGTGAGCAGGACAACAGTTGCCATGGGGTTAGATCCGAAGACGACGAGTGCGCGACCCGGGTTGGTAGTTCACGCCTGCGGTGACATCAACCCGCTCCAGCAGCACTTGGCAAGGAGGTTCTGCTTGCTCACAAAACGCCAAAGTTTGGCCTACGCCGTAGCGTTGCCAAACGGGGATGCAGAGCTCATCGGTTGCCACTTCAATTGCTTCGCGAAGATCAATGCCTTGACTCGTGACCCCTTGATCATCAGCCAAGCCCAACGCACGCAAGTCATCCCATCCTCTCGCCAGATCTGCTTCAGAGGTCCCTCGCGATCTCGGCAGCCAGTCCGGCTCATAACCAAGCCACGCATTATGGAGAATTGACGCAGCTGCATGGTCGAGACCATGGCTCACCACGATCGCCCAATGAGAATCGCCTCGCCATTCTCGAATGGCATTGACCGCATGCCAACCCGCAAGCACTGGGTCAAGAGGTCGAGGTTGTGCCCGAAGAGCTGAGAACAAGACGCGGCCAGTGCCAGAAAGTTGATCAACCACTTCCCAAAGACGAGGGGCGGCTGCAGCTAAGACTTCTCCAAAAGCTGGGGTGTAGTTGGCCAGTCCTTCGACCACAGCTTCATCTCGAGCGGCCGCGAATGCAGCAAAGCGACTGGTATCGGCGAGGAAGTCAAAGAGTCCACGAATGCCAAGTGGCGAGATTGAGCCAAAGGCGGCAATGACTGCATCGGGTCCAGCATTGGCAATCGGGGCACATCGAGCGGCAATGTAGCCAAGTGGAGAGGCGAACTGCTCAGGAAGACCCAAAGCTTGGTAGCGCTCGACTGCACCTGGATCCCAAAAGATCCAGCCAACGGTGGTTTGCACCGACCGTGAAACTCGAGCCGACAGGGCGAGGGAGGCAGTGGAATCGCTGGTCACCCCTCCATCGTGCCACGGCCACCCAAATGAGGCGCCCACCTCGTAACCTTGGAGGGTGAATGAAATTGTCAGCATTGGCACGAACAGTGCGGTTCTCGTCGTTCATGACGAGATTGTCCACTTAGAAAATCTCAACCCCGGAACAACAACAGACCTCGAGGGCCTCCAGTTTCGCACTCTCAGTGAGGCAGGAGGACTCCTCAGTCGCGTCGTGACGATGAACGATGTGCACTTTGGCGAGACCAGTTGCGGCGAAATTGAGGGAAACATTGGCGGCGCTCTGCAGGTTGAGCCCGGCCAAGATCCCTACCCCGAGATCATGAACCGGTCCGCTTGCCACGACGCACAAAAGCTCAACCCAGACGCGGTCATTGTCAAAGGCGATCTTACGAACGCCGGCAAGCCAGAAGAGTTTCAAGCCTTCCTCGAGTGCTACGTCGGGACCTTTGGCGACAAAGTCTCTTATGTGCGTGGCAACCATGACAGCTACCACGCCGAAGGGGTTGCAGATACCCCGCTGCAGATCATCGACGTCTTGGGCCTGCGCATCATCTTGGTTGATACTGCGAGAAGCGGCGAGGTCGGGGGCTCACTGAGCACTGAACAATTACTCGGCATTGCAGAAGCGGCACTCGCGACCAACGACACCGTCATCGTGATGGGTCACCATCCGCTCGTCCTGCCCGAGGCTCCAGCCGATGGACATCGGTCCATGAACGAAACCGATTCGCAAGCCTTCATGAACGTAGCGATTCGCCACAAGAACATCGTTGCCTATACCGCTGGCCATACGCATCGCTGCCGTCGAGTCGAGGTGTCGGGCATTGCCATCATTGATGTCGCAGCGGTCAAGGACTTCCCCGGCGCTTTTGCTGAGTACCAAGTCCGAGAGCATGGCATTGTCCAACTCGTCCACCGAGCAAGCTCGAAAGCCGCGCTTTCGTGGGCCACTCGCACCTCGTCCATGTTTGCCGGGCTGTATCGCGACTACGCCATGGGCGATTTGACCGACCGTTCCTTCACCTTGCCAAGGAGGCAATCTTCATGAAGCGCTTACCCCTTACCCTCGTTCTTTCGGCGACTGCTCTCTCGCTCCTTCCTGTTTCGACCAGTGGCGCGGCAAGAAATCCAGCACTGCCCATCCCTGCAAGAACACCAGGGGCCATTGACCCACGCGTCACGCAAGCCAATCTGTCCTCGACGATTTGTGTGACGGGTTACACCACAACAGTTCGGCCATCGTCGTCGTATACAAGAGCGCTCAAGATCAGCCAACTTGCCTCTGGCTACGCCCTGGGAAACGATCGCCTCACGTCGCACTACGAAGAAGATCACTTGATCTCTCTTGAACTCGGTGGCAGTCCAACGTCACCAGCAAACCTCTGGCCAGAGCCGTATCTCATTGCCAATGGCGCGCGCACCAAAGACAGACTGGAAAATGCCCTGCACCGCCTGGTTTGTGCTCGTGTGGTGCCGCTCAGTGTTGCTCAGCGAGCAATCGCCACCAATTGGATTGCCGCGTATTCGCGCTACGTTCGCTAACAGGTACGAGTTGCGCTCACTAGGCTTTCCCCGTGGCAACAGTGTTAAGCGAAGCTGAACGTGAACACTTCCGCCGTGAAGGCTGGGTCAAGGTCTCAGGCCTCCTCGACTGTTCGGTGGCTGAGCTCCAAGAAGCAGTTGACCTGGTCGCGGCACTCCCAAAAGGCGGCGAGTGGCTCCACCACTTTGAGATGACCGACTTTGGTCCAGCACTCGCTCGAACCGAGAACTTCATTGCTTGTTCACCCCTGCTCGCAGCCGTGCTCGTGACGGGCAAGATTCGCGTCGGTGCCGGAGAACTGCTCGGCGAAGAAGCCCTGCTTTACAAAGAAAAGATCAACTACAAACTTGTTGGTGGCGCTGGTTTTGCCCCGCATCAAGACAAACCGGCTTATCCGTTTGTGAACAAGGTGCTCTCAGTGATGGTTGCTGTTGATGCAGCAACGCTCGACAATGGCTGCCTTCAGGTCGTTGACCGTCATCACGCCACCGTTCTTCCACAAGATGATCGTGGCTGCATTGAACAAGGTCTCGCAGACACGCTTCACTTTCATCCCATGGAACTCGCAGCTGGCGAGACCTTGTTCTTCGACGCGCTCACCCCACACAAAAGCGCGAGCAACACGTCGCTGCTTCCTCGTCGAGCGCTGTATCCGACCTACAACGCAAAAAGTGAAGGTGACCTTCGCACCGCCTACTACGAAGAGAAATTGAAGGCCTTTCGTGCACCAGTTGATGAAGGCGTTGTCCGCTTGAGCCTCATCCAAGACTTTGAAGGAAGACCCGTATGACTGAACTGCCAACCACAGTTGCTGAGCTCATTTCCCTCTATGAACGCGGTGGCAACGCCTCCTACGGCGAAGACGTCACCCAGATGAGTCACGCCTTGCAGTGCGCGGCGTTAGCCAAGCACGCTGGCGCAAGTGACGCAATGGTCGCGGCAGCATTGCTGCACGACGTTGGCCATTTGATTGCAGAAGTACAAGGTGATCTTCGCTTTGACTTCGAACACGACGATGACGACCATGAAGCGCTCGGAGCTCGGGTGCTGTCGCCGATCTTTGGACCAGCCGTGGCAAAACCCGTAGCGCTGCATGTGACCGCCAAGCGCTGGCGCTGCACTGTTGAGCCCGCCTACTCCGACACCCTTTCAGCCACCTCCAAGGCAACGCTCATTGCCCAAGGCGGCCTCTTGAGCGCTGAAGCCTGTCGCCGCTTTGAACAACACCCAGGATTTGCCGACGCGGTGCTTCTTCGCAGCTTCGATGATGCTGGCAAGCAGGCAGGTGGAGAGCTTTTCAACCTAGAGCACTATGTGCCGCTGCTTGAAACCTTGGCCAAGGAAAACCTCTAGCGCCTGCGACCTCGTTTGGCTAAGCGCTCTCGCTGCTCGAGTCGCTGCGCAAACGCAGCGCGTTCATCTAACTCTTGCAAGTAGCGCTCGACATAGGCCGCGTCAACTTCGCCAGCACTGACCGCTGCTTCGAGTGCACAACCAGGTGTTGACTGATGAGTGCAGTCACTAAAGCGACAGGTGGATTCGAGTTCAGTTAAGTCGGCAAACGCCAACTCCACCCCTTCACCTTCACCAATGGCTGCGGCTTCTCTGATCCCTGGGGTATCAATGATGGCGCCGCCATGACTCAGTGCAACGAGTTCACGGTGCGTTGTTGTATGCCGACCTTGACCGTCCCGGCGGACTTCTCTCGTGTCCAAGTGGTCTTCACCGAGCAGGACATTGGTGAGGGTTGACTTGCCCGCTCCCGACTCGCCGAGGAGCACCACGGTTTTGCCCAAGAGGCGTTGTCGAATCTCTTCGAGTCCAGCTCCGGTCTTTGCCGACACGGACATCACCTCAACGCCGGGAAGGCCAGCTTTGGCTTCATCCATGAGCTCGTTTATATTCTCCACGACATCGGATTTCGTCAGGACCACGAGTGGAGTGGCTCCCGAGTCATGGGCAATGACCACCAACGTGGCCAGTCGTTTCACACTCAACTGGGTGTCAAGGGCTCGCACCACCACAATGACGTCAACGTTGGCTGCCATGACTTGGCGCTCGTCTCGTCGATATCCGGATCGCCGAACAAGTTCAGTACGGCGCTCAAACCGGTGGGTTTTCCCTTCAACAATTGCGGCGAAGTCACCCACGACCAAGAATGGCTCGGCCACATTGTCGACCCGGAGTGAACCCGTCACCGTCTCAAGTGTTGCCATTCCCCGATCGACGCGAATCACTCGACCAAGCGCCGCAGCGCCGAGACCGTTGCTTTGCACCTCGCGTAAACGAAGCTCATCAAAGCCAAGGCCGGCAAGATCGCTCATCAGCACCATGTGGCAGTCAGTCGAGGCATCAACGTCACGCTACCGCTCGCAGTGGCGCCACGAAGAAGTAGGCAAGAATGATAAACAGAAGTCGAACGCTCGCGAAGGAGACCCCACATGGAATATCGCAACCTCGGCCGGTCTGGCCTCAAAGTCAGTGCCTTGAGCTTTGGCTCATGGGTCACGTTCAACACGCAACTCGACACCGGTCTCGCAGCAGAGTGCTTGTCCGCTGCTCGCGACGCGGGCGTGAACTTCTTTGACAACGCTGAAGGTTATGCAGCCGGTGAATCCGAGCGCATCATGGGCAAGGCCATCTCTGACCTTGGTTGGGCCCGCCACAGCTACGTCGTGTCCACAAAGCTCTACTGGGGCCTCCACGACGAGATCAACATGAAAAACACGCTGAACCGGAAGTATCTCTCCCAAGCCATCGATGGGTCCCTTGAGCGTTTTGGTCTTGACTTTGTTGACCTCGTGTTCTGCCACCGGCCCGACCCACACACCCCCATTGAAGAGACGGTGTGGGCCATGTCAGACATGGTGAGCCAAGGAAAGGCCCTCTACTGGGGCACCTCTGAGTGGTCAGCAGCTGAGATCATGGCCGCGTACGCCATTGCCGACAAGCACCACCTGCACAAGCCACTGATGGACCAGCCGCAGTACAACTTGTTCTGGCGTGACCGGGTCGAAAAAGAATACGCTCGCCTCTACTCAGAAATTGGCCTTGGCCTCACCACCTGGTCGCCACTTGCCTCAGGTCTCCTCACGGGCAAGTACTTAAACGGCATTCCCGAAGGCAGCCGGGCCACGCTTCCAGGCTACGAATGGCTGAAGTCGACGCTCACCGATGAGAAAAAGAACGCCAAAGTCCAAGAAATGCAGGACATCGCCAACGAACTCGGCATCACCTTGTCACAGTTGTCCATTGCCTGGTGCGTGAAGAACAAGAACGTCTCAACCGTCATCACCGGCGCTTCAACACCAGAGCAAGTGGTCGAGAACATGTCGGCCATGGACGCCGTTCCACTACTGACGAAGGACATCTGCGACAAGCTCGACATCATCACGCTCTTCTAGGAGCGGTCAGCCTTCGCCGTCGGCAGCCTCAATCTCTTTTCTTGAGATCCCAAGGAAGAACAGCACGGCATCTAAATACGGAACGCTTAAGGCAGTGTCGGCTGCGTCACGCACCACTGCTTTGGCGTTGAAGGCAATGCCGAGGCCCGCAGCGCCAATCATGTCGAGGTCATTCGCCCCATCGCCAATGGCGACGGTTTGATTGACTGGTACGCCAACGTGCAACGCAAAGTTGCGCAGCGCTTCTGCCTTGCCAGCACGGTCAACAATCGGGCCAATGAGGTTGCCGGTCAACACACCGTCTTTTACTTCCAACGTATTGGCAGCGACCAGCTCAATGCCAAGTGACGCGGCAATTGGATCAATCACCTGGGTAAAGCCGCCCGAAACAATTGCTGCGACGTAGCCCAAGCGCTGCAGGGTCCGCACAAGTGTTTGTGCCCCTGGGGTGAGCAAGGTCTCTTCGGCCACTTCGTCGAGCACTGAGGCGGCAAGACCCTTCAAGAGGCCAACTCGCTCGCGCAAGCTCGCCTCAAAGTCGAGCTCACCAGCCATGGCTCGTGAGGTGATCGCGGCAACGGCGGCTTCACAACCACATTTCGCCGCCAGCGAATCAATGACTTCCCCCTGGAGCAAGGTCGAATCTGCATCCATGACAATCAAGTGCTTGGCTCGCCGGTAAAGGCCTGCGCGCTGGACCGCAACATCAACACCGAGCTTCTTTGCTGCGCGCACCAGTCGAGAACGAAGCGCAACTGCGTCTTGGACGGCAACGGTCAACTCATAAGCCGCCACGGGATATGAAGCCAGATGCTGAATGCGCTCGACGGTTCCGCCCAAACTGGCAATCGCGGTGAAGACGCCATCGAGTGCAAAAGCCGTGATGGTTGGCCCAACAATGGTGACCACTTGGCGAGTGCCTAAGGCTTCAGCCACCGGGTCGGCATAGCGAACAGCGGTGACCGAGATTCCCGGCTCACGGGCGAGATCTGAGGCGCTCAGTTGCTCGCGAATCAGCTCCAAGTCAGAAGCCGCTGGTGCGTCAATCTCTGCACAAAGCAGCAACTGACCGCGAACAGTGATCTGCTCAATATCGGTGATCGGATGACCAATCTCCGCAAGTGCTCGCCACAACAAAGCACCAATACCTGGGCGGTCGGTTCCGGCCACAGTGACAACGATGGAAGGTGTGCTCATCACCTCCACACACTACGACTTCCCTTCGGGGGTTTAAGAACGTGGTGACTCGTGATCAACGCCATGCCACCCCGACTCAGGGTCATACCTGCGCACAATGCGAGCCGGCACGCCGGCGACCACGCAGTGATCGGGAATGTTCCCACGAACAACTGCTCCAGCAGCGACAACGCAGTGTTTGCCAATGGTCGTGCCAGGCAAGATCACGACATTTGCCCCAAGCCAAGAACCTGAACCAATCGACACCGCCGCTTCAACCGGCCACTGGCGACCAATGGGCTCTTCGGGGTCAACATAGACGTGGTTTTGGTCCGTGATGTAGACGTAAGGGCCAGTTTGGATGTCATCACCCAAGGTGATGGACCAGTGACCAATGATGTGGCTTCCTCGACCAATGATGCAGCGTTCACCAATGGCAACAACCGGGTTCGTGACCATTTCTTGGCCCGGGGCCATGCCAGCGGTCAAACACACATTTGGCCCAACGAGCGTGCCGGCACCAACCGACAAGCAGTGTTCGTTGTAGATCGAACCTTGTGGCCACAAAATGGCTGCGCCATCGCCGAAGTAGCCAAAGCGCTTGCCCTGCTTGCTCTTCGGCCCAATCGTGCCGAGATCAACAGCTGCAGACTTCGACCAAGCCATGAGCGAACCCAGCAGTCCGCGGATTGGCTTTGGTAGTTGACGAACCCAAGTCACCCCACCACGGTAGTTCGCAGAAACCACTCGCTGGCAGGGGACTGGACGATTTAGTCGAGGCTGATGGGGTCGTCTGCGTCGACGGCGAATCCGTCTTCACTTGACGGAGCGAGTTGTTCGCGCACTCGTGCATCGATCTCGGCGATGAGCGTTGGATTCTCAAGCAGGAAGTTCTTGACGTTCTCACGACCTTGGCCAAGCTGTTCACCTTCGTAGGTAAACCAGGCGCCAGCTTTTTTGATGAGGCCAAGTTCCACGCCAACGTCCAACAGCGATCCTTCCTTGGAGATGCCCTTGCCGTACATGATGTCGAATTCGGCTTGCTTGAACGGTGAAGCAACCTTGTTCTTCACGACCTTGGCCCGGGTGCGGTTTCCCACCACATCAGTGCCGTCTTTGATTGCTTCAATACGGCGGATGTCGATGCGAACCGACGAGTAGTACTTGAGCGCTTGTCCACCAGAGGTGACCTCAGGTGAACCGTAGATCACACCAATCTTCTGTCGAAGCTGGTTGATGAAGATCAGGATCGTTTGCGACTTGGACAAGTTCGCCGTGATCTTGCGGAGCGCTTGCGACATGAGTCGAGCTTGGAGGCCAACGTGGGAGTCGCCCATGTCGCCTTCGATTTCGGCCTTTGGGGTCAAGGCGGCGACCGAGTCGACCACAATGACATCCAAAGCACCAGAGCGAATCAACATGTCGGTGATCTCGAGTGCTTGTTCACCAGTGTCTGGTTGCGAGATGAGCAGATCATCAACCGCTACACCAATGGCACGGGCATACTGCGGGTCAAGTGCGTGTTCAGCGTCAACGTAGGCAGCACGTCCACCTAGGCGTTGGGCTTCTGCCACGACATGCATTGCGAGCGTCGACTTACCCGAAGCTTCTGGGCCGTAGATCTCGACAATGCGGCCACGAGGGAGGCCTCCAATGCCAAGCGCCAAGTCGAGCGCGAGTGAGCCCGTTGGAATTGACTCCACGTTCATGTGGAGGTTCTCTCCAAGTCGCATGATCGAGCCCTTACCGAACTGCTTCTCGATCTGTCCGAGCGCAATGTCGAGCGCCTTGTCCTTGTCGTCAACCATGGTGGTTCCTCTCTTGTGCCTGGCGGCCCCACGAA
>CANGPX010000049.1 GCA_947456095.1 Acidimicrobiaceae bacterium
GTCAAGAGTTTGACGCAGTGAACGCACGTGGGGAAAGGGGCCGAAGTACACCACGCCTTTGCGCCGTTTCCCCCGATAGACAAATGGCCGTGGCCATTCATCTTTGATCGAGAGCGCCAACCAAGGGTAGGTCTTGTCGTCTTTCAAGCGAACGTTGAATCGAGGCTGGTGCGCCTGGATGAGCGAATGCTCGAGCAAGAGGGCTTCGACCTCTGTTCCAACGACTGTCCATTCCACTCGTGTCGCGGCGCTGACCATTTGTGCCGTTCGAATCGGAAGCTGACTTGGTGATTGAAAGTAGTTCGAAAGTCGCTGCCTGAGCGAGGAGGCCTTGCCGACGTAAATGATTCGGCCATCGCGATCAAAGAACTGGTACGAACCAGGCTGATCGGGAATGGACCCACTGGGCGGTCTCAACATCTCTCCATCGAACCATGCCGGAGGGGTGCTTTGGCGCAACCGCCAACTAGAATGTTTTCAAGCGGTCGTCGACCGGAACCTTCAGCAGGTGCGCATGCTCAGAATTCAACGAACCCTTCCAGAGCGCTACAGCCTCGCCGATCGTCCTGCGCTGCTTGAAATGGTTCTTTCTGCCAAAGAAACTCTCGGTGAATCGTGCCTCATCCTTGGCCACCACTACCAACACGACGACATCATGGAGTTCGCCGACGCGAGCGGTGACTCTTTTGGGCTTTCCCGAATTGCCGCATCCACCACCGCTGCGACCAAGATTGTCTTTTGCGGCGTGCATTTCATGGCTGAATCAGCCGACATTTTGACCAGAGAAGATCAGCATGTGTTCCTGCCTGACTTGAACGCCGGCTGCTCAATGGCAGACATGGCTGACATTGATTCAGTTGAAGATGCGTGGGCGGCACTTGGCGAGCACCTCGACATGAATCGGGTAATGCCAATCACCTACATGAACTCCTCTGCAGCACTCAAAGCCTTCGTTGGTCGCCATGGCGGAGCAGTGTGTACCTCGTCAAATGCAAAAGCTGTGCTCACATGGGCACTCCATGACCTCGTTGACGGATCTCCAAGAGCCGACAAGGTGCTCTTTTTCCCAGACCAACACCTCGGACGCAATACTGGTTTCCAACTCGGCTACGCCGAACAAGAAATGCTGCTGTGGAATCCCCGTTTTGAACTGGGTGGACTCGACTCGAGCCACGTTGATGGTGCGAAATTACTGTTATGGAAGGGCCACTGCTCGGTTCACCAGCGTTTTCGACCAGAACAAATTGCTGATTTTCGCAGTCGTTTCCCCGAGGGTCTCGTGCTGGTGCATCCAGAGTGTGCTCACGACACCGTCGCTGAGGCTGATGTCGTTGGATCAACCGATGCCATCATCAAGGCCGTTGAAGCAGCCCCAGCCGGTGCGGCCATTGGCATCGCCACTGAAATTCACTTGGTGAATCGTTTAGCCAAGCAACGCCCAGACTGCACGGTTGAGTGCCTCGACCCGCTGGTGTGCCCCTGCGCGACAATGGCTCGCATCGACCTCCCCCACCTTGCATGGCTCCTTGAGTCACTCGTCGCTGGCGACGAGCCCAACAGAATCATGGTTGACGACGACACCTCGCTTTGGGCCAAAGTGGCCCTTGAGCGCATGCTCGCCATCACTTGAGGTGACCGCTTCGCTCATTGGAGCTCTCGAAGCTGGTGGGACCACCATTCGCTGTGTCGTTGCTTCATCGCCAAAAGACCTCGAGTCTGCTCACGTCGTCGAAGTGCCAACCACCACTCCTCAAGACACACTTGACCAAGTTGGCGCATTCTTTCAGCCCTTCGTGCGATCAGGACAGCTCACCGCAATTGGCGTTGCCTCATTTGGCCCACTCGACCTGCAGACCATGACGATCGCCTCCACGACGCCAAAGGTGTCCTGGCGAGGCCTCAATTGGCGCCATGCCCTCCACTCAAGACTCGGAGATCTTCACCTCACTGTTGAAACCGACACGAACGCAGCCATTTTTGCTGAGGCCAACTCGGGAGCAGCAGTCGGCGTTGACGTAGCTGCCTATGTCACCGTTGGGACGGGAATTGGCGGAGCGATCTCTGTCAAGGGGTCTCCACTTCACGGAATTGGCCACCCTGAGATTGGACATGTACTTGTTGGCAGGGCTCCGGGAGACACCCACTTAGGGATCTGCACGTTTCATCAACATTGCCTTGAGGGCTTCGCTTCGGGTTCAGCCCTCGTAGAGCGCTATGGAGTTCCCGCATCGTTGCTTCGAGCGGACCACGAAGGACTCGAGATCGAAGCTCACTATCTCGCCGTTGCCTGCGTCAATCTCATTCTCACCGTTGGAGCAGAGCGCATTGTGCTTGGCGGCGGCGTGCTGGACGCACCAGGCCTTCGCCGACAAGTATCGCAAAAAGCAGCGCAACTGCTGAATGGCTACTTGCCACAACACGAAGTCAACGGAGTGGCGGTGTCGGTGATCGTTGCTCCCAAGTTCATCCATTCAGGACTTGTTGGCGCTTGGCTCCTAGCCGCCGAGCAGCGCTAGCGGCCTCGCAAGATCTGTGAACCTTGTGGTAGGCAAGTTTCATGGAAGCCATCACCCTTCACGCCATTGCCGACCAGATTGCCCTGGTCACTCTCAACCGACCAGACCGTTTGAACGCCATCGACGGATCATTCCTCGATGCAATGGACGGCGTGCTCGATCAGTTAAGCGACGCCACCAAATGGCGCGTCGCAATCATCACCGGCGCCGGACGGGGGTTTTGCTCAGGCGCTGATCGAAGCGGCGCCGGCGCAGCGTGGACGCCACCGTCAACGCATGCCTATAAAACCATGTGGGATGCACAATGTCGCCTGACTGATCAACTGACCCGCCTGTATGAACTCCCCATCCCAACAATTGCGGCCATTCATGGCGCTGCAGTTGGTGGCGGGCTTGCACTTGCCCTGCACTGCGATATTCGCCTCGCGCAAAGTGATGCTCGATTTGCCTCGGCATTTTTGACCGCAGGCTTTTCTTCTATGGATATGGGGACGAGTTATCTCCTGCCGAAGATCGTTGGAGTTGGTGCTGCTCGAGAACTCATGTTGACCGGACGCATCATTGACAGCCGCACGGCGCTTGAACTTGGACTGGTCAGTCGAGTCATCGACCAGACCGCAGTGCTCGACACCGCCCTTGAACTGGCCAATGAGATTGCGGCGAATAATCCCTATGGGGTCTGGCAAACCAAAGTTGGCCTCAATACTGCCCTTGATTCCTCGAGCCTTCGCCACGCAAAAGAACTCGAAAATCGCATTCAGGTGATGTCTTTATTCACTGAGAATCCACGAGAGGCAGGTCAAGCCTTCATCGAACGTCGCCCGCCAGTTTGGGAGACGTTGTAGCCCTTCTTCTGGCACTTCGCCAGCTAGAAGACTCCTTTGATAATCGAGACGAGCCTGACCCAGTTCAACAGTCAATTGCGTCGCAACTTCGCCTAGAGCAACTTGGCCAACCACTGGCCGGTGTAGCTCTCAGGGACCGTTGCTACGTGTTCAGGCGTTCCTTCGGCCAGCAGCGTGCCACCGCGACTGCCACCTTCAGGGCCAAGGTCAATGACCCAGTCAGCACATTTCACGACATCGAGACTGTGTTCAATGACGACAACAGTGTTGCCTTGGTCGACAAGTCGTTGGAGTACGCCAAGAAGCCTGGCTACGTCGTCAAAGTGCAGTCCTGTCGTCGGCTCGTCAAGCACGTAGAGCGTGTGCCCCGTTGGACGACGTGCGAGCTCAGTGGCAAGTTTCACCCGCTGGGCTTCGCCGCCAGACAAGGTCGTGGCTGCTTGACCGAGCCGAACGTAGCCAAGGCCAACATCACAAAGCGTCTGCAAATGACGAACAATTGGCGGTTGGCGCTCGAAGAAACTCAGCGCCTCTTCGCACGGCATCTGCAAGACATCGGCAATGGTCTTGCCCCGGAACTGAACCTCCAAGGTGTCACGGTTGTAGCGCGCTCCCCCGCAGACTTCACAAGGCACATAGACATCTGGCAAGAAATGCATTTCAATCTTGAGCGTTCCATCGCCTGAGCAAGCTTCACAGCGACCGCCCCTGACGTTGAAACTAAAGCGACCAGGCTGATAGCCCCGAACTTTTGACTCAGGAGCCAAGGCGAAGAGTTTGCGCACATGATCAAACACCCCGGTGTACGTCGCAGGGTTTGACCGAGGTGTGCGACCAATTGGCGCTTGATCAACACTCACCACTTTGTCAATGTGCGACACCCCTTCAATGGTGCGGTGACGACCCGGCAGTTCACGAGCTCGGTGAATTTGATGGACCAAGCTCTTGAGCAAGATCTCATTGACGAGCGTCGACTTGCCAGAGCCAGACACCCCCGTTACTGCCGTCAGTGTCCCAAGTGGGAAAGCAACGTCGAGGTCTCGCAGGTTGTGTTCTTTCGCACCGCGAACCATCAACTGGTCGCCTGATCCTGGGCGTCGAGTCTTCGGTACGGCAATTGATTTCTTTCCCGAAAGGTATTGCCCGGTCACCGAAGCCTTGTTGTTGAGCAGTCCGCCTCGCCCGGTCACTGGTCCAGCGTGGATGACATGGCCGCCATGTTCGCCAGCTCCTGGGCCAATGTCGACGGCGTAGTCCGCAGCGAGAATGGTCTCTTCGTCGTGTTCGACCACAATCACGGTGTTGCCGAGATCTCGGAGTCGCTCCAAGGTGGAAATAAGGCGCTGGTTATCTCGTTGATGCAGGCCAATTGAGGGCTCGTCTAAGACGTAGAGCACACCAACGAGGCCACTGCCGATTTGCGATGCCAACCGAATGCGCTGAGCCTCGCCGCCAGACAACGTTGCCGACGAACGACTGAGCGACAGGTAGTCAAGCCCGACGTCGAGCAAAAACGCCATGCGCTCAGTGATCTCTTTGACCACTCGGTCGGCAATGAGGTGCTCACGGTCAGAAAGCTCAAGCGAATTGATCGCAGCTAGGGCATCACCAATAGGCAACTCGCAGAACTGTGAAATTGAAAGCCCCGAAACCGTGACGGCCAAAGACTCTGGCTTGAGGCGTGCGCCAGCGCAACTCGGACATGGCGCTTCACGCATGAAGGCCTCAATCTGCTCTCTGGCCCAGTCTGATTCAGCCTCACCGTGGCGACGCTTGAGCCAAGGGACCACTCCTTCAAAAGCTGAGCTGTAGTTCCGGCTGCGCCCAAAGCGGTTCCGATATTTAATTTCGACGGCCTTTTTGCCCGTTCCATTGAGCACGAGGTCCCGTTGCTTCTTCGTGAGGGTCGACCATGGAGCAGAAGAGCTGAATCCGCCAACCTCAGCCACGCCGCGAAGAAGTCCGGCAAAGTATTCAGAACGCGCTTGCGCCCAGGGAAGAATCGCCCCATCATCGAGTGAAAGCTCGTCATTTTGCACGACCAGATCAGGGTCAACTTCAAAAGTGGTGCCCAGTCCGACACACCCAGGGCAGGCCCCATACGGTGAGTTGAAGGAGAACGATCGAGGGGCGGGTTCTTCAAAGCTTGTGCCATCGTAAGAACAGGCCAAGTGTTGACTAAAGGGAATCCGCTCGGTTTCACTCTCTCGCTGAATCTCAATTTCAGCAGTTCCGCCAGTGAGTGAAAGTGCCGTTTCAATTGACTCAGTGAGTCGAGTGCGAGAGTTGGCCTTGAGCACGAGGCGATCGACCACTACCTCAATGGTGTGGGTCTCATATCTGGCCAAATCCACCTCAGCTCGATCGGCAAGCTCGACGGTTTGCCCATCGACAAGCGCACGAGCAAAGCCTTGCTTGGCCAAGTCATCAAGCAGGGTTGAATACTCTCCCTTGCGGCCTCGCACGACCGGAGCGAGCACGAGAAAACGCGTTCCCTCTTCGAGTTCCAAAATCCGGTCAACAATTTGCTGAGGTGATTGACGCGACACCGGCCTACTGCACGTTGGGCAATGAGGATGTCCAATTCTCGCCCAGAGAAGTCGAAGGTAGTCATAGACCTCCGTAACAGTCCCAACGGTCGAGCGAGGGTTCCGCGAGGCGGATTTCTGGTCGATTGAAATCGCTGGCGACAGGCCTTCAATGAAGTCCACATCAGGCTTGTCCATCTGTCCGAGGAATTGCCGGGCATAGGCACTGAGGGACTCGACATATCGACGCTGACCCTCGGCGTAGATCGTGTCAAATGCGAGAGAGCTCTTCCCCGAACCGGAAAGACCGGTGAAGACAATGAGTCGATCTCGAGGGAGTTCGAGCGACACATCTTTCAAGTTGTGCTCTCGGGCACCTCTGATAACCAACTTCTGCGACATTTCCTGAGGCTACCGGAGTCAACTCCTCAGTCAATCGACGACCCGCTACTCACTTGGCGCAATTTGTGCCCGCAAGGTCTCGAGCTCATCACGCAACAGTGCTGCTTCTTCAAAGTGTCGAGCTTCAGCGGCCGCCAACATTTCCGCCTCAATCTGGGCCATCAAGACGTCAAGAGCGCCCGATGGCTCAGCCTCACTTGTCGACTTGGCATTGCGGCGACGCTCGTCAGCCAGAGACCTCGTTGAACGCCGTGGAGGGTCGGACTCCTCAGCACTGCGAAGACGCCCCAAAATATCCGACACGGCTTTGGTGATCGTGGTCGGGTCAATTCCATGTTCGGTGTTGTAGGCAATCTGGACGGCTCGGCGTTGCTCGGTGATGTCAATCGCTCGCCGCATGGAGTCCGTCACAATGTCGGCGTATAACACCACCGTGCCGCGGACGTTTCTCGCCGCTCGCCCCATGGTTTGGATCAGCGAGGGCGTAGACCGCAAGAAGCCCTCTTTGTCGGCATCGAGAATCGCGACGAGTGCGACTTCGGGAAGGTCAAGACCTTCGCGCAGCAAGTTGATACCCACGCACACGTCAATCGTGCCAAGGCGAAGTTCCCTCAGCACCTCAATGCGTGTCACGGTGTCAATGTCCGAGTGGAGATAGCGGACCTTGATCCGGCGATCGAGCATGAAGTCCGTAAGGTCTTCTGCCATCTTCTTCGTGAGAGTGGTAACGAGCACTCGATCGCCTTGAACAATGGTCTGTTCAATGCGATCGAGCAAGTCATCAACTTGACCTTTCGTCGGCAAAATTGTGACGGGAGGATCAAGCAGTCCAGTCGGCCGAATCACTTGCTGGGCAAAGGTTGAGGACTGCTCAAGTTCGTATTTGCCAGGAGTGGCTGAGACGAACACCACCTGAGGGACTCGCTTCACGAACTCCTCAAAGGTGAGTGGTCGGTTGTCCAGTGCACTCGGAAGCCGAAAGCCATGGTCGACAAGGTTCATCTTTCGAGACCGATCACCGGCATATTGCCCATGGATCTGCGGCACCGCCACATGGCTCTCGTCAATGACGACAAGGAAATCTTGCGGAAAGTAGTCGAGCAGCGTGAACGGGGGCTCCCCAGCTACTCGACCATCGAGGTGTCGGCTGTAATTCTCAACCCCCGAACACGAGCCCGTTTCCTGCAGCATTTCAAGGTCATATTCCGTCCGAGATCGAAGCCGTTGGGCCTCGAGCAATTTGTTCTCTTTCCCAAGCACCTGAAGTCGCTCTCGGAGTTCATCTTCTATGGAAACAATGGCTCGACGAAGAGTCTCTTCACCTGTTGCGTAGTGGGTGGCGGCAAACAAAATTGCGTCATCGAGCGGTGGTCCCACTTCACCGGTCATCACGTCAAAACTCGAAACTCGTTCCAAGGTGTCACCAAAAAACTCCAAGCGCAGGGCACGTTCTTCAAAGGCCGGATGAACCTCAATGGTGTCGCCTCTGCGCCGAAAGGTTCCCCGCACCAAGTTGACATCGTTGCGGTCGTATTGAAGATCAACGAGTTTTCTCAGCAGCGTTGCCTGGTCGTAGTCCTCACCAACGATCAAGCCAATCATCCGATCGGCGTATTCAGATGGTGAACCAAGTCCATAAATGCATGACACTGATGCCACCACAATCACATCGCGACGGGTAAGCAATGAGGAGGTTGCTGCATGGCGCAAGCGATCAATCTCATCGTTAATTGATGAATCCTTCTCGATGTAGGTATCAGTCGTTGGGAGATAGGCCTCTGGTTGGTAGTAGTCGTAATACGAGACGAAAAACTCGACACGATTATTTGGAAAGAGGTCTCGCAACTCTGAGGACAGTTGCGCTGCGAGTGATTTATTTGGCTCAATGATCAGCGTTGGTCGTCCGAGTTGGGCGATCATCCACGCAATCGTTGCAGTCTTTCCCGATCCAGTGATGCCCTCCAGCGTGACAAAGCGCTCACCACCGCTGACCGATTCCACCAGTGTGGTGATCGCTGTTGGTTGATCGCCGGCGGGCTGGAAAGGAGAGACGACCTCGAAATCAGCCACGCGGTTGGCCACCAGCAGCAACGCGATGCTCGTTCAGCCACTCCCAAAGGTCTGTCGTTGCCTTTTCAAGTTGGGCCAAGTCACCCCCGTTGTCAATGACCCGGTCAGCCAAGGCTTTGCGATCATCTCTCGACATCTGCGCTGCGATTCGGCGCTCCGCATCACCTTGGTCCATCCCCCGGTGATTGACCAGTCGCTCAAGAGCGAGCTGTGTCGGGCAATCGACCACAACAATCGTGTCAAAGCGCAGCATCGCCCGGTGTTCTTCCCGCAGAAGCGGAACGGCAAACACCAAGATGACATCGTTTTGTTCTTGCTTCGCCCGAAGTTCAATCATTTCTATGCCAATGGCAGGGTGCGTTAACGCATTGAGCGCGGCCAAGGCTTCACTGTCGCCGAAAGTCACTTGAGCAAGCGCTAATCGGTCGAGATGACCGTCGGCGTCCAAAATCGTGGTGCCAAAACGCTCGACCAGCGCAGCAAGAACTGGTCGTCCTTTTTCGACAATGTCTCGTGCCACTTGGTCGGCATCGATCAAGACCGCGCCAAATTCGACCAGCAGATCAGCCACTGTTGACTTCCCCGACCCAATGCCACCGCTGAGTCCAACTGCGTACATTTTCCCGCCTTCCCTGCCACCACATTCATGGCAACCTCTAGGAGAATAAACTCTCGAACAGCACCGTGAACTTATGACCTCCCTTGACCTCGACTCAACGACGCCAGAAGTAGGCCAGCGGTCTCAGTCACGCTTCGCTCGATTCATCCCCGCCGTGATTCTTGCCGTTGTTGCCTACGTGCCATCACTCATGGCTCGACCTGGTTGGGTTGCCGCCGACACGAAGGCTTACCTCTACCTCAATGCTTCAAAGTTGCTCTCGAGCGCTTGGTCAATGTGGAACCCAGATGTTGCACTCGGAACGGTGACGCACCAAAACATTGGGTACCTGTTCCCAATGGGGCCGTATTTCTGTTTGATGCATTCCCTTGGCGTTCCCGTGTGGGTCGCCCAGCGCCTTTGGATGGGTTCGCTGTTTTTCGCTGCTGGCCTTGGCTTCTACTGCTTTGGTCGCCTTCTGGGCCTTCGCCGACGAGGTGCACTCGCTGGAGCATTTGTCTACATGCTCACCCCGTTCATTCTCGATTACATCACTCGTATTTCGGCGATCACCATGCCGTGGGCAGCACTTGGCTGGATGTTGTGCTGCACTGCTCTCGCTCTCCGTCGAGGCGGCTGGCGCTACCCGGCGCTCTTCGCCTTCTGCGTTGCCATTGTTGGTGGCGTCAATGCAACCTCGATTCTGTTCGTGGGTTTGGCACCGACGCTGTATCTGCTCTATGCCATCACTTCAACAAAAGAAGCAACGACTCGTGTTGCCGTTCGAGTCATTGGAAAGATTGGCCTGCTCACTTCTTTGGTCTCGCTTTGGTGGGTAGCTGGCCTTTGGGCCGAAGGCACGTACGGCATCAACATCTTGAAATACACCGAGACGATTCCGACCGTGACCTCGACGTCGCTTGCTTCCGAGGCATTTCGCGGTCTTGGGTACTGGTATTTCTACGGTCGTGATGCCTCAGAACCATGGACAGCCGCAGCTGCCCCGTATGTCAGCTCCTACTGGGCAATTGCCCTGAGCTTTGCCATTCCCGCCGCATGCCTCCTCGCAGGAATGTTGGTGAAGTGGCGCTACCGGGCCTTTGCCGTTTGGGTCACGGTTTTAGGCATTGTCTTGGCAGTAGCGGCGTACCCACTCACGAAGCCCACTCCGTTTGGCAGTGCGCTGAAAGCGGCAGCTGAGTCATCAACCGTCGGTCTCGCCATGCGGTCATCAAACCGAGTTCTCCCGATTGCCGTCCTCGGCCTTGGTCTCATGCTGGCGGCATTTGTGTCAGCCGTCGTCGATCGCAAGCCACGTTATGGAACATGGCTCCTCATTGCCACCATCGTCGCTACTTCCGCCAATTTGTCTCCGCTGTTCACTGGTTCAATTGTTGCAACCAACATGGCTCGCAACTCGGAGCAGTTGCCATCATCAGTCACCGATGCCGCTGACTACTTGAACTCCATTCACCCAGGGACCAACGTGCTTGGCGTGCCCGGTGAGGATTTTGCCTATTACACCTTTGGTACAACTGCCGACCCCATCTGGCCAGGTTTGCTCGATCGCCCCTACTTGGCTCGACAAGCGGTCATCCAAGGCGAACCTGCTTCAGCAAACCTGCTCCGTGCCTTTGATGAAGGCATTCAAAATGGCACGTTGCCAGCAAACGCTTTGGCGCCAGTGGCACGTTTGATGGGTTCGGGCGACCTTCTCTTGCAGTCGAATCTGCCTACCAACCGCTATGGGTTGAACCAACCCCAAGTGCTCTACCTCAATCTCTTCAACCCCACCCCACAAGGGCTCAGCAGCCCTGTTGGCTTCGGCGACCCTTCAGAAGTTGCCGCCATTAAGCGCAAGGTCTATGGCCCAGAAGACCTCGCCATCCCGCCAGGCTCACCGTATCCGGCTCCGTTGTTGTCCTACGAGGTGGCAAATCCACGTTCCCAACTTCGTTTTGAGAGCGTACGGTCGCCGTTTCTGGTTTCCGGCGATGGACAAGGTCTTGTCGATATGGCTGGCCTTGGCATCTTGCCCTCCAACGCGGCAATTACCTATTCGGGATCACTTCACTCAAAGAGTCCCGTCTTGGCAAATGCGCTCCAGAACAACGCAACCTTGGTGCTCACCGACTCCAATATTCGATCTCTTGATTCATGGGGGACGCTCGACAGCACGTTTGGTTATCCCATGATGGCCAATGAGCAACCGCTCATTGCCAACCCTGCCCAACAGACTCTTCCCATTTTCTCCAATAAATCTTCGGACCTTCAGACCGTTGCGGTCTATCCCGGCGTCACTCAAATGACTGCAACCTCGTATGGAAACCCCATTACGAACAACCCTGAGAACCAAGCAGCGAGTGCGTTTGATGGCGACCAGCGAACTGCGTGGACTGAAGGTGCCTACCAGCCAGCGATTCATCAAACGATCTCTCTTGGCCTTGACCACAAAGTCACCACGGATCACTTGACGATCTTGCAACCCTCAACCGAAGACAGCGGCAATCGACACATTGCCAAGATCACTGTTCACCTCGGCACGTTCCACAAGAGCTTCGTGTTGAATGATTCCTCGCTTGCCCAAAACGGCGTGACCTCTGTTGGGCAACGAATCGACTTTGGCACCCGAACTTTTTCCCGCCTCTCCATCACTGTTGATGCCACCAACCAGCCGACCTTGTCGGACTTCTCGCAAGCAAATGCTGTCGGCCTCGCCGAGATTGGTATTGATCAGGTCACACCAATTCATGAGAGTCTGCGACTGCCAACAGACCTTGCAAAGAAAGTTGGCACCTCGGCAATCAATCATCCAATGATCATTTCTTTGAATCGAATGACCCTGCCGTACCATGGCCTCAACCGGTTAGTCACCTTGGTTAACGGTCGCTCATTCTCGGGATCTGGACTCCTCCGTCTCAATACGCAGGCGTCTGACAGCGCCATCAATGCCCTCTTGCAGCGCACTGGATCTGCCACGCAGCCAACAAATGCTGGTGTAGCGGTGACGGGCACGAACTCCACCAGTCGACTTTCATCATCGGTGAATGCTGGATCATGGTCAGCAGTCGACGGCAATGCCAACACTGCCTGGGTCCCAGAAAGCTCCCTTGCTGCAGGGCAATCAATGACGGTCAACCTTGCCTCGCCAATCACGGTGGATCATCTCAACCTTGATCTCATCAATGACTACCACCACAGCCTGCCGAGCGAAATATCGCTGAGCAATGGCTTGCAAACCGTGACGGTTTCCATGCCCCAGATCCCACCGCCAGCGAGTCAATTAAGCGGCTCAACTTCTGCAATCACCGTTCCTCTCCCAACGCAGCTCACCGGCACCGCTTTTACCTTCACCGTCACGAAAAAGGTCGCGCCCAAGGTCGTTGACTTCTCCATGTTCGGTCCTGCCTCGCTACCATTCGGCATTGCTGAGCTTGGCCTGCCAGGCACGACGGCGCCCCCCACTCCTTCGACGATCACCATTCCCTGCCGCACCGATCTGTTGACCGTCAATGGCGTGGCCGTTCCCATCACCGCTTCGGGAAGTGTTGCTGCACTGACCTCAAGCGCGGGAATCCGCTACAGCACCTGCAAGCCAACTCCCTTTGCGACTGGGGTCAATAGCATTCTTGGAGCACGTTCAACCGAGGTCCCCCTCACCGTTGATTTCGCCGCGTTTGGTTCAGCTGCAGGAGGTGGTCCAATGGCTTTTGCCGGAACCAGTCTCCAAGCAACTGATGCACCAGCGGCATCAAATCTCTCGCTGCATCACGTGAAACGGACGCTCACCACCGGAACGCTCATCGGCACCGGCGAGCCAGGAACGCTCGTCTTTGGTCAAAGTTTGAGTGAAGGTTGGCGTCTCAGCATTGATGGCGTGATTTTGAAGCCAGGCCCCCGACTCGTCGACGGTTTCGCCAACGGATGGGATCTTCCTCCGCTTGCACTCGGGACGCGTCATGAGGTGCGCCTCGAATGGATGCCGCAGAGGACGATCGACTTCGCCCTCTATGCCTCATTCTTCGGTTTCGCCTGTGTTCTCGGGCTCATCATTCTTCCGAGGCGACGCAGAGGATCTGCGGGTCAGGATTGGCCGGAGCCCCCAGTCCTGCTCAACAGAACAACGTCGCTTTCGGCCATTGGTCGGCCAAGCGTCATTGCCATCAGTGGTGCTGTGCTCATTGCAACGCTGATTACCGCGTGGTGGGCCATTTTCCCACTTACTTTTGCCGCCGTGCTGCTCCTTCGCCTGCGAAAGGGTCGGTTCATCATTGCCGCAGCAGCAGCAATTGCCCTCTTCATCGCTCTGGCTTCGGCCACCTTCCAAGCTCACGCTTGGCCATGGAATATTTTGTGGCCTCAACACTTCGGTGTTGCCAATGGTGCGGTGTGGTGTGCTCTTGCCCTGGTGTTCATTGACGCCACGATTGAACACTCTGCACTGCGCAGTCCAGCTCCTGAGATCGATGGAGATGATCAAGGTGGAGACAGCGATGGGGATGGTGATGGCCTTCAACCAAGTGGCGAACTCATTGAAGATCCTGGTGCTGACCTAGCCCCACTTGATGCAGAAACTCAAGACTCGCTCCCCTTCGCACTCGACCAGAATGCACTCCTTGGGCAAGATGACGAGCCTGACAACACCGATCCCTTTGCGATTGGTTCAAGCGCGTTTGACGTCACCGCATCTGCTTCGTTGGCAGGCAAGACCGGCGAAATGCTCGCTGATGCGGCGCAAGAAGTCCTCCTTGGCGCAGCTGTGGCAGAAGTCGTGGCAAAACAGGTCGAAGTTCCCCCGAAGGTTTCAGCGCCTGATGCAGAAGAATTCCCGCTTGCTCTCCCGACTGGTATTCGTCGCTCCATTGCCCTCTTTCGAGTATTTCGCGTCGAGCAAACCGATCCAGACCGCTTCTACCGCAC
>CANGPX010000050.1 GCA_947456095.1 Acidimicrobiaceae bacterium
CCCCCATGTCCCGCACTATCACCTGCGCGAAGTGTGGACCGCTGGGGCAGAAGATCTGGTGGCAAAGGGAGTTCGAGCTGAAGGCATGGCGTTAGCGGCAACAGGCCCGGTTGTTTGGTGACTTGAGCGGCAAGATCCGAGCCTCCATGAAGACGGTGAGGCGGCAAGAGTTCTCCTGACCTCTCGTTGACAATGATGACGAAACAAGGTCAGTGCAAACAGGACTGGTCTAGCGCAGCGCCACCGGGTTGAGTGGAGCCCCAACTGCACCAGTCAGCGGCAGTGGAGTGGCATCGAGCAAGAACGTCCAGCGGTTGTCCAACGCACAGGCGTGAGCTAACCGGCTGAGGAAGAAGTTCTGGCCCTGGGTGAGGCCCATCTCAACTAGATGCAACAAGTGCACGGGGAGGTAATCCTCGTCGTTCTCGCCAGGAAAGACCTCACAGGTCAACGTGTCATTGGCAACTGCTGCGACATCTTTTTGGAAGAACCAGCGAGCACTTTCCATGGTGAAGCCAGCCGAGGGAAAGGTGTAGGCAATCTTGTCGCGATTTGGTCCGGGACGGCCAAAGGGAACGCTGCCGTCAAGGTCTAAGGCAAATTGCTGACCCGTTCGCACGAGGACAATGTCACCGGGCAGGACCTCAACGCCTTGGGCCTCGCAGGCGTCATCTAAATCCTCGTAGGAGATGCCGTAGCCAGGCTCCAAATGGTCAACACCGTGGAGTCGGGCAATGTCGAGCAGCACTCCTCGACCAATCACCGTTGAGAGGTGCTCGATGCCAAGGATGGTCGCGCCGTCGCTGGTAACCGAGTCGGCCGGATAACCGTTGTAGAGCTGACCTTGGTAGGAGACGTGGCCGAGGCCATCCCAGTGGGTGGCTGCTTGGATACCCATGGTGAGTTCATCTTCAGATGAGCAAATCCAATTTGGGTCTTGAGACAAGGGTTCATTGACGACCGTCATGGTGCGTGTTGGCTCCACGCGCCCGGGAATGAACCCGGACTGGATGCCTTCGCCAGCGGAGATGCCAATGCCAAGAGGAAAAGCCTCACCGGAGACAACTGATGCCGCACCGCGCTTTCGAGCGCGGTCGTCAAGGAGATTGAGGGTGCCAATACGATCATCTGGTCCCCAGCGGCCCCAATTGCGAATTTCTTCTGCGATTTGCGTGAATCGAGCTGACGCCACGTCAGTCTCCTGTTGCATACGTCGTCGAGCGATCCTCAGTCCGCCTTGTGCCAACCTCTTCTATTGCTGCATGAAGGTCGGCCAAAAATGCATCGGTGGCCTTGACTGATCCGGCATGGACGGTCAAGTGCAGCGAATCAGGATGACGTTGGCGATCAACATGCCAACCGCTTCTGCTCAACACTTCGCTCACGGCGAAGATGTCGAGTTCGGCTTCGTTGGCCGCACCAAAGGCAAACACCGACATTGCTGGCTCACCGCGAAGCTGCAACTTTGGGTGGGCGTTGACAGCGTCAATGATCTTTCGCGCCGCCACATAGGTATTCCTCGTGAGCTGCAGCAGCCCATCGTGACCAAGATGCATCACTGATGCCCATGCGGCGGCAATCGGGCCTGCAGGCTTCGTGCCAGCCATGGTGGTCGACGCGTAGAAGCCGCCCAACCAGTCTTCGGTCATGAAGACCTGGTGGCGGGCGAGTGCGGGGGTCCGGTAGAGAACAACTGAAGCGCCCTTTGAGGCATATCCATACTTGTGGAGGTCAGCCGACATTGAGGTCACGCCAGAAACGGTGAAGTCAAACGGTACGTGGCAGTTGCCGAGCTCGGTTAAAAAGGGCAAGAAATAGCCACCCATACAGCCGTCAACGTGACAGAGGAGACCTTTTGACTCGGCAAGAGCAGCAATGGCAGTGACGTCATCAATGACGCCTTGTGGGTACGACACCGCTGACGCCACGAGCATTGCCGTGCGCTCATCAATGGCTGCTTCCATTGCAGCCAAGTCCACGCGGTAGTCCTCGCCAACGGGCACGCGAATCACCTCAATATCAAAGAGGCCCGCCGCTTTGGTGAAGGCAGCGTGTGCGCTCGTGGCGCAGACAATGGTGGGGCGAGCAATGCCGCGAGCTCTTGCGTGATCTCGGGCCACAATGCTTGCTTGCAGCAAGCTTTCTGTTCCCCCTGAAGTCAAAAATCCCGTAACCGCACCGCCTGAGCGTGGGTCGTCAGCACCAAGGAGCGATGCGGTGATGCGAACCAAGTCATGGCTCATCTGTCCAATGGAAGGAAAGGCCAAGACGTTGAGTCCATTTTCGGCTTCAAACAACGCCATGGCATCGCGTAGGAGTTCGTGGTGCGCTTTGCCTGCGTCATAGACAAGGCCAAAGACTTTTCCCTCCTCCCACTGCTTGTCATTGGTCTTGAGCGCGGCAAGGCGGTCAAGGACCTCTTGATGGCTGAGGCCGGCTTTTGGCAGTGGAGCAGAAGGGAAGTCCATTGGGTCAGGTCGTCCAGATAATGGCCTGAGGCTCGCTGTAAGCAAGCAGGCCGTAATCGCCACCGTCACGGCCAACACCGGACATTTTGAAGCCACCAAAGGGGGCATCGTGGTTGCGCTGGGCGGTGTTGATGCCGACGTGGCCGGCCTTGAGGCGCTTGGCCACCCGGAAGGCGGTTGCGCCGTCTTTGGAGAACACATAGTCATACAGACCAAATGGCGTGTCGTTGGCAATGGCAATCCCCTCTTCTTCGTCATCAAAGGGGATAAGGGTGATGACCGGGCCAAAGATCTCTTCACGAGCAACGGTCATGTCGTTGGTGCCAACAATGAGTGTTGGGTTGACGTAGAAGCCACGCTCAAAGTCTGGGCGGGTTCCTCCAACGACGACTTCGCCACCTTCTCCAGCCGCAGAGGCAATGTGGGCCTCAATGCGTGCACGCTGAGCAGCCGAGATGACTGGGCCAACAATGGTCTCCATGGAGGTTGGGTCACCGACCTTCAAGTAGGGAGCCACCATCTTCAGTCCTTCGACGACCTGGTCGACGAGACTCCTGTGCACAACGGCGCGTGTTGGGGCGGTGCAGATCTGGCCGGAGTGGAAGGCCCACACCGACTGGATGCAGCCAATTGCCGCCTTCACGTCAGCGTCTTCCAACACGAGCGCTGCGCCCTTGCCACCGAGTTCGAGTAGCAGGCGCTTCATGGTCTTGCCCGAAGCCTCCATGATGCGTGAGCCAACTTCAGTTGAACCGGTGAACGACACCATGTCAACGTCCACTGAGTCAACAAGGGCAGCCGCAGCGTCGGCACCTTCGCCAACAACCAAGTTGACGACCCCTTCGGGGAAGCCAACTTCATCCAAGATGCGAACGAGCTCAATGACCGCCAATGGGTCCTGTGGGGCTGGCTTGATGACGACGGAGTTACCAGCGGCGAGTGCCGGGGCAACCTTGCCAGCCATGTTGACGAGCGGGAAGTTGTACGAGGTGATGCACGCGGCCACGCCAACAGGCTGGCGATTCACCATGCCGCCAATGAGCCCTCCTGGGGCGAGTGGGCTGGCCATGGTTGCTGCTGGTAGCAGTGGGGTCTGGAGCACCGCACGAGGGTCTTTTGCGTAGCGCTCAAAGCGGTCTGCGGTGACGGGCACCTGCATTTGGCTCCCAACACGGGCAGTAGCGCCCGTCTCGGCAATCACGAGCGGCAAGAGCTCTTTTGAGCGAGCACGGATGGCTTCAGCGGCCTTGAGGAGCAGTGCGCTGCGCTTTTCAAAGCCGAGCGCTTCCCACGCAGGTTGTGCCGCCCGAGCAGCTGCTGCTGCGGCAAAGCCATCTTCACGACTGGCGTTTGGGGCAAGGGCTACAACCTCTTCGGTTGCAGGGTTGATGATCTCGTAGGTGCCGTTGGAAGCAGCCTTCCACTCGCCTCCAATGAGCAAGTCGCTTTGGTCGGTGAATTGATTCGCCATGATGGGTCCTTTGTGTTGTTCTTAGCGGTTGAGGAGTGGGCCGACGAGATTTCCGAAGGCTTCAGTTTGTTCAGCAAATTCTGCGGCTGACCGTGCACGAAGTGGAATCTGCAAGTGATTGACGCCCATGTCGACGAGTTGCAAGAGCGACGTCGCAATCTTTTCCGCACTGCCAACGAAGGTGTAGTCGGGCAGACCGTCCCGGCCACCTCCGAGGTCCACATGACATGGCTCAGCAATGGTGCCAATGTCAATTGGTGATCCGTCACCAATCTCGTCACGCAGGGCCTTGAGGGTCGCAATCTGGCCAGGAAGATCGGTTCGACGAGTGCCCTGGGGGAGCCAGCCATCGCCGTATTTAGCGGTGCGGCGAAGGGCAGGTCCTGTTGATCCACCAATCCACACCGCCGGTCGAGGCGACTGTGCTGGACGTGGGGCAACGGACATGTCGTCGAATTGCCAACGCTGGCCTTGATGCGTTGGCACTTCGTGTTCAAAGCAGGCAACGAGTGCTTCAATTGCCTCATCGGTCGCTGGCCCACGGTCGGCAAAAGCAGCTTCACCGTTGAGCAGATCAAACTCTTCATTCACGTGACCAGCACCCACGCCGACAATGAGCCGACCGCCCGAGAGGTGATCGAGTGTGGCGAGTTCTTTTGCTGCCCGCAGCGGGTGGCGCTGGGCCAAAATCAGTACGTGGGAGAGCAACATGGTGTTGGTGGTGATACCAGCCAACCAGCCAAGGGTGGCAATCGTGTCATACCACTCGGCTCCCATTGCCTTCACCAAACGGTCGGGGATTGCCGTGTGGTCACAGACGCCCAAGTAGTGCCAACCAGAGCGGTCAGCAGCACGAGCAATGTTGGCAAGGTCATCAACGCTGGCCGAGAGTTCCCAGTCTGAGACAAACAGTCGTGACTGGCTCTGAATGGGCAATTGCATGCCGTAGACGACCTTGTCGCCAACGAGTTGGATCCGTGTCATTTCCTAATTTCCCCCGAAACCGTGAATTAGTGCGTGAGCGATGCGACAATATCGGCCATTTGGTCACTCGTCGCCAGCATGGTCGCGTGGACTCGTGCTCGCTTTAGTGCCAAGTGGACAGGTACTTCCCAGGTGTAACCCATGCCGCCGTGGACTTGGACTGCAGTCTTGGTTGCACTGAGGGCTGCTTGGTCACACAGCAACTTTGCCCCAGCAACTGCTCGCCATTCGAGCTGGGTCGAGGACAAGCCATAGACCTCTCCGTCAATGGCGGCAATGTCTGGCGCATCGGTGACGACTGCGGCGTAATGCAGTTGTGCCCGTGCCATTTCGAGACGAGCAAGCTCGTCAGCCAAGAGGTGCTTGATGGCTTGGAACGAACCAATGGGTCGTCCAAATTGGTAGCGGTCCTTGGCGTAAGCAACGCTGAGTTCAAGGGCAAAGGCGGCCAAGCCGACTTCGAAGGCAGCCGTCAACAGCAAGGCTCTTCGACGCAGTGCATCAGCAGTGCCTGAAAGCTCGAGGGTCCCGGACACAAGGGGACCATTCAGGCGCCCAACTGGGTGCAGTGGGTCAAGTGACCTAGTGGCCAAGGTGGCTGAAATCGCCGATCGAGCGAGATAGGTCGCCGGTGCTGCCCCGTCACGAGCTGACGGCAACACGAGATAACCATCGCAGTCACTTGGCAATTCAAGAACGCCAGGAACTGCTCCTCGGTCGCTCGTTGCGGCAATGCCAACGAGCGTTGTGCCTTCAGCTGCTCCAGCAATGGTGCCAGCGGCAAGCATGGTGCCAATAATTGGCCCGGGAACAAGCGCGTGGCCTAAGACTTCGACTGCAACAACACCGTCGGTGATTGAGAGCCCAAGGCCACCGAGGGATTCAGGTACAAAAAGGCAGAACACTCCAGCATCGGCGAGTGCTTGCCAACCAGCCTTGTCAACAACGCTTGATGCATCTTCACGCTCACGCACTGCGTCGAGAGAAAAGCGGCCCTCGACGATTGCTTGAAGGCCGTCACGGAGAGCAACTTGGTCTTCAGAGAGTTGGAAGTTCATTTCTTCGCTCCAACGGTTGGTTCCTTTGGTAGGCCCAAGATGCGCTCACTGACGATATTGCGTTGGATCTGCGAGGTCCCCGCAGCGATGGTCAAATTGAACGACTTGATCCAGTTCTCAACATGGTCAGCGTTGCCGAGGGATTGTCCGTCAGTTGCATGGGTGACGTCGTCAAATAACAGCCCTGCGTCACCGAGTAACTCCATGGCCAGGTCAGCCATCTTTTGTCCGGCTTCTGAGTAGGAAAGCTTGAACACCGTGCCGCCAATGCCGGGGATACCGGTTGCTTGCGCTTCGGAGACGGTGCGCTTCGTCAGTGCCCACAGGCCGTCAAAGGTGGCGGCCAAGTGTCCAATGCGGCGGCGAATGCCTGGGTCGCCATAGGCGCCGGTGCGCTTGGCCAACTCGGTCAACTCACGAAGCAGTCGCATGGACTCAAGCAGTTCACCAACAAATCCCGTGCCGCGTTCAAAGCTGAGGGTCACCATGGTGACGCGCCAGCCATCGTTTTCTTCGCCCACTCGGTTCTCAACGGGGATGCGCACTTCGTCCATGAACAACTCGGCGAATTCGGTCGATCCGGAAATGGTCTTGAGCGGGCGAACGTCGATCCCTGGGCTCTTCATGTCCATGATGAGCCAGGTAATGCCCTTGTGGCGAGACGCTTCAGTGCCGGTGCGAACAAGAAGTTCGCAGTAGTCCGCAACTTCAGCGTGACTCGTCCAGATCTTTGAACCTGAAACGACGTAGTGATCGCCGTCGAGAACAGCTCTCGTGCGCATTGAGGCCAAGTCCGAGCCCGAACCTGGCTCAGAGAAACCCTGACACCACACGTGTTCACCGCTCAGGATTTTTGGCAGATAGGTCGTGCGTTGGGCCAAGGTGCCCTCGGCGTTGATCGTGGGTCCAGCGTGGAGCAGTCCAACAAAGCCAAGGCCGACGTAGGGTGCGCCGGCTCGCTCACACTCTTCTTTGAAGATGAGTTGCTCAACGGGGCTTGCACCACGACCACCGGCCTCAACGGGCCAGTCAATGCCGGCGTAGCCTGCCGCGTGGAGGAGCCCTTGCCAGTTGGTGTCATACGCGCGACGAGCTTGCCAGTCAGTATGGAGTGCCTTTTCGGGCAGTGTTGGCAGCGTCGCCGCGAGCCAAGCCCGCAGGTCAGCCCGAAAGGCCTCCTCGGCCGGGGTTGCTCGCAGATCCATCAGAACTCAGTTCGCGAGGTCGAGGCTGAACAACTTGATGGCGTTACCGCGCACCACCTTCCAACGCTGCTCATCGGTGAGCCCAGCCATTTGCGCTTCGGCCATCTCTTTGGTCTTTGGCCAAGTGGAGTCGCTGTGTGGGTAGTCAGATTCGTAGGTGATGTTGTCTTCACCAATTTGATCAATGAGGGCAAGGCCGGCTGGGTCATCAAAGAAGCATCCATAGACGTGGTCTTTGAAGTACGAACTTGGAGGATTTGGCACCTTGTCCGCTACGCCACCCCAGCCGCGGTTCTCGTCCCACACCACGTCCATACGGTGCAGGAGGTAAGGAATCCAGCCAATTTGGCCCTCGGAGTACGCGACCTTCAAGTTCTGATACTTCTCAAACAAACCGGACATCAGCCAGTCAGCCATCGAGAGTTCCGCATTGATGTGGGTCAGTGATGAGCCAACAGCTGCTGGTGCATCAGGTGAGGTCGACGGCATCTGGCTGGACGAACCAATGTGCATGTTGATGACCGTGTTCGTCTCATCGCATGCAGCGAAGAACGGGTCCCAGTGGCCAGAGGGGTCATGGATTGAAGGAAGCCCAAGGCGACTTGGCAACTCGGAGAAGCACACAGCGTGAACGCCTCGAGCAGCATTGCGGAACACCTCTTCAGCAGCCAAGACGGGGTCCCACAGCGGAATGATGATGAGCGGAACAAGGCGGCCGTTTGAGCCAGCACACCACTCTTCAACTTGGTAGTCGTTGTAGGCCTTCACACACAGCAGCGCCAACTCTTTGTCTTCTGCTTCAGAAAACGTCTGCCCGCAGAACCGAGGAAGGGTGGGGAAGCACAACGAGGCTTCAATGTGGTTGATATCCATGTCTTCGAGGCGTTCTTTTTGGGAGTACGAACCCGGGCGCATGTCTTCAAAGGTGATGCCCTTCATCGTCACGTCTTCACGAGGCACACCAACGGCTGAGTCGACACGGAGCAGTGGGCGACGGAGCTTCTCGTAGTGCCAAAAGTCCGCTGGCGCACCTTGGCCGCCTTCTTTGATGGTCAGTTTTCCGCCGACGTAGGTGACCTCAGGCATCGTGCCACGAATAACCCGTGGCCCAACGTCTTGGTACTTCGCTGGGAGACGTGAACTCCACAGATTCGCGGGCTCAACAATGTGGTCATCAACCGAAATGATTTTTGGAAATTCAGCCATGGAGTGACACTAGACCGGCGGGCCGCGCTTGCGCACTTCCGCACAAGCGCTTTCTTGCCAGAAAATTCACGAAACCCCAGCAACTCCACCGTTTGGGGCAAGCAGTTGACCAGTGACAAAGCTTGAGAGGTCGCTCGCGAGGTAGAGCACCGCGTGGGCAATGTCATCAGGGGTCCCCACTCGACGAAGTGGAGCGAACTTGGCCATGGGCTTGAGGACCATTTCCTTCATTGCTGCATCTTCGGTGCCGTCTGGGGCCGTGTAGTAGCGGCTGGTCATTTTTGTTGGGACAAATCCCGGAGCAATGGTGTTGACCCTGACCCCATATTTGCCGACTTCAACCGACATGGTCTTGGTCATCTGCACGAGCGCAGCTTTCGTCATGGCGTACACCGCAATATCGGGTGAAGGGGCAAGAACCGCGGTTGAGGCCATGTTGATGATTGATCCGCCACCGTTTTCACTCATGAATTTGCCGGCAGCCTGGCTGACAAAGAGTGCACCTTTCAGGTTCACCTGCAACATTTGATCGAGGTCGCCTTCGGTGATGTCGAGAACCTTCGACTCGCTCATCATGCCGGCGATGTTGCAAGCAATGTCGAGCCGTCCCGTTTCGGCAATTGCCCGCTCGACAAAAGCATTGACTTGGGCCCGATCAGAAATGTCGAGGCCACAGCCAACGGCTTTTCCACCAAGGCTTCGAATCTCAGCGGCGGTTGATTGTGCGGTTTCTTCCAAGAGGTCGCCGCAGTACACCGTCGCGCCAGCAGCCGCGAGTGTCGCGGCTGAAGCCTTGCCAATGCCACTTCCGGCTCCAGTGACAAGTGCGGTGCGTCCTTCAAGCGAAATGATTGCTTGGAGTGAGTTCTGGTCGTGCACGGTTGCTCCTTCAAATCGGCCCGTCTGCGGGCGTTTTGCAACGGTAGCCTCTTTGCTCATGGCCACCTTCACTGCTCAGCGCAATGGTGTCGAGATTGTTGTCGACGACTCCGGCGAGAAAAATCACGAAGCAGTGTTGTTGCTTCACGGCTTTCCCGACACGGCCGATCTGTGGCGACACCAAGTCGCCCCGCTTGTTGCTGCGAACTTCAGAGTGCTCGTTCCCGACCAGCGCGGATACGGCCGCTCATCAAAGCCAGATGAGATTTCCGCCTACGCCATGGCTGAACTCGTTGGTGATGTTGTGGCCATGCTTGACGCTGCAGGAGTTGACAAGGTCCACCTCGTTGGCCACGACTGGGGCGCCAACATTGCCTGGGCTACGGCCACGTTCTTCCCCGACCGCATTGCCTCGCTCGCGGCATTTTCTGTCGGGCACCCAACTGCGTTTGCCAGCGCTGGCGCAGCTCAGCAAGTCAAGATTTGGTACACCTTGCTCTTCCAATTCGAAGAGGTGGCCGAGGAATGGTTGACCAAAGACGACGGAGCGAATTTCAAAGGGTGGTTCGGCCACCCAGAAGCAGAACGAGTGCTCTCTCACTTGGAGCGTGATGGCTCGCTCAGAACTGGGATCCACTGGTACCGGGCAAACCTGAAGCCAGCGCAGTGGAATGCTCCTGCGCCAACGCTGCCAAACGTCTGTTGCCCAACCCTTGGGGTGTGGTCAAGCGCCGACCACGCGTTGACCGAGGCGCAAATGGTGAACTCGGCGAACTATGTCGATGGCACCTTTACCTACAAACGCATTGAAGGCGCTGGTCACTGGCTGCCCATTGAGCGCCCAGATGAGGTAACCGCACTGTTGCTGGAACATCTCCACCGCAACGCCTGAGTTATCCCCTCGCAGCAGTCACGAGGTCAAAGATGCGGGCCCGGTGACTTCGAGCATCGCCGAAGTCAGCTGACAATGCCCAAGCCCGCTTCATGGCCAAATGCAGGTCGTACTCAAAGGTGTAGCCAATAGCGCCGTGGCACTGCAGTGACACGCGTGCAGCTTCATCAGCAGCGTCAGAAGCCATGGACTTTGCCATCGACACATCGTGCGCTGAGGTTTCTGCGCCAGTTGCCAAGCTGTAAGCCGCACGGTAGAGCGCAGGTCGAGCGAATTCAAGACGAACTCGAGCGCCAGCCAAGTGGTGCTTGACCGCTTGGAACGAGCCAACGGGGACGCCGAATTGTTTGCGCTCAGTTACATACGACGCCGTCAAGCTCAACATGGCCTCACAGAGCCCCAGCAGCTCTGCTGCGCTGTAGAGCGCGGCGCGCTGCAAGAGTTGCTCAACGAGCAATGAAGCCTCACCTCCTGAACAAATCATGGTGGTGCCACTCGGTGACCAAGTGACGGTTGCCATCTCTCGAGTGAGGTCAAGAGAAGGGGTTGGCGTGACGGCTACCTCGTCGCGTTCAATGAGGTGGATCTGGAGATCGCCGGCCAATTCGACCACCAACAAGAACAGGTCGGCTGTCCCATAGCCAACACGTGGCGTTGAAGCCTCGCCCCCACTCACAGTGGTCGTGATCTTGTGGTGCTTGGCGCCAAAAGCGGCACCGCCAAAGGTGGCAGAAAGACCACGTTCAAGAGCATCTTTCACTCGTGGCGCACCAGCTGTTGTGGAAGCGGCCAAAGGAAAGACCACACCAGCAGTCGTGCTGAGTGGCTCGGGCAACACGACCACACCTGCTTCTTCGGCAATGCCAATGAGATCAACATCATCCATGGCCAGGCCACCGAGTTCTTCGTCGATGAGCAGGCCACAGACGAACAGATCGGCAATGGCTGACCAGCGTCCCTTCGTGCGGCCAAGGTCTGCATCAGGGCCGACGTAGCGGGCGTGGAGATCGGCCGGCGTGCACCAGTCGCCAAGCACCGTTGCGACCGTGCTGCGAAGTTCGAGTTGGTCATCAGAGAAAGAAAAGTCCATGGTTAGCCCCTCGGCAATCCGAGCATGCGCTCTGCGACAACGTTGCGTTGAATTTCATTCGTTCCTGCGTAAATTGGTCCCGACAAGGCAAACAGGTAGCCATCAAGCCATTCAGACAAGTCGACGCCGCCTCGTTCAACTGCTTCATAGAGATCGGCACCCTCACCAAGCAAGCGAAGGGCTGCTTGGTGAATGTTGACGTCCACCTCAGACCAAAAGATCTTGGTTGCTGATGCTTCGGCACCAACCTTGTGACCGGCTCGAACCTTCGTTGCGGTCATGTAGGTGTGCAGCTTGTAGGCCTCAGCATCGAGGTAGGCCCTGACCACCTCGTCAGCAATTGCAGCCCTTGGGTCAAACCCGTTGACGTCGCCCGCTGAGGTGGCAGCGAGCAGGTCCATGAGCTTGCCCGCGGCTTCGGTGTAGCGAGCTGGACTGCGCAGGGAGATTCCGCGCTCTGAACCCGCAGTTGCCATGGCAACCTTCCAACCCTCGCCAATGCCGCCGAGCACGTCTTCGTCGGCAACAAACACGTCATCAAAAAAGACCTCAGCAAAGCCGGTCTCGCCATCGAGTTGACCAATGGGCCGCACCGTCACCCCAGGAGCGGCCATGTCAATCAAGTAGTAGGTGAGACCACGGTGACGATCGGCTTCTGGGTCGCTGCGGAAGATGCCGAAGCAACGGTGAGCAAACGCTCCACGACTGCACCAGGTCTTTTGCCCATTGAGCAACCAGCCACCGTCGACTTTTGTCGCCTTTGAGCGAATGCCAGCGAGGTCACTGCCCGCATCGGGTTCTGACCATCCTTGGCACCAGATCTCTTCGCCTGAGGCCATCTTCGACATGTAGCGAGTCAGTTGAGACTCGGTGCCAAATTCAAACAGCGTTGGCGCGAGTAAGAAGATGCCGTTCTGGCTCACGCGGCGAGGCCCACCAGCGCGGTAGTACTCCTCTTCGAAGATGAGCCATTCCATAATGCCAACGTCACGGCCGCCAAAGGCCTCTGGCCATGACACGACAGACCAGCGGCCGTCAAAGAGGGTGCGTTCAAAGACCCGATGATCTTCGAATCCCTCTTTGGTGTCAAGGGACCGAAGGGTCCCGGGCTTTGGGACATTTGCCTCGAGCCAGGCTCGTGCTTCTTGGCGAAATGCTTGCTGAGGTTCAGTAAAGGTCAAATCCATGGTGCGGCAAATCTGACACACTCACCGGCTATCGGCAACAATGCACCTATGCCAACTGCCGTGATCGTCGATGCTGTCCGTACTCCTGTGGGAAGAAGAGGGGGTGTGTTGTCGGGTTGGCACGCCACCGATCTCGCCGCACAACCGCTACTTGCGCTGATTCAGCGAACCGGAATTGACCCAGCGCTCATTGAAGACGTGGTGATGGGTTGCACCATGACCGTTGGCGAACAAGCCATGAACATTGCTCGCAACGCCGCACTTGCAGCTGGCTACCCATTGTCGGTTCCGGGCACGACCGTTGACCGCCAATGCGGTTCAGCCCAACAGGCCATTCACTTCGCCGCTCAAGCAATTGCTGCCGGGGCCATGGACATCGCCATTGGTGCCGGCATTGAAGCCATGACCCGAGTGCCGATTGGTTCAACGACCGAACATGGCCCGGGCGAGGCCTACGGCCCGCTCTACCGGGCAAAGTATGACCTCATCCATCAAGGCGAATGCGCTGAAGAAATCGCTCGCCGGTGGTCAATTACCCGTGAAGAGATGGACGCGTTTGGCTACGAATCCCACCAGCGCGCCGCTCGCGCCACTGCTGAGGGTCGTTTTGACCATGAGCTACTTGCCATCTCGGGCATCGCCGCTGACGGCACCGACCTTGGTCCAGTGACTCGTGACGAAGGCATTCGTGCCGACGGCACCTTGGAGAAGATGGCCTCGCTTCGCCCAGCATTTCGTGAAGACGGTCTCGTGACCGCGGCAACGAGTTCGCAGATCTCCGATGGTGCAGCAGCGGTCCTCATCATGAGCGAAGAGCGCGCCGCCAAGCTCGGCCTCACCCCACGGGCGCGTTTTCACACCTTCGCAGTTGCGGCGAATGACCCACAGATCATGTTGACCGCACCCATTCCCGCAACGCAGTTGGTGCTCAGCAAGTCGGGCCTGAGCCTCGAGGATCTCGATCTCATTGAGATCAATGAAGCCTTTGCCAGCGTGGTGCTCGCTTGGGAGCGTGAGTTCCACCCCGACATGGAAAAAGTCAATGTCAATGGTGGAGCGATTGCCCTTGGCCACCCAACAGGGTGCTCTGGTGCTCGCCTCATGTCGACGCTGCTCAACGAACTCGAGCGCACCGGCGGTCGCTATGGCATGCAGGTCATGTGCGAAGGTGGCGGTCAAGCAAACGCAACGATCATCGAGCGATTGGGATGAACATGAATGGCACACCTGCTGTTGAAGGATTCTTTGACCCTGAGGCGCAAGCCCTCATTGGCTCAAAGTGCACGGGCTGTGGGACCTATGCCTTCCCTGCCCGCCAAGGATTTTGCCCAAATCCCCACTGTGGAAGCGACACGGTTGACCTTGTCCCGCTCAGTCGACAGGGAAAGATCTGGAGCTACACCAGTGCGAGCTACCA
>CANGPX010000051.1 GCA_947456095.1 Acidimicrobiaceae bacterium
ATTGTCGAAGGTGCTGTTGCTTGTTCAGTCTTGCTGTTAGTCCTTCAACACAGAAGTTCAAGTGCCCTCGCAGCAAAACTCGGCGTCACGAATTCAGAGTGGATTGCTCTTGGCGCGGTAGCGCTTGCGATTCTGGGATGCACGGTGGTACTGAGCGGGGCGTTGTCGTTTCGGCTCATTACCTTCTTGCGTGGCGAACCACTTGGAGCCCTTTGGTGTTGGGGTCGGGCATGGCAATCCACGCTGCAGTTGCTCTGGATTGTCTGTGGAAGATGGGGAACGGCATTGCTCACTCGACCGCTTCGCCGAGACCGAAGTGCTGGTGGAGTCTCGTTCCTGTTTCGTCGGTCCTTCGGAGAACACCGACGAATGCACTCCGCCTTTTCGCTCCCACTGTTCATCGCCGAAGGGGCAAAGGGTGCTCAACGACGACAACGCTCCCAAGAGCTGTTTCAGGTTGTTGGTCAACCAAACGCCATCATTGATTCGCCTGCATCATTGGCAACGGTGCTGGCAACCTCAGTGCTCGTCCTCGGGACGGTTGTTGCTTGGAATGTCTCGGTGTTTCTTGGTCTTGTCGTAGCACTCCTCGGCCTCATGATGCTCTGCAACGCCTTAGCGCTCCTCAGTGCGGTGTGCTCCATTGCTCTGTATATCTACTTAACCAACGACGCTCCGACTCTCGGGTTTCAATCTGATGATTTACAAGCAATGGTTATGGCCCCCGCCCGTCTTGCTGGCAAGCCGCGCCGTTAGGCTCAAAGCGTGCCGAGTGAGAAGCCAACTGTTCGAGGATTTCAGCCCACGTCGATCAAATTGGCCGCCCTCGTACCCGTGATTGCGCTTGGTGCTCTTGGCTTTTTTCTTGGTCTTGAGATTCTCTTTGGCGGCAAAGCACCAGCGCCACCAAAACCCGCACTTGACCGCTTTGGAGCGACGAGAGATCTCGTCAAGACCTATGGATCGATCGATCCCATCCTGGCTCCCCCTCTTGACATCGAGCGTTCGGTCTTCGTCCCGGCAAGCTGCGTCGTCAGTGCCAGCATTCCAACCGGGGCAGATGCGTCTCGGCCGTCAGTAGCAACGGAGTTCTCTTGTGCAAACACGAGTGGTTTCCTCGTGAGTTTTTATCGGGCGCAACTCCCCCACAGTGAGTGGAAAGTCTTCTCTGACGCCCAAACAACCCATGATGGCGGTGGAATGGCCCTCTTGAGTCAAAAGGCAGGCTCTGACGGCTTCTACTGGCAACTTGGGGTTGTCATTGGTAACACCACCTACACCTCAAGTGGCGGCGGGGTTCCAACCGAAGCGACCAAAGTTACGATTCGACTGTTTCAAAACGCATCGAATTAGCCGGCTTTCCCCCACTTGCGGCAAGGCAAGCACCCCAGAGAAAGAAGTTCATGGGGTAGATGAGGTAACCCACGCGCGTCGATGGTGCCACAACAACAGCGAACATTGCACACCACCCTGCCAACAAGGCCACTTGCGCACCGTTGCGTGGAGGAGTCTTGATGAGACTTCTTCCGAACATGGCAATGCCAACAAGGGCAATGAGTACAACATAGGCCCGGTGGAATCCTGGCAGCAACGTCACAATGAAGTGACCAAGAAGGGGGCTCGCCGCTGGGGACTCTACCCCTGAGAGTCCAAGTGGAAAGAGCACCACATTTTGAATGAATGCCGCTCCGTTCATCACTGCATACGGCACCACGATCGGAACGAGTACACCCATGAATCCCAAACCCATGTGAAGTCGAGACTTTTTTGGTCGAGTGGCGGCGATGAAGAGTACCGACAGTACGGCAATCGGCCAAGCGGTGAATTTGAGTGCGGCGGCAAGTCCAAAGACGACTCCTGCTGGAAGGTCACGTTCTCGCTGGACGAGGACCAGACCTAAGAGGAGAAGTGCCAAAACCGGCAGATCGTCTCCCCCGGTCACGAGCGGCAACGCACCCATGGGGAGAACCAAGAGAAACTGCGCGATTGCCAGTTTGCGTCGGCGCGACATTTGCGCCAAACCAAGAGCTGCTGCAGTGACCACTGCGGTCACGAGCACGAAAGTGACTCGAGCATCAGTGACTTCACCGGGAGCGGTGGTTGACGAGGCATAGCCAAACACCGCCATGAGCGGGAGATAGGGGAAGAATTTCTCAAAGGTGTTGCCTGAAGGCTCCACTCGACGGGTGCTCTTGCCGTCAACGAAGTGATACGGGTCCTTCGCACTGGCCACATCTTTTCCTGCCCGTTCAATGCCCGTGACTTCAGGCTGCACGTGCAAATACGGATTTGGCGTGGTTGTTCTCCAGGTCACTTCCATCACCAGTGGAACAAGCAGTGCACCCATCACCACAAGCGAAGCGAGGCCCACCCGGAGTCGAAAGAGTTGGTGCAACGCCAAGCGAGAGCGTCGTGACCTCAAGCAAAGCGCCAAGACCATGGCGGTGCCATAGGTGAGCGACGCCATTGCCCCCCACTCTCGGTATAACGCCAAGGTTGAGGTGAAGGCCACCACCAGCGAGAACAGCAACGACGCTCCATAAAGCGCTGCATCACGAGCAAAGTCATCGAGAGCAAAAAATGGCGCTGAGATCTTCTGAGCAGCAAATTCAATGCGACCAGGCTCGCGCAAACTCAACGTCACCAAATCAGCCTAGCGAGACCGGTCGAGCTCCGCGAGGAGTCGTGCGTAATGGGCAAGCTCGACTTCGAAGGCAGCCACAAGAGTTGATGCCCGCCTAAATCCGTGACCTTCTTCGGCAAAGAATCGAGCCGTGACGTCGAGGCCGAGTGCACGACAGCGGTCAACCAACTGTTCTGTTTGCGACGCTGGCACCACGACATCTTCAGAGCCCTGTAAGAGCAACACTGAGCCTTTCAACTCCTCTGGATGGTTGATGGGCGAGCGGTCAGCGTAGGCAGATTCATTCGTCGCTAGCGGTCCAAGCAAACTGTCGAGATAATGGAGTTCGAAATCATGGGTCATGTGGGCAAGTTGCACCAAATCTGTGCAGGCGTAATTGCCCGTTGCCCCGAGGAATTGCCCGCTGCTCAGCGCCCTCAGTGCGGTGAAGCCTCCCGCACTGCCTCCTCGAATGAACACTGCTTGCGCGTCAACCAGACCCAACTCAATGAGCCCTCTTGCGTAGGCAATGACATCGGCCACGTCAACAATGCCCCAATTTCCATTGAGTGCAGTTCGGTAGCTGAGTCCAAAGCCAGTAGAGCCTCTGTAGTTCGGGGCAGCAACGGCGAAACCTCGTGAGCAAAACACTTGCACCGCAGGGTCAAAGGAAGGGTCAACTTGTGCTGTTGGGCCACCGTGGCAAAAAACAATGAGTGGCGGCTTCACTGCGCCCTCTGGCGAAGCAAAGAAGCCTTCGATCCGTTCTCCATGAGGCCCAGAGATGGCCGTCGAGATGAGTGGGGTCACGCTGCGAGGAGTCGATGGCAGGAGTGGGCGAAGAGATTCCGTCACCTCATCAAGACAAAACAAGGTGGTTCTCTCAGCGTGAGTGGCGGCGAGCACCAGAACTGAACCATCAGATTCACACAGGTCCACAATCGTCACCGCATCACCGTCAACGAAACGGGAACCTTGCGTGAGCAGTTGGAGCACATGGCTTCCGTCGCGTCGAGCGACTCCAAGCAACTCACCATTGGCTCGAACGAGATGCGCACCAGCAGTCGAGGTCCACGGAACATCGGCGTAATCGTGGGATCCACCAAAAGAAGCAAGTTCTCCTTGGCTACTGACCAACGTTGGCGTGATCCATTCGCCAATCGTTTGTTGGAAAGAGAACACGCCATCTGGCGAAAACCGTGGAGCCCAGGAAGGGCTCGTTCTGCCACCAAAATGCTGTTCAACTCCAAGAGGACCTTCAGGGCTCACTGCTGCAACAGTGACCTGAGCGGCGTCCCATGGCATATCTGGATGCTCCCAGTGGACAAAAGCGACGCGATTGCCTAAGGGTGCAGCTCGAAGGTCCATGAGGAAGTGAGGGCCCTCAAAGAGGGTCACAACCTCACCACTTTCGTCAATGGCAACAATGGAACGGGCGATCGAGTCACCAGCAATTTCTCGAATCGCGGTGACGCCTCTGTTGGTCAAGACCAGATCCCCAAGTGCCCAGGTTGGTGGTGGGGAAAAGTACAGCCGCGGCTCCCCCACTTCTGGCAAGAACCAGAGTTCATGGCTGCGAGCGAGCACCACGTAGATCCCATGAGGGGCCACGACATAAGCGCGCCCTCCATAGCCACCAATACTTGAAGCAAGAGACCACGACGGATCTCCAAGTTGAGTCACCAATCCTGCTTTGGACCGCGAACAAAGGATCGTTCGACCTTCGAGATCTGGCCGCTGTTCGAGCCACAAGACACCACCGTTGCCATCGGCTTCAAGTTGTGACCTTGTCAGTCGTGCAGCAGCAGCAGTGACCAAGTCATAGGGCTCCATCACTTCACCCTACTTTCACCCCTTCGCTTAGGCTTGACCCATGACTGAGCGCGCACTGTTCATTTCACCCAACGCAGCGGTTGCAGCAGAAGTTCGAGACCTCGATCCTTCACTGTTAAGCGGAGAGGTACTGATCTCGGTCAAGTATTCCTCGTGCAATTACAAAGACGCCATGGTGATTCAGCCGGGGAATCGGATTGCTCGTCGCGACCCACTCATTGGCGGGGTTGATTTGAGCGGAGTGATCCTTGACCCTGGAACATCGGGTCGCAACGTCGGCGACGAAGTCATTGTCCACGGTTACGACTTAGGCGTTGCTCATCACGGTGGATTTGCCTCCCTCGCCAGAGTTGACAGCAGTTGGTTGGTAGATCTGCCAAAAACCATGACCCTGAAACAGTCCATGGAAATTGGTACGGCCGGATTTACTGCCTTTGCCTCACTCGAGGCGCTCACCCGTCATGGACTGAGCCCAAACGACGGTGACTTACTCGTCACCGGCGCCACAGGCGGCGTTGGGTCAGCCGCGGTGGTGCTCGGGTCAGCTGCTGGATACCGGGTTGTTGCATCTTCGGGTAAAGCAACTGCAGCGAAATATCTCATGGGCCTCGGCGCTTCGCAGATCATTGGACGAGATGACATTGGTGACCAGCCGCAACGGGTTCTTGGAACTTCTCGCTACGCCGGGGCAATTGACTGTGTTGGTGGCGCCACCTTGGCTCAGATTCTTCGTTCACTCAACTATGGCGGCTGCGTTGCTGCTTCAGGGCTGACCGGTGGCTCAGATCTCGCAACAACCGTCTACCCATTTATTGTTCGAGGTGTTGCTCTCGCTGGTATTGATGTTGTGCAGATGCCAATGGTCAAGCGACAACAGCTTTGGAACGACCTCGCGACAACTGACCTGCGTGCACTGTGCGCAATGGCAACGACGACGGTCGACTTAGACGGACTGCTCGAAGCACTTAGCAACCTTCACCGAGGAGAAGTCACCGGTCGAATCGTGGTCGAACTCTAGGAGAACAGCGGACTCAAGCGGATGAGTCCATGGTTACATGGGCTCATTGTTGTTGGCACCGTGATCGGCGCAGACTGAGGGACGCCAATCGTCATGGAAGCTGCGATTGCACACGTTCGTTCAGATCCTGCGGGAACGGTTGGATAGATCCCACTAGCAAATGCCTTGCCGCCAATGGCCAACGTGACGAGTGTCGGTGCGTGATTGGCCGCAGGGTCAGCAAAACCGCTGGTCGAGTTCACCACGGTCGTTGGCAGGAGAGCCCCACTTGCGTCAAAGAGTCGAACGCCGACAAATCCTTTGAGTGTGCAAGGTGCAGCTCCCGTGTTCTGCAGGGAAATTTGGAATGTTGCATTGCCGAGACCGCCTCCAGTCGGCGAGACCGTGGAATTCAACAGATCACTCACGCACGCACTCGCGCTTGGCTGCGTCGTTGAAGAGGTCGTCGAAGAAGTGGTCGAAGAAGTGGTCGACTCCACCGTGGTGGTGGTGGTCGGAGCAATGTTGTTGTTCCCTCGAGTCGTGAACACATAGCCACCGGCGAAGAACGCGGCGACGAGCACGAGCAAGGTGAACAGTCGACGCATCAGTCGGTCACGAAGTCATCTGGGTCAATACCGTCGAGGAACTCGCGGAACTGATCAACAAGTTCATCGGGATCATCATCGTCGTCATCGTCATCTTCTTCTTCAGAAGCCAAGACAAGACCCTCTGCTGCCATGAGTTCATCATCGACATAGATCGGCGTGACGGCTCGAAGCGCGACCGCGACCGCATCTGAGGGTCGACAGGACAACACAAATTTCCCGCCATCGCGTTCCAAGTGCAACTCAGCAAAATAGGTCGCTTCAATGAGATCGGTAATGACGACGGCAACGAGGCGTGCACCGAGCGTTTCAAGAACCTTGCAAATAAGGTCATGAGTCATTGGGCGTGGCACGTCAACGCCTTGCACGGCATAGGCAATGGCGGTTGCCTCAGGAGCGCCAACAAAGATTGCCAAGGTTCGCTCGCCGAGGAGTTCTTCGAGCAAGAGCACCGGGGTGTTCGACCCGAGGTCGACCCTGACCGCCTTTAAGTGCACCTCAACCATGGCTCCACTGTACCGGCAGCGCCATCAATAACAGCGTTACGTTCGCCTCAGCCGCCGAGCAACTTCGACAGTGCGCGTCGAAGCAGAGCGGCGCGGAGGGATTGTCCCAGTTTTGCCAACTCCGCGGCATGTTCAGCAGCACGCTGGCGAGCTTCTGGAGTACGGGCACGCAGCAGTGGATTGACCACCTGCTGAACGAGATCCATCTCTCGATCAATGGCGTTGGCGTAGGGCCTGAGGTGACGAGGCTCCATGCCGTAGCGACGGAACTGACCAACGAGTTTGGCTACGGCAATGGCGTCATCTGCGTAGACAACTTCGCCAGCAACCTTGGTTGACGAGAACAAACCCACTTGTTCGGCTTGGGCAATCTCGGCCTCGCTCAGTCCGCTCAGTCCGCACAGCTCAGCGAGCGAAACCATAGATTTCGGTGAATCTGACACGACCACACCATCGCTTTCATTGGCGCTTTCATTGGCGCTGTGATTGGCGTTGACGAGTGCTGCGGCTTGAGCCGCTTCTCGTGGACCTTCTTGGAGTGCTGCGACTACGTGACTCACGCGCTCAAGTGCAGCGGCGCGTTGGGCATCTGTTGGTGGTGTCTTTGCACCATTGCTCTGTGGCTGGGGAGGAAACACGGCGTCGATCTTCTCCTTGATGACCTTGAGCGGATAGAAATGGTCTCGTTGCTGCTGCAAAATCCACTGCAGGCGATCGACCTCGACCTTGGTGAATTTTCGCAGTCCAGAAGCAGTGCGCTGTGGGGTCACCAGTCCTTGTGTCTCAAGGAAGCGAATCTTCGAGATCGATACTTCGGGAAACTCTTGACGCAGCAACGTCAAGACGTCGCCAATGGAAAGGTGACTTTTCGAATTCATGAATCAGTGCGCCTCGGAACAAACACGAATTTAAACTTGCCAATCTGGACTTCGTCGCCTGGCTCCAAAATCGCCTGTTCCACTCGGACCCGGTTCAAGTAGGTGCCGTTGAGTGACCCAAGGTCACGCAGTACCAGTCGGCCTCGTTCATTTCGGGCAAGTTCCGCATGACGTCTCGAGACGGTCACGTCATCAAAGAACAGGTCAGCGTCGCTCGATCGACCAATCAGCAAAACTCGACTTCCCACTTCAAACGACGTACCGGCATTTGGACCCTCACTCACGACGAGTTGATCTTGGCTCGGAGCCGAAGCGTCGATTGAAACTTCCAATGCATCATCTCTTCGCTGAGGATGAGCAATGCCATCAAGCAAAATCGTTGAATGGCTCGGGTCGCCCGCCAAGGCATCGCCACACAGAGAACAAAAGTTCACTCCTGCTGGATTGCGATGACCGCAGCGATGACAGAACACAACCTTCAAACTAGCCGAGGAGGCCCCAAGTGTCGTCGGGGGTTCAGCCCTCAGTTAGCGTGCGATAGCCATCGGCATCTAACAGGCCATCAAAGGTCGCTTCGTCGCTCAACTCAATTTCACAGAGCCAGCCGTCACCATAAGGATCGGCATTCACCGCTTCTGGAGCGCCAGAGAGATTCGGGTTGACTGAGACGACGGTTCCAGCAACGGGAGCGTAAATCTCAGACACTGACTTTGTTGATTCGACTTCACCAACGCCTGCACCAGCGGCAACCACCGTGCCAATGGCTGGAACTTCGACGTAGACCACGTCACCAAGTGCGTCTTGAGCAAAGTCGGTGATGCCAATGCGGACAATGTTGCCGTTTCGGCTTGCCCACTCGTGGTCGGAAGAGTAACGAAACTGTTCAGGAATCTGCATAGCCAAATTCTAGTCTGCGGGCACGATTAGCCGTCGTGTTCTGCTCGACCTTTGCGTCCTCGACGAAATGCTTCGAGCGCTGGGGGGATGTAGCTCACGAGGGCTATCCAACTGAGCACGAGTCCAATGAGGCCTGCCGTCCACGCCCCGAAGAAAAACGCCTGACCTAACCAGTCCGAACCCGTCGCCCCCAAGAACATGGGATAGCTCACCATTAGGCCAAATGCTCCGCATTTTCCAATCCACAACACATCAATTCGGGCACCACCGAGGCTGGCAATGATGAGCACCGCAAGTGAAACAAGAACCTCGCGCAACAGCGTTGCCAAACCAAACCAGATCGGCACAGCGTGAACTGCCATGGTTGAGATCACCGCGGTGACCACCAAAATACGATCGGCAACGGGGTCAAGAATTTTGCCAAATTCAGAAACCTGATTGAAGCGACGAGCAATTGAACCGTCGAAGTAATCAGTGACGCCAAGAACGGCCAAGAGCCAGCCCGCAGCTACCGGCTCATCTTTGCCAAACAGCAGCCACAAATAGACGGGCAGCAAACTGAGCCGCACGACCGTGATGATATTTGGCACCGTCAAAAACCGACGCGTTGAGAGTTCCTCAGTGGTCACGAGTCGAGAAAATCGCCAAGGCCAACGTGGAGACCGGTCCGTTTTCCAACATTTCTCACCGCAAGGAAGGCTCCGGCGATAAATGAGCTGCGATCAAACGAATCATGACGAAGCGACAACTGCTCACCAGGTGAACCAAAGAGGATTTCCTCATGGGCGACAAGGCCCCGGAGTCGCACCGAGTGGACATGAATCCCGCCTGGCCCCACTCCCCCACGACTTCCAGCCAAGGACTCAACCTCAGTTGCGTCCGGCGGCTCCATCAGACCCGCCTCAGCCCGGGCTTCGGCCAAAATTTGCAGAGTATTCGTTGCGGTGCCACTCGGGGCATCACGCTTGTCTGGGTGATGGAGTTCAATGACTTCAACGGACTCAAAGTATTTCGCCGCCTGTGCGGCAAATCGCTCAAGGAGCAGAGCGCCAAGAGCAAAGTTCGGCACAATCAAGCACTCTCGTCCGACACGAGTGGCAAGGTCACCCAACGAGAGACGGTCACTGGCGTCGAGTCCCGAGGTGCCAATCACGACGTGACAGCCCTGTTCCAGGGCAAATGCCGCATTTTTGCGAGCACTCGCTGCCACAGTGACGTCGAGCAAGACGTCGACACCGACGAGCGCTTCGGTCGTCAACTCTTGGAAATGGGGTGCACTGAGGGGTGCCTGTCCATGGAGGTCGATGGTCGAGGAAACGTGAAGGTCCTCTGCACCACTCAAGGCCTTCGACAACACAAATCCAAGACGCCCAGAAGCTCCGGTCACTGCAACATTGATCACTTCGCCACCTTACAAGCGACGTCGTGAGCGATGGGAGACCTTCACGTTCTCGAACAACGCTTCTTCGAGTTCACCGCGTTTCACTGGACCAACCGCAGCCGCACACACCGTGTCTCGACGAAGACACGAGGCTGCCTGAGTCACTTGGTCCATCGTGACCGAGTGCAGTTCGTCCAAGATCTCTTCTGTCGTTCTCACTCGACCAAAAAACAACACTTCTGAAGCAATAAAACTCATCCGTGCTCCTGAGTCTTCAGCACTAAGGAGAAGATCCGCTCGCAGATTGCCTTTGGCAATCGCTACTTCTCGCTCAGTTGGGCCATCTTCAGCCAAGCGCTCAACTTCTTCAAGACAAATTGCCGCAACATCTCGAGCATGGGCAGGAGACGTACCCGCCATAATGGCGAGCGCTCCAGCATCTTCGTAGACCTCTCGCTCGCTCCAAACTGAATACGCCAAGGCTTCCCGCTCACGAATTCGCTGGAACAGTCGGGAACTGAGACCACCACCAAGAAGGTGATTAGTGACAGCAAAGGCAGCCCGGAGTGGATCGTCACGTCCCGGCAGGCGCCAGCCAAGCGTCAAATGCACTTGTTCGGTCTTTGTGCGATGAGCAAGAAAGCGCTCACGTGGACTCGGTGGGGTCATCCGATGAGGAACTGAAGAATCTGGACGACTTGGCATCTGTTCGAGACGCTGAATGAGCCGGTTCGTGTCTTGGCCACCAGCAATGCCGACCACAATGTTCTGCGGTCCATAGTGCGCATCGAAAAACGTTCGAATCGTCGCGGTTGAAAGCGAAGCAATGGATGCTTTTGTCCCCAAGGTGTCTCGGCCAAGGGCCGAATCAGGAAACAGCAGTCCTGAGAACAACTCAACTGATCGATCACTTGGTTCGTCACTATGCATGGCGAGCTCTTCGGTGATCACCGCTCGCTCGGTCTCGACATCTTGTGGTCGAAGGGCAGGTTGTTCAATGAGCGAAGCCAAGATCTCCATTGCCATTGGGGCATCATCGGCGAGGAGCCGTGCATAAAAGGCGGTGTACTCCTTGGTGGTAAACGCGTTGCAGTCGCCACCCACCTCATCAAAGGCTTCAGCAAGCGCTGTTGCGCTCAAGTCATTTGTTCCCTTGAACAACAAGTGTTCAAGAAAATGCGAGGTACCAGCTCGTTCTTGCGTTTCGTCTCGAGATCCAGCTCCAACAAAGAACCCGAGGGCTGCCGACGCCACGGCCATCTCGTCGACAACAACCCGAAGGCCGTTATCAAGGACGAGAAGCCGTGGCGAAGGCGCTCCCAAAGGAACTAGTCGCGACGTGAGCGGTTGCGCGAGCGACGACGGTCATTGCCGTCATTGCTCGACGATGGGCCACCAGGGCCCAAGTCGCCGAGGTCGGCGGCAAGCTCTTGCTCGAAGGCGTCTTCGAATGAAGCCGTGGCTGATCCACGCTCTTCGCGAGGTGCGCGCTCTTCGCGAGGTGCGCGCTCTGCCCGAGGTTCACGAGGTTCTGGAGCTGGAGCACTGGCGAGTGAAAGTGAGATCTTGCCCTTCGGGTCAATCTCATCGACGCGCACTTCCAGGTCTTGGCCAAGCTCAACCACATCTTCAACCTTGTTGACCCGCTTACCGTCAGCCAACGGGCTCATCTTCGAGATGTGCAGCAGTCCGTCACGACCAGGAAGGATGTTGATGAATGCACCAAACGCAGTCGTGTTCACCACCTTGCCTTGGTAGACCGCACCGACGTCAGCCGTTGGTGGGTCAAGGATCAACATGATGCGACGCTTGGCTTCTTCAACGGCTTCGCCGTCAACTGCACCAATGGTCACGGTTCCAACAACACCATCGTCATCAACGGCAATGTCTGCACCAGTTTCTTGCTGCAAGGTGTTGATGACCTTGCCCTTTGGTCCAATGACTTCGCCAATTTTGTCCATCGGGATTTCAATGGAGATGATCTTCGGGGCCGAAGCGGCAACTTCATCACGAGGAGTTGCGATGCAGCTGGTGATGACTTCCAAGATCTGCAGACGGGCGACCTTGGCCTGAAGCAGTGCATTGGCTAAGACGTCAGCAGGCAGACCGTCAATCTTCGTGTCGAGCTGCAGTGCAGTCACCACTTCTGAGGTTCCAGCCACCTTAAAGTCCATGTCGCCAAAAGCATCTTCAGCGCCAAGGATGTCGGTCAAGGTGACGTAACGTCCCTCGTCGTAGACCAGACCCATGGCAATTCCAGCAACTGGAGCCTTGAGCGGAACACCTGCAGCCATGAGTGACAGGGTTGAACCACACACTGAGGCCATTGAGGTCGAACCATTCGAGGCCATGACGTCTGAGACAAGACGCAAGGTGTAGGGGAACTCTTCGAGGCTTGGAACCACAGGGAACAGCGCCCGCTCGGCGAGCAGTCCGTGACCAATTTCACGACGCTTTGGACCACGCATGAAACCCGTCTCGCCAGTTGAAAATGGCGGGAAGTTGTAGTGGTGCATGTAGCGCTTGTACTCGTCAGGAGTGATCGTGTCGATCATCTGGTTCATGCGAGGCATGCCGAGAGTCGTCACGTTGATGACTTGCGTCTCGCCGCGCTCGAACAGTGCTGAGCCGTGTGCGGTTGGGAACAAGTCAACTTCAGCGTTGAGGGGGCGAATTTCGTCAACCTTGCGGCCGTCGATGCGAATGCCTTCTTCGACAATGCGCTTCCGGACGATCTTCTTGGTCAAGGACTTAATGGCAGCCTTGACTTCACGGAGTCGACCTTCAAACTCACCTTCAAGCTCAGCCACGATCGCAGCCGATGCTTCGTCCAAGGCACCATTGCGAGCAGCCTTGGTCGTGTGGGCGTTCGCCGCGGTAACGCTTGCGGTGCCAATTTCAGCTACTCGAGCACCAATGTCCTCGCCGTAATCGGTGAACGTTGAGAACACGAGAGGTGTCTTTACACCCTTTTCTGCTTCGACGGCCTTGACGAGTTCACGCTGCAAGATGATGGCATCACGAATCCAGCGCTTGGCTGCTTCAAGGCCTTCGCCGAGGACTTCTTCAGTGACCTTTGGTGCGCCCTCTTCGTAGTAGTCAAACGATGCCTCGGTGCCACCGGCTTCGACCATCATGATGGCGATCTCAGCATCAGCTGCGTCAGACAACGCCCGTCCAGCAACGACAAGTTCAAACGTCGACTCGTCGCCTTCTTGGAACGTTGGGTGCGGAATCCAGGTGCCTTCAGTTGAGTAGGCAAGACGAACAGCACCAATAGGGCCATCGAAAGGAATTCCCGACAACATCAAGGCTGCTGAAGCCGTGTTGATGGCCAAAACGTCATGAGGATTCTCTTGGTCAGCACCAAAAACCGTGCCAACAACGTGGACTTCGTTGCGGAAGCCTTCAGGAAATGAAGGACGAAGTGGACGGTCAATCAACCGACAGGTCAAGATGGCCTGGTCGGAGGACTTTCCTTCACGACGGAAAAAAGAGCCAGGAATCTTTCCTGCGGCATACGCACGCTCTTCAATGTCGACGGTCAGTGGGAAAAAGTCCGTACCTTCACGGACGCTGCGTGCTGCAGTTGCGGTCACCAAGATGATGGTGTCGCCAACTCGACCAATAACAGCTCCATCAGCGAGCTGTGCAATTTTGCCAGCTTCAAAGCTGAGCGTGCGGTCGGTTTCGGCGATCGGCGCCGAAACGGAAATGGCCTTAGCCATGGGTGTTCCTC
>CANGPX010000052.1 GCA_947456095.1 Acidimicrobiaceae bacterium
AGAACTGGTCAACTTAGGACACAGCGTTGAAGTCTTTGCTGGCCAGCCCTACCCAGAGCTCGATCCTGGTGTTGGGTTCACTCCCGTTCCCGGCCTTGACCTGTACCGTGACCCAGACCCGTTTCGCGTCCCGCATCTTCGCGAACTGAAAACGTTCCCTGATGTGGCTGAATTCGCCATCATGTGCGCCGCTGGGTTCGGCGAGCCCTATGCCTATTCCAAGCGCATCGTCGATGTATTGGAAGCTCGCCGAGGCGACTTCGACATCATCCACGACAACCAGTGTCTCGGCACCGGAATGTTGGAACTCGTAGAGCGTGGTTGGCCACTGCTCACCACCCTTCACCACCCAATCACCGTTGACCGTGAAATCAAGCTCGCCCATGACACCGGTGCGTGGCAACGCTTCACCACCAAGCGGTGGTTTGGCTTTTTGGGGATGCAGAAAAAGGTGGCCAAAGCGCTTCCGGCCGTGCTCACCGTGTCGAAGTCCTCACGGCGAGACATCGCCGCTCAGCTTGGGGTTGACCCGGGCAAGATGACGGTTGTTCCTGTTGGCGTTGACCACACGGTGTTTCGCCCCTTTGACGACGTGCAGCCCATTCCTGGTCGCCTCATGGTGACGACGAGTTCAGATGTGCCAATGAAGGGCCTCGTGCCGTTGCTTGAAGCCGTGGCGAAGTTACGCACTGAGCGAGAGATTTCGCTCACCGTCATTGGTCGCCCGAAGGCGGGTGGCCGAGTTGATGAAGCGCTTGACCGGTTGAATCTGCGAGACATCGTGACCTGTGTCAGTGGCATCTCTGATGACGCGCTCGCTCGCCTCTATGGCGAAGCTGAAGTGGCGGTAGTGCCTTCGCTCTATGAAGGGTTTTCCCTTCCGGCCATTGAAGCCATGGCCTGCGGCCGTGCCGTTGTTGCCACGACCGGTGGCGCCTTGCCTGAAGTCGTGGGCACCGATGGCACGACTGGACTCCTCGTCACCCCTGATGACCCTGAAGCCTTGGCTCAAGGAATCCGCACCCTGCTCGATGATCCTGAGCGCCGAGCTGAACTTGGCAAAGCTGCTCGCGAGCGTGTGGTGTCGAGATTTACTTGGGTGGTCACCGCCATTGGAACGAGTGCGGCCTATGACGCCATGCTCCAAGGCAAAGCACTTCCTGGAGCAGATGAACCATGCTGACCGCTCGCTATGAAACCTTGCGCTTGCAGCGCGGTGAGTCTCTGCTTGACATGGGATGCGGCTTTGGCCGCCATGCCTACGCAGCGGCTCGCCTCGGCGCCAAAGTCGTGGCGTTAGACGCTGGTGCTGATGAAGTGATGGGCGTCATGAATACCGCGACGGCAATGATTGAAGCCGGAGAACTTCCCCTCGGTGCACCAATTGACGCGGTGCGTGGCGACGCCTTTGCCTTGCCGTTTGCTGATGGAACCTTTGACCGAATCATTGCCTCAGAAATTTTGGAACACCTGCCAACAGACACGGTGGCAATGGATGAACTTGCTCGGGTGCTCAAGCCCGGTGGCACGATTGCCATTACGGTTCCACGCTTTGGACCAGAGCTCATCAACTGGGCGCTGTCTGATGAATATCACGGCGTTGAAGGTGGACATGTGCGGATCTATCGCCGCAGCGTGTTGCTTGAGCGACTTACCGGAACTGGCCTTCGCCCCTATGCCTCACACCACGCCCATGCACTTCATGCTCCGTACTGGTGGTTGAAGTGTGCGGTTGGCACCACCAATGATGAGCACAAGGCCGTGAAGGCGTATCACAAGCTGCTGGTGTGGGACATCATGAAGGGGCCAAAACTCACTCGGTATGCCGAGCGCGTGCTCAACCCCCTCATTGGCAAAAGCGTCATCATTTACTTGGAAAAGCCACTTTCTGCGCGGGCGAAGTCAAACAGGGCTGAAATGAGCCACTCATGACGACCAATCGAACTGATGTGACGCTGCCTGAACTTCCCGGAATCTTGACTGCCGATGAGTTGGCCGAGACAGCACAATCCATTGCTGATCAGCAGCAGCGAAATGGCATGATTTTGTGGTCAACGGGTGGTCACTGCGACCCATGGAACCACGTCGAAGCAGCGATGGCGTTGGCGATCTGTGGGCGCTTTGACGAAGTTGAACGAGCCTATGACTGGTTAGAGGCAACCCAACTCGGCAACGGCAGTTGGTTCAACTACTACTTGGCGAATTCGGTCAAAGACCCACGCCTTGACACCAACGTCGTTGCCTACGTCGCAGCGGGCGTGTGGCACCACTACCTCGTGAGTGGCGATCTTTCGATCCTTGAGCGTCGCTTCAAGATGGTCGAGCGTGCCATTGACTTTGTTCTTCGTTACCAACAGCCCGATGGGTCGATTCGTTGGTCGCTTGACCAGCGGGGATTCCAAGAGACTTATGCGCTGCTGACGGGTTCGTCGTCGATCTACCACTCACTGCGGTGTGCAGTTGCTATTGCCGAAAAACTCGAGCGACCAAATCTGCGCTGGGAGTTGTCTACGGGTCGTCTTGGCCACGCTGTTGCCCACCACCGTGGCTCGTTTGCACCAAAACATGAATTCGCCATGGACTGGTATTACCCAATGCTGTCTGGTGCCCTTGAAGGTGAAGAGGGTCTTGCGCGAATGGACTCCATGTGGGACACCTTCGTCATGGGTGGCAAAGGTGTGCGCTGTGTGTCAAGCGAAGACTGGGTGACTGGTGCCGAGACGGCTGAATGCGTGATGGCCCTTGATGCCCTCGGCCAAGCCGACAAGGCGTTGGAACTTCTGACCTGGACCAAGGCGCATCGGCAAAGTGACGGCAGTTACTTGACCGGCCTCGTCTACCCAGACCACTTGACCTTCCCTGACAACGAGGCAACGACCTACACCGCAGGGGCCATCATCATGGCGGCTGATGCACTGTCGAACACGACGCCTGCAGCAGGACTCTTTCGAGGCGAAACCTTGGGCGAAGCACTTGACTTGGCTGGAGTTGCCTGTGACGTGTCAGCACAAGATGGCTGCACGGGTCGCTAGTACCTCACGGTCAACGAAGCAACTCGTCGACCAAGCCGTTGCTTAACTGCGAAGCTTTCGCAGCACTCGAAGTGAACCAGTGGCTGAGCGTTCTTCGTAGTCGCCTGTTGAAACGGCGTGACAGAACAACTCATAAGGCGGCCGGCCACCGTCAGCTGGGTTCTCAAAAACATCATGGATAGCCAAAGTCCCACCCAGGGCCAAGTGTGGGGTCCAGCCATTCCAGTCGGCCCAAGCGGGTTCTTCGCCATGGCCACCATCAATGAACAAGAAACTGAGCGGTGTCGTCCACCACGCAGCAACATCGGTTGAATGTCCAACAACACCCACCACGCTTCGCTCAAGTTCAGCTACGGCAATTTGTCGCTGGAAGTGGGGGAGTGTGTTGAGGCGGCCATCTGTCGGGTCAACGAGTTCGCGCTCGAAATAGTCCCAACCTTCTTGATTTTCTTCGGAACCATGGTGATGGTCAACCGAGATGAGCTGCGTGCCTGTCGCTTCAGCTGCGGCACCAAGGTAGGTGGCGGACTTGCCACACCACGAGCCAACTTCTAACAGCACTCCTGGCAGTGCCGCTGGAGCGGCACCTGCTTGCCGTGCAGCTTCATAGAGGGCGAGGCCCTCGTCGTCAGGCATGAACCCACGTGCAGCGCGAGCAGACGCTAAAAGGTTTTCCAAACGCTCTGCCATCATGCGAAAATCGTCCAAACCGTATAGAGACCAAAGCCGAGCAGGACAATGCCACTGATGCGTCGGAGCAAGGCGAGGGGAAGCACCTTCAGCAACATCCGGCCTCCGTATGCACCGGCGCCGGCAACAGCGATGAGTGCCACACTCGAACCAACAAAGGTTGCCCATGGGTCACCGGTCTTCGCGGTCAAGTTGGCGACCAAGATTTGACTCAAGTCACCAAATTCAGCAATGAAGATGACCCAAAACGCTCCGAAAGCAACTTTGAATGCAGTGCCGGGTTTTTCCTGCTCAGCTTCTTCTTCGCCTTTTTCTTCTTCATCTTCTTCGGAGCCGAAGAGCAAATATGCCGCGCCTCCAAGAAACAAGAGCGCCACGACGACTTCAAGGACAGTGTGGGGAAGCAGGAGGAGGAGTTTTCCTGCAAGCACGGCAATGGCCATGTGGACAACGAAACCAATGGAGGTTCCAATCCACACATACAGCGGTCGAACCTTTGAACCCATGATCAACGTTGCGATCATGGTCTTGTCGGGAATCTCGGCAATGGCAACAGTGAGTCCAACAGTGAGGGCAATACCGAGGTTCATGCCGAGTCTCCAAAGGTTGTGAGGGCGGCCACTATGGTGCCACGCACTCGCTCTGCGAAGGCAACATTGTGCTGCAAGCGCTCGAGTGCTTGCAGGACAGTCTTTTGTCCGGATTTGAGCGGATTTGCTTGCATGAACTTGGTGGCGCGGGTCGCCATTGCCGGATCACCACACAACGTTGCCAGCGAACTCAGCATTCGTGGGTGACTGTTGGTGGGGAAACGTTCAAGCAGCTCGGCAAAATTCTCCTCGATGAGCACCCAGGTCTCAGGTCCAGTGGTGCGGTTTGCCAGCAACTGAGCAATGAGAAATGGTGCATTTTGGCTGCGAACCTCAGTGCGAGCCATCTCGAAGACTTGCGCCGACCTAGCCGAATCGGGGAATCCAGCCAAAGCGTAGAGATAGGCCATTTCTTGCTGAGGGTTCGCCGGGTTCTTGAAGCGATTCAAGAGGTGATCAAACGCGCCGGGGCGATTTTGGCTGCCAACAATTTCCAAGATGGCGGGTTCCAAGTCGGCGTTCAGCGGGGCTTGGCCATTGAAGCGAGCAATGGCCTCTTCAATGGTTGGCTGGTGGTGGCCAATCGTGCCAAGTGCGCCAATGAGCTGCCCGCGAAGGCCTGGTGTGCGCTCGCTTTCGCCAGAGCGCGGCTCAAAGCCAAGAGCTGTGGCCTTTTCCAGCAAGAGCGATACGGTCGCTGCGGCCACGCTCCCACGCTCTTCAGGGCTTGCCACTCGGTTGAGCAGCGCGAGCGCCCGGATCACCGCCCCCCAGGTTGCGGGCTCATCATCGTCTCCGAGGTTTGCTGCCAGGTTGAAGAAGTCGCCAAGTCCCATTTTGTTGGCTTGGGTAGCTGCTAACGCATCGTTCATGAGCACGGCTCGTTCGAGTGGAGCCAGGCTGCTGAGCGAAGCAGCAATCACCGCAGCATCTGCTGGGCCGTAGGCAACTCGGTAGACCCCTGCGCCACCAGCATTGGCGAACACTGAGCCAGGCCCGTTTCCGAGGTTGACCGGTTCTGACCCAAGTTGCGTGGCGGTCACACTGTGGCTGGCCAAATTCCTCGTGAGCAGTGGCACTTGCCACGTAGTGCCAATTGCACTCTCGGTACCCACAAGTGGTGGGCCATAGCTAAAGGGGCTCTGGCTGACCACGCCGTCTTCAACGGTGATGAGTGGGTGACCGCCTTGGAGAATCCAGGTGTTCATGATCTCGCGAACGGGCTTGCCCGAGGCTTCTTCAATCGCGTCCCACAGATCGGTGGTGACCGTGTTGGCGTAGGCGTGGCGCTTGAGATAGAGGCGTACACCATCGCGAAATGCCGTTTCGCCAAGGTATTGCTGCAGCATTCGAAGAACTGAGCCGCCTTTTTCATAGGTCAAAATGTCGAACATGCCGTCGGCATCTTCGGGGGACTGCACTTCGTATTCAATAGCTCGAGTGTTGTGGAGGCCGTCGATGGCGAGTGCCATTTCCTTTTCCAAACCAAAGCTCGTCCAACGTTCCCACGAAGGCTTGAAGGCATCGGTGCAGAGCATCTCCATGAAGGTGGCGAATGCTTCGTTCAGCCAAATGCCTTCCCACCAGCCCATGGTGACCAGGTCGCCAAACCACATGTGGGCGATCTCGTGAGCGACGACATCAACAATGCGTTCCAAATTGACTCGGCTGGCATTGTTTGGGTCAACAAGCAGCGCAGTCTCTCGGAACGTCACGCACCCAAGGTTCTCCATTGCCCCAAAGGCAAAGTCGGGAATGGCAATGAGATCAAGCTTGTCGCCGGGGTAGGCAATGTCGAAGTATTCAGCGAAAAAACGCAGGGCAAAGGCGCCAATGTCGAGTGAGAACGGTGCGAGGTGGGCCTTGCCCTTCGGGTAAACAATCCGAAGCGGGATGCCATCGACGTCAACAACAGGGGTCTGCTCGAAGGGCCCAACAACAAAGGCCACGAGGTAGGTCGACATCTTCATCGTCGGGCCAAAGACCACCTCACGAGTGCCATTGCCAAGGCTTCGCTCGAGGACTACTGGCGAGTTGGAGTACGAAGCCAAATCTTCGGGGACAACCAAGGTGACCTCGAAGGTCGCCTTGCGGTCAGGTTCGTCAAAGCACGGAAACGCCCGTCTGGCATCGGCTGCTTCGAACTGTGTGGTGGCAATGGTGCGGGTTTTTCCTTCATCATCAACAAAGGTTGAGCGATAGAAACCATGCAATTGGTCGTTCAAGATCCCGGTGAATGAGAGGCGAAGTTCAGCCGAAGCGCCAGAAAGTGGTTCGGCAAAGGTGAACGTGACGCGCTCTAAGGCTTCGTCGTAGTCCCAACTTGGGGCAAAGGTGCGGCCGTCATCGACCATGGCAATGGCATCGGTGATCTCGAGTTCAGCGGCGTTCATGACGACAGTGTTGGCTGCTTCGTGGATCTCGATGTCGATCTCCACGGTCCCCGAGAAGGTCGCCGCTTCAAGGTCGGGGATCAGGCGCAGACGATAGGTCGTTGGAGCGACGTTGCGGGGAAGACGATAGGGACTTGAGGCTGCAATTGGCATGTTCGAAGGCTACCCCTGTTGCCTCGGTTAGCCTCTCGCCGTGACCATTGACGGACAGCCTGTTGAACTTGTAACGAAAAAGGAAATTCTTGCCCTCGATGTTGTTGGCATTGGCTTTCCCCTCGTCGACGTCCTTGGCGTTGTCGAAGATGACCATCTCGACCGCGTCGGCCTCGTGAAAGGGTCAATGACGATCGTTGATGAGCAGCGTGCAGCAGCGATTCACGACACGCTCGCGAGCACGGTTGAAGTGTCCGGTGGATCCGCGGCAAATACCATGGCCGGCATTGCCTCGCTTGGAGGAAGATCCGGGTTCATTGGCCGAATCGCGAATGACCCAGCGGGTCGAAGCTTCGTTCAAGCCATTGGTGAAGCTGGTGTGGTGTTTGAGCCGGTTCTGCTCGACCAGTTAGCGAACCAGGAGTTGCCAACAACAGGCACAGGTCGTTGCGTCATTTTGGTGACGAGTGACCACGAACGCACGATGGCGACCCACCTTGGCATTGGGGCACATCTGACCCCTGACCACGTGGAAGAACACTTTGTCACGAGAGCTCAAGTGCTCTATGTCGAGGGGTATCAATACGATGAGCCTGTTGCCAAAGAGGCAATTGCCAAGGCCATTGAGGCAGTGCATGATGCGGGCGGTTCAGTGGCGATTTCACTGTCGGATTCGTTCTGCGTTGACCGACACCGAGCCGATTTCTTAGCCCTCGTCGAAGAGGAAATCGAAATCCTCTTCGCCAATGCTGATGAAGCAAAGGCGTTATTCAAGGTTGACACGTTGGACGAAGCACTCAATGCCTTAGAAGAAACTGGCGTCTTGGCTGCCATCACCAATGGTGCTGAGGGATCAGTCATTGTGACGCCGTCGGGCAGGATTTTGGTTGCGGCAAAGCTTGTGGGCGACGTGGTGGAAACGACCGGTGCTGGTGACCTTTATGCCGCAGGATTCTTGTACGGCCTCACCCAAGGATTTGATCTGGAATCGTGCGGTGAGTTGGGCAGTTTGTGCGCCGGTGAAGTCATCTCGCACATGGGTGGCCGACCCGAGCGTGACTTGGCTGACTTGGCTGATGAATATGGCCTGCTCTGAGTAACAAACGCTTCAACTCACTAGGCTGGCAACGTGAGTGAACGGTGGCTGTCTCGACGAGCGCTCGTTGCCCACTTGGGTCTCGCCATCTGGATCCCGGCTTGTACGTGGCTTGCGGTGTGGCAATTCTCGAGAGCATCGTCGGGCAATGCACTCAGCTACGTCTACGCCATTGAGTGGCCAGCACTTGCCTTTTTTGGTCTGTGGGGTTGGTGGATGCTCATCCACACCGACAAACCAACAGATGAACAAGTAGCCGAACGAGCAGAGCAAGAACGCCTTGCTCGAGCCCAAGCTCGAGCCCAAGCTGATGCGCTGGTCGGCGAAGTGAATGACGAAATGGCGGCCTACAACGAGCAGTTGCGGGCTCTCAATGAAAAGGGGAGAAAGACATGGAAGCACTAGCGGCGACCGCCTTGAAGCGTTACCGAGTGATGGCCTTTGTCGTTGGCGCAGCGCTCGTGATCTTGACGGTACTCATTGCTGTCTTTGGCCTTGGCACGCAGCCACCGCGGATGTTCTCACCACTGCATGGCGTGCTCTACATTGCCTATCTCGCCACACTTCCGGGCCTCATCAAGCATTTTGAGATCTCCAAGGGCAAGCTCTTTTTGCTCGTCGCTTCGGGAATCATTCCAATCTTGGCGTTCTTCGTCGAAGCGGTCACGATGAAGAACCCAACACCAAAACCGGTCGCGGCTGGAAAGCAAGGTTAGGGTCACACCATGGCGAACAACCCCTGGATGCAGCGTCGAGTTATTGCTTATGCCCACCAAGGTGGAGCCCATGAGGGCCCGTCATCGTGCCTCGGTACGATTGCCGAAGCACTTCGCATTGGTGCGACCGCCATTGAACTTGACGTCCACATGACCAAAGATGGCCACCTCATGGTGTGCCATGACGAAACCGTTGACCGCACAACCGCCGCTTCAGGGGCCATTGCCAACCTCACCTTGGAAGAGGTCAAAGCACTCGACAATGCCTATTGGTGGGCACCTGGAGAAGCCGCTTCTCCAGGGCTTCCTGATGACGCCTACCCTCTTCGTGGTCGGGCGCCAAAAGATCACGAGTATCAGATCGCCACACTTCGTGAAGTTTTAGAGCGATTTCCCGACACCGTGCTCAACATGGACATCAAGCAAACCGCACCGCAAGTCGTCTCCTATGAGCAACCACTTGCAGACTTGCTCCGTGAATACGACCGAGCAGAGTCGGTCATTGTTTCGTCCTTCAGCGACGATGCGGTAAATCGTTTTCGCAGCATCGCCCCCGAATTCATGACCGGGTCTGCAACTGGGGAAGTGGCGGCGTTCTACTTCGCCGTGCAAGCTGGAGAGGTTCCGCCAGCAACGCCGTCTGTTGCGCTGCAAGTGCCAGAAACCTTCGACGAACTCGTCGTGGTGAATCAGCAGTTCGTCGACGCTGCCCACGAACAAGGTCTCGCCGTGCATGTGTGGACGATCAACGACACCCCTTCAATGGAGCGGTTGCTTGACTTGGGTGTTGATGGGCTGATTTCAGATGTGCCAACGGACATGGTTCGCACCATTGAGTCCCGAGGCCTCACCTGGAGAGGCTACTGAGTCGCGTTACCCGCGACCGCAGTTCGGCTTCTTGCCGTGATTTGCCTTCTTCTTGGCCCGTAACTTCCGCTTTACCGTACGCTTCGACATAAGACTTGAAACCCTAGCCGACAAGGAGCCCCTCGATTTCCGACTTTCCCGATCCTGTTCCTGAGGCCCAGTTCGCTGTTGGCCAATTAGTGCTGATTGCCACGCCGCTCGGGAATCTTTCGGATCTTTCGGATCGAGCAAAACACGTGCTGGCAACGGCATCGGTGCTGTGTTGTGAGGACACGAGGAGGACGAGAGCCCTGCTGAGTGCGATCTCGGTCGACACGTCTCCAAAGCGCCTCTGGGCAGTGCATGACCACAATGAACAAGCGCAAACTGGCGCAGTGCTTGATCTGGTGGCCTCTGGACACGTGGTTGGCGTCGTCACCGATGCAGGAATGCCTGGTGTTGCTGACCCTGGGAGTCGCCTCGTTGCTGCAGCCCATGACCGGGGCTTACCTGTCAGTGTGATTCCTGGACCAAGTGCAGCGATTTCAGCACTTGTTGTTTCCGGACTTCCAACGGAACGATTCATCTTCGAAGGATTTCTGCCGCGAAAAGGTCGCGAACGAGCGCAGCGACTTCAAGCGCTCAAATTCGAACAGCGCACCACGGTGGTGTTTGAAGCCCCGGGACGCACCCAGCAAACCTTGGCCGAATTCGCCTTGGTTCTTGGACCACATCGAAGCGCAACACTCGTCCGTGAGCTGACGAAAAAGTTCGAAACCGTCACTCGAGCGACGCTTGGCGAACTTGCTGACTTGACTGCAGTCGAAGAGGTGCGCGGGGAAGTTGTTTTGGTCATTGGGCCTGGAGAACTCGAAGAAATCGACGATGCGGTGATTGACGAAGCCATCTTGGTTGCGCTTGGCTCTGGAGAGCGACTGAAAGACGTGGCGCGAAGCGTGGCGCAGCGCTTTTCACTCGACCAACGCCACACCTATGACCGAGCCCGCGAACTGCGCACAGCCTCGCAAGGCGAGAACACCTGAGGCAACTACGCTTGGAGAGTGGCTCGCTTCTACATCACGACCCCGATTTACTATGCAAATGACGCCCCCCACGTGGGCAGCGCCTATTGCACGGTGAATGCCGATGCCATTGCTCGGTTCCAGCGACTGCTCGGAAATGACGTGTTTTCGCTCACGGGAACCGATGAGCATGGCCAGAAGTTGGCTGATGCCGCAGAGAAGAACGGCTTTTCCCCTCGGGAATGGACGGACCAGACCTCAGCGCTTTTCCAGCAAGCTTGGGATGGACTCGACATTGCCAATGACGATTTCATCCGCACCACCGAGCCGCGCCACCACGAAACCGTCAAAGCGTTTTTATCGACCATCTATGAGCGTGGGTTCATCTACAAAGACAACTATTCGGGTCTCTACTGCGTGTCGTGTGAGGACTACTACGCCGAAGAGGACCTCGACGCCGGGAGTTGCCCGGTCCATGGACGACCAGCCGTGCAGATGTCAGAAGAGAACTACTTCTTCAAGCTCTCTGCTTTTCAAGACCAACTCCTCAGTTGGTATGAGGCGAATCCAACGGCCATTCAGCCAGCGACCAAGCGCAACGAAGCCTTGAGTTTTATTCGTAGCGGCCTAAAGGACATCTCCATTACCCGCACGTCGTTGACCTGGGGTGTTTCGGTGCCGTGGGACGAAACACATGTTTTCTACGTTTGGTATGACGCGCTCATTAACTATCTGACTGCCATTGGCTATGGGCGCGACCAAGAACGTTTTGCCCAGTGGTGGCCTGCGGTTCATCACTTGATTGGTAAGGAAATCCTGCGTTTCCACTGCGTGTGGTGGCCAGCAATGTGTATGGCTGCAGGCATTGAGCCTCCGGCAAATATCTTTGTCCATGGTTGGTTGCTCGTTGGTGGCAAGAAGTTGTCGAAGTCAATGGCTGACGACGACGCAGCCCCGGTGAAGTTGACCGATATCGCCCCAGAAGTGCTGACCGCAGACTTCGGCGTTGACCCCATTCGCTACTACCTGCTCAGAGAAACGATTCTCGGCAATGACGGCGACTTCTCGCTCGAGGGCATTGCCAGTCGCTATAACTCGGATTTGGCCAATAATCTCGGCAACCTCGTGGCCAGAGTGGCGACACTCGTCGGCTCCAAGTGTGATGGCATTGGCCCAAAGGTCAACAAGAACAGTGCACTTGCCCCCTTGGCTGCACAAGTCGTGGCAGAGGCAAGTGCCGCCTGGTCAGCTTTCCAGCCCTCGGTTGGCTTAGAAGTCACGTGGAAGCTCATTGCCGCAGCAAATGCTTCCCTTGAGCAAGCCGAACCTTGGAAGTTAGAACCAGGCGAGGCCGTTGACGCAGTCCTTGGTGATGCCTTAGAGGTGCTCCGCCTCGTTGCGATTCTGGCCAGTCCAGCTATGCCAAGCGTGTGTCAAGAAATCTGGGGTCGTCTTGGCCTCGTTGGAGCTCCAACTGACGGCGACTTCGCAACCGCGACCATGTGGGGTGGATACCTTGGAGAAGTGGCCGTAGTGAAGGGCGATCCGCTCTTCCCGCGTCGAAAGGTCTAGTTCGATGTGGATTGACTCGCATTGCCACCTTCAAGAGCGCTACCGCGATGAGCAACACAGCGATGTTGCTGATGCCCTTCACCGTGCCCATGCTGCTCGGGTGGATGGACTTGTGTGTGTGGGAACCGATGCGACAACGTCGCGAGAGGCGATGTTGTTGGCCGAAGCGGTGAGTCGTGGCGACTTTGGCCAAGACGTGCCGATTGTTCGCGCAGTGATTGGCCTTCATCCCCATGAGGCAACGAACTCAACAGAAGAGATCTTCGACATCTTGGCGACGAAGAGCCCGCACATTGCCGGTGTTGGCGAATGTGGCATCGACCTGTACTACGAGCACAGCCCAAGAGAAGCTCAGCGAAAAGCCTTTGCGAGCCAAATTGGCTTTGCTCATGAATTTGACCTCCCCCTCGTCATCCACGCTCGAGATGCTTGGGATGATCTGTTCGAAGTCTTAGATGGCGAAGGCGTGCCACGAGAAACGGTGCTGCATTGTTTCACTGGTGGACCGGCCGAAGCTGAGCGTTGCTTGGCTGCGGGTATGACCATTTCGTTTTCTGGCATTGTCACGTTTCCAAAAGCACCAGAACTGCGAGAAGCAGCTGCCCTCGTGCCACTTGACCGGCTGCTCGTAGAAACCGACAGCCCCTTCCTCACGCCCGTTCCCCACCGAGGAAAGCAAAATGAGCCGGCGCTCGTGCCACTGGTCGGCGCCGCAATTGCCTTAGCCCATGGGGTGGAACCTGAAGTAGTTGCTGTGGCTTCGTCGAACAATGCGCGGAGAATCTTCTCGTTCTGAGGATCTCAGGTTGACCTCGAGACGTTGACTCCCTAGCGTTGAGGTTTGAGGCGTGGCCGTGTTGCCGCTCAAGGACTGCCGGAGAGGCGCTCGTATGCAATTCATTCGCAGAAGTGCACGATTGCTCATGGCCCTTTCTGTCGTTGCCTGCACTGCTGGCTTGTCAACGACAACGGCCATGGCTACTCCTTCTTCAACGACTTCAACCACGGTGAAGGCGACCACGACAACCACGGCGAAGGCGACCACGACAACCACAGTGAAGGCGACCACCACAACCACAGTGAAGGCGACCACCACAACCACTTCGTCAACGACTTCAACCACAGTGAAGGCGACCACCACAACCACGGTGAAACAACCAGTTCTGCCTCCACGAACCCTCATTGGGCTTGCGACCTACTACCGACCCCCAGTCAAGGGTATCTACTTCGGCCCAGCAGTTGTCTGTGCCTCGGTCAAGGCAATCCCGATGAAAGCCAAAGTCACCATTACCAACCTCGGCACGGGGAAGACTTCTGTGTGCATGATTGGCGATCGCAAAGCTGAG
>CANGPX010000053.1 GCA_947456095.1 Acidimicrobiaceae bacterium
CACAGAGAGCCGGTGGAGGGATTCGAACCCACGACCTGACGATTACAAATCGCCTGCTCTGACCAACTGAGCTACACCGGCTTGAAGTCTTCAGGCTAGTTCGCTGTGGACAACACGTCGGAAAAATCCAGTCTGCACAACGGTTTTGCCGAGGGTTGGCTTCTCGCGCCTTCACGATGCTTTTCTCACTTTCGCCAGTGACGGCTCAAGCCGTGGCACCTGGTCCACATCTTTGGGTCAAGACCCGGCGAGCAAGCGGAAAAACCGACGTCTCGGGAGAAGTGACCAACGGGTCGCTCGACTCGGGCGATTGATTCGCAGAGCCAACATCGGCAAGTTGTGGCCCGTCAGTTCAGGGAACAAGTGCCCAGAGAAGAGCTCAACAAAAGCGAGTGCTGAGTAGTGTTGGCGCAAGTGATGCCAACTCACACAGCACCACTGACCACCCCAACGTGGAGGGCTCGATGATGTTCGCTACCGAATCTCTCAGGACAACGAGGCATGGTCCCACTTCGCTCGCCAACCTGGCACCTTCTCGGTGCGAGGCTCATTGACGAGATGCGAATTCTCCTTGCAACCCCGCAATACGTTCCAGAGTTGGGTGGGCTGACCACAGTGTGGTCCAAAGTGGCCACTGCACTCGTTCGCCAAGGCCACCAGGTGACCGTGGTGACCCAGCAGCCTCGCTCGAGTCATTCTCCTTCCTCCGAGATCTGTGAGGGAGTGACCGTCCATCGCTTCACCGAACGAGTGGGGGGTGAGCGATTTGGGTATGCCCCTTCACTTCGTCGTTGGGTGCGGGCCGAGGTCAAGCAGTTCGATCTCATCCACCTCGTGAGCTTTCACGCACCAATCGCTCTCGCGCTTCATCGTCTTGCCACCGTGCCGATGGTGTTCAGCCCGACCTATCACGGTGGTGGCCACACTCCACTTGCGAACGCGCTCCACCTCGTTTACCAACCCATGAGTCGGGGCATCTTCAAAAGGGCCGACCTCATTCACTGCTATAGCGAAAGCGAAGCTCAAGGCGTCGAACATGCATTTCCTTTGACCCACAACAAGATTCGAGTCATTCACGCTGGCTTTCCGACTCAACAGAGCCCTTCGGCGCCGCCATTTGATCTCGGTCAACCAGTTCTCCTCGTTGCCGGAAGGCTTGAGGCCTACAAACGGGTCGACCTCATCATTGATGCCCTGCAGTATCTCAAAAGCGATGTTCGCCTCGTGGTCTGCGGAGCCGGACCACAAGAACGAGAACTTCGTGAGCGGAGCCAACAGAGCAGTCAAGCTCAGTCCGTGGACTTTGTTGGCTACGTCAGTGATGAAGAACTGTGCAGGTGGCAACGCAGTGCAACTGTCGCACTCTCGGCCTCAACCGATGAATCCTTTGGGCTCGGTCTTGCCGAGGCTGCGAGCGCTGGTGCACGAGTCGTTGCCACGGATCTTCCAGCCCATCGAGAGGTAGCCCAACTCCTTGGCGTTGAGATGGCCTTCTTCCCCGTCACGATCAGTCCACGCAAACTTGCCAACATGATTGATCTTGCCGTGAACGCCGGCCGTCAAGACGCAAGCGCGGTGCGGGTCCGCACTTGGGATGACGTTGCGGCCGACTTTGATCTCGTCTACCGGGATCTCGTGAGGCGAACCAAGCCATGAGTAAGCGGATCATCATTGTTGGGTCAGGGACGAGATTCGTCTCGGGGATCTCGTATTACACCTCGTTGTTGGCCACCACGCTCGCCCACGACCACGAAGTCTCCATGATCCACATGCGCAACCTCATTCCCCGGATCTTCTACCCAGGAAGAGCACGAGTTGGAGCCGCCATCATGGCAGAAGAGCTTCAACCAAATCTCCCCACGTTTGATGGCATCAACTGGACACTTCTTCCCTCACTCCTGCGGGCACTGCGTTTTGCCAAACGGGCGAACCCGGAATTGATCATTTTGCAGTGGTGGTCTGCGTCAGCACTTCCCGCCTACCTTGCACTCGCTCGCTTTGCTCGTCGTCGGGGAATTCCCATCGTGATCGAATTCCACGAAACGCTCGATACCGCCGAAGCGAACCTGCCCCTCATTGGAGGGGTGATTCGACGGGGACTGAGTCGCCTCATCGTCCAAGCATCAGCATTTGTGGTTCACTCACACTTTGACTTCGAAGAGATGACGAGCATCCTCAAGTTGCCAGAGCACCAAACAGTGATCATTCCCCTCGGTGCGTTTCCCATGGCCCAAAGTGAGACACCAGCACCACCTGTCGATCCAACAACTTGCACCATCTTGTTCTTTGGAACCATTCGCCCTTACAAGGGGCTTGAATTCCTCGTCGAGGCCTTTGACCTCCTCCCCCGCAACGAGGTGAAGTGGAAGTTGGTCATTGTTGGCGAGACTTGGGAGGGATGGACGACACCGTTTGATCGAATCAACGAGAGCGCAAACAGATCATCGATTGAAGTCGTGAATCGATACGTCATCGACTCAGAAATTCCTGCCTACTTCACTGCAGCTTCGCTCGTCGCGTTGCCCTATCTCAGGTCATCAGCAAGCGGACCTCTCCACCTAGCAATGGGAGCTGGACTTCCCGTTGTCGTCAGTGACGTTGGCGGCCTCGCCGAAGCAGCTCACGGATATCGCGGAGCGATCTTTGTTGAGCCGGGTAGTCCACAGCACTTGGCAGATGGTTTGGTTGCAGCACTTGACTTGGTTGGAGAGCACTTTGTTGACCCTCGAAGTTGGGACGAGACTCTGGTGCGCTACAACGGAGTCATCAATCAAATTTTCAACAATACTCATTCCTGAGAAACCGTAGTATTCGGCCAAAATCACCGTGATACTTTGAATTTATGAAACGCCGCCGCGGAATTGTTTGTTTACTTTTCGTTGTTCTTGCCGGTCTTATTGTCCCAACGACGTCGCAGGCTTCTGCCGCTTCGACTCCAGTTCCTGAGCGAGGAATTGCGATTCTCTTCGCCGATGATTTCCCGCTGGCAAATTTGACTCCGGCTCAACTTGCCGAAAAGTCGCGCAAGACGTTTACCTACGTAGCCTCGGTCCTGCACGCCAACGCGATCTCGCTCAATTTCCCCTTCTACATGGACACACCAAGCTCACCGGGGCTCCATTCTGGAATGGGCACACCCACCACGGCTCAACTCGCCTCTGTCACCCGTGCCGCCCAAGCACGTGGATTGCGGGTGCAATACCGACCCTTTCTCAGTGAGGCGAACTTCGCAACACCCGGATTTGATTCAGCCTGGAGGGGAACGATCACTCCTCCCAGTCCAGCAGCTTGGATCGCTCAGTATGGCGCCTTTTTACGGCCGTACTTCATTCAGGCAAGAAAGAGCGGGGTCACCTCATTTTCAATTGCTGCTGAACTCAATAGCCTCCTCAACCAACTTCGACCATGGCAAGCAGTGGTGCATTCGGCTCAAACGCTTTATGGGGGAACCCTGATCTATTCCGGCACCTCGATCTACCAGTCAATTCCAAAGACTTCCTTTGGCTGGGATGACTACACGCCAGTCACGAGCATCTCTTATAAGGGCATCCCGGTTTCAATCAATGAAAATTCCACCGCCCAACAAGTCTCAATCGGATTCAAAGACAACTTGCAGCGAAATCTTCTTCCCTCCGCTCTCGCCTCGATTCGCCTCGAAGAAGTCGGAATCGCTGGACTCAATGGGGCCTACGCATTCCCTTGGGCCTACTACTTGAGTGGAACGGTCAACCGAGCCGTCCAAGCCAACTGGTTCACCGCTGCGTGTAATGCCTTTTTCGACTTCCATATGCGCGGCCTGTACTACTGGGGACTTGAACTCGAGTTCTTCGAGCCGGGAACCGTCGCAGGTGACGCGTTTCAGTGGTACGGAACTGCTGGTGCTGACGCGATTGCCGCGTGCTACTCGAGGACGTCATGATCGCGCATCGGCTAAAGAAGACTTCGCTCATCAAAGCCACTGCTGCTGTTGTAACCGCGCTCGGTGGACTCGTCTTTGTTCCTTCAAATGCTGATGCAGCGTCACAAGCGCCACTCGTCACCTCATTTTCCTCAAGCATGTCGACGATCTCGCAAATTGGTGCAACCGTCACCTTGAGCGGTTCAAGCATTCGAGCAACAAAGTGCACCTTGACTGTTCAGCCAGCGATTCCCTCGTTCCCAACAACTTGCCCGACAACCGCCTTCACCATCTCGACAAAATTTCCTCCCAATCAGTCAAACAAAACCGTCAAGTACCTGGTCACCATGAAGGTCAAGAAGATTGCTTCATCATCTCGGCGACTGACCATTGTTGAGCGACCAGCAAAAGATCCGCTCAGGCTCACGTGGTCTCCAGCTCAATCGGTCTTCAACCCGGTTGGTTCTTTGACTGCAGTTTCTTGTCCATCGTCGCAATCATGTACCGCCGTTGACAGCAATGGTTCGGTCTTTCAGATGGACCAAGGGGCCTGGAAGATTGCGAAACAATTTTCTGAGCAGATGACGTCGGTGTCGTGTTGGAGTGCGAAGCAATGCGTTGCGGTCGGCTTTGATGGATTTCTGGCATCGAGTTCGAAGGGATCTTGGACCCGCATTCGGACAAACACGACTGCGGAGTTCACTGCAGTGTCCTGTGCTTCGCCGACGCTGTGCGTTGCAGTTGACGGAGCAGGTGATGGCACGGTCTTCAATCCCTCGACCAACGCCCTTCAGGTGGCGAGCCAGATTGACACCACTGGCACGCTGGTTGGGATTGCCTGCGCCAATGCCACCTCTTCCTGCTTGGCAGTCGATGACGCTGGTGGCGTTTTGACCTTCAACAATGGATTTGGACCGGTAACAACTGTTGCTTCGGCGACTGCTTTCACGTCGGTGGCCTGTCCGAGTGCTGCCACGTGTCTTGCCTCGACGACTGATGGCTCGGTGATGACCTTTGACCATGCAAACCCCACGAGCTCGCAGGAGGTGAGTGGAGGAGTTTCACTCACGGGAATCTCCTGTTCGTCGACCACCATGTGCACGGCAACGACTGACACTGGACAAGCAGTCGTGACCAATGGATTGACCTCGGTAGTGACTACTTCGCTTTCCCCTGATGGACTCGTTGCGGTGAGTTGCTCAGGGACAAGTGACTGTGTTGCTCTTACTCCGTGGTCAGCGGTCAGGCTCCTCGGCACCACCGTTGGTACTTCCACCACGCTTGAGGCAACCCATGGCGTTGCCACTGATCTGTCATGTGCATCTCACGTGCTGTGCGCAGCAGTCAGTTCCAATGGCTACGTATCAACCTTTAACGGAACGACATGGTCTCAGCCACTGCAAGCCGCAGCTGCTGCGTTGTCGTCAGTGTCATGCCCCACGAACACGTTCTGCCTTGCCGTTGGCGACAATGGCGCATTTTCAGTCTTGCGAGGTGCGACTTGGAGTGCTGGGGTGAGTCTGAGCGGACAACCCAGCCTTACCGCAGTGTCTTGCACCACAGCAGTGTTTTGTCTGGCCGTCGACAACGATGGCCAGTACTACCTGTGGTCTGGGGTGACCTGGAGTGCAGCTCGAGACGGTGGACAAGCGCCGAAAGACCTTGCATTTAATTCGGTTTCTTGTGCCTCATCAACAATGTGCGTCATGACCGATAACACCGGCCACGTCATTGTCTGGCAAGGAAACAAGGTTGCAGGTTTCTTCGTCACGAGACCGAATTCGGCGATCAATGGTGCAAGTTGCCCGTCAGAGAAGTTTTGCGTGTTTGGTGATTCACTTGGCAACGGCGTCCTGTTCAATCAAGGATTCCCAGCAACGTGGAAGAGTGCAACCATTGACCCGGTTGCCATCAGCGAAGTGAGTTGCACCCAGACGATCTACTGCGTGGCCATTGATGACAGCGGCGTGACTCTTTCGGTCCTCAACGGCGTGTGGAGCGCACCTGGAGCTACCGGCACAACACCGCTCACGAGTGGCACTGCGATCAGTTGTGTTGATGGACCGTGGTGCATGGCACTCGACCAAACGTCACAGGTTTCAGTTGGGACGTATCAGCCCTAGCCGCAAGAACGCGACAGTGCTTCACGCCCCGGACACCAGTTATCTCACGAGTGTGGCAATGACCGCATCGATTCGGTCCGCAACTGCTTCGAGGCGAAACGTCGTCGCATGCTTCGCTGCTGCAGCACCAAGTTCAGCTGCACGCTCAGGACTCTTCAGTAACGTTTCCATTGCTCCTTGCAGGGCTGTGGTATCTCGAACACCAACCACCAGTCCAGTGACGCCATCTTTCACCACCTCTTTGAGTCCACCGACGTCGGTCACGACCATGGCGCGACCCAAAAACGCTGCCTCGACCGCAACGAGACCGAACGAATCCGCATGGCTTGGCAGGACCCCGAACAGGCAGTGCTGCCAGGCAGCCAGCACTTGCTCATGGGCAACGTCGTGGACCACGATGACATCTTTTGGCCACGTGGTTGGAGTTGTTGGTTGGGGCGTTCCAATACAGACCAACGAGACCTGAAGATTGTTGATCTGACTGAAGGCAACGAGCAGATCATCAAGTCCCTTGTACTGCGAGAGTTGCCCAACAAACAAGATGTACTCGCCGCGGGGGAGAAATTCCGGTCTCGGTCGGAGGTGCTGTTCCCCATCGCCAAGATTCACTGCAGCGCCAACGACCGTCACCGACACCTCGTTGGCAAGGACTTCGCGAGCCTGTGTGGCAACGTCGAGAGAATTGGCAATGAACTGATCAACTTGAGCGAGAAGTCGCCGGTTTGAGAGATGTTGCCCAACGGTCACCACTGCCGCTTTGGCCAGTGAGTACTGGGTCAGCGAACACTTGATGCAGCGACCAATCTTCGCCGAGGGGCACGGAGCTCCGGTGCTGTAGATCTTGGTGCGTTTTGGACAAGACACGAGGTAGTCGTGGAGATACCACACCACTGGTATTTCGAGTTCACTTCGAAGTGGCAAATAACTAAAGATCATCCAGCTGTGGGCAATCACCACTTGAGCATCGAGGCGTTGGAAAATGTTCCGCAGTGCTTGGGAAATGGCAGGTAGGGGAAACGGTGGATGATACGGACGATTTGGATCAGCGATGCCCAGTCGGCCAAGCCGGCTGAGGTCGATTCGGATAACCGAAACTCCAGGGATCTCAACCTGGGTGGCTCCAGCTGGAGTCATGGTGACGACGGTCACCTCAGCTCCTCGCTGCGCTTGGATGCGCGCGAGATCTTCGACGGCGCGCTCGGTTCCACCAATACTTGGAGTAAAGAGATCAACGAGGTGAACAATTCTCATTTGGCTTTGCCTTTCGCCGTGAACCATTCGACGGCCAAAACAACGCCAACAAGAACAACGCCAGAGCTTTGGCCTGCACACCACGCCCACCCAACACCAGCCAAACTCCCATGATTGACGGCAATCACCGAGCCCCACACAGCCACGACGGCAATGGTGCAGTTGATCAATGCTGCAATCACCAGTCGCTCTCGTATTCGGTAGACCGCAACAGCCAAGTTCGTCACGAGATCGGGAATTGAAGAGATCGCGAGGGCGATGAGCAGCCCTCCTCCTGCTGCACCGTAGTCAGTTCCAAAGAGGTCAAGAATCGTTCTACCGGCGAGGAGATACACCATGACCGGCACGGTGAGGAGCGCCAATGAAAAACCCGCCGCAGCCTTCACTAACTGCGAAAGATCGCGATCCCGGCGACCTCCTTCTGCCAGCAGCGTCTGGCTCACGGCCGGCGAGATCATGAAGCAGAGTCCTCCAACGAGCCACGTGATGGAGAACCAAGCAGCCTGTGTCGTGCCAAGACTGGCAACAACCACAATCGGGAGAATCTGTGGAGGAAGACTTCCAGCAAGCGTCCCAGCTATTTGAGCGACAAGTCCTTTTCGCAGCACGGTCGAGGTTTCGCCAGCCGGCTCAACTCGAACAGCTTCGCCTGCTGCTCGATGCCACTTCAACAACACGATGCAGCTGGCAATGAGTTGTGCGACGGTCCACGAAGCGAGCACCGCAACAGGACCGCCAACTGACCATGCGGCAAGTGAAAAGGCGACGAGCAAAGCCAATTTTCCCAAGGAGTGGACAAGGGTGCGAACAACAATGAGGCCAGAGCGCCGGATCACGAGCATTGCCCCATCTAGGACAATCGCGATCGGCGTCACGCCAGCACTCACCAGAAAGAGGCCACGAAGTGTTGGGGTCATTGCTGACTCCATTGACGAGGGAAGCACCACCAGCGCCACGCACCCAAGAGCAAGACCGCCTGCAGTCGTGATGGCAAGAATCGAACGCAGCACCGGCCACTGCTGCGACACTTGAGGTAGGCGAACGAGCATCGACGTCGTCAGTGGCTGACCAGCAATCAGGCCAATGATTGACAGTGCCGCAATGAGCGACAAACTCAGCCCAACAGCGCTGGTGCTCCACCTTTGTGCAGCTACGAGCCAGTAGGCCCATCCCGCCCCGGAAGAAATGACGGTGGCAACCATGATGGAAATTGCTCCGCTGGCAAGGTGTCGATGGGCGGCAACGTGGCCTCGAAGCCCCTTCGCTGTGGACGCAGATGACTCGGTCCTACTCATTTTTGGGCATTCTTCCTGAAACCAAAAGTAATGAAGTATTGAGGCCAAGATGATGACGCTTCTCGCCAGACTCCATCAAACCCTCGCGACGTGTTCGATCTCAACGTAGTCATCATTTCATCTTGAACCTCAAGAGAAAGAGAGATCTTCACGAACGTGCTCAAGTTTGAGGCTCACCGAACAACGGTGCCTTGTTGCTGGCACCAAAGAGGACTCAGCGTTAACTGATTGGGCCCGCTCACCATGACAACTTCCGAGCAGGGATTCGCCAAGCCAAGGTGGAGCATCGCCGTGAACGCGTGCTCTTGCCGAGCAACAGTGACCAACTCCCGCGCCGACGAAGCAGTCACACTGAGATGCACTGGCGTTGCTTTTCCAAGACGCTCAACTGTTCCATGGACAACGAGATCGCCGCCATGTGCCACGACATGAACATCAGTCAAAAGCACTGCAGGTTCCACTTTTGCGCTGGGCAACAAGAGGTGGCAGAGCGACGCGACGGCGGCAAGCGCAAGCACGGTGAGCCATACCCTTGGGCGCAGTCCGTCGCTTTTTTCGCCGCTCATGAGCCACAACATTCCAAGGAGTGCGAGACCTACACCCAGGAGACTGGTCCAAAAATTGAGCGAGCCGCCAGCTACTTGGAGCAAAGAGGTCAACACAATGACCCCGCTCAACCACACCACGAGCCGGCCAAAGCCGCTGGGCCAACTCATTTGGCTGCCGCCAGCATCTCGGGGCATCCAGGAATGACGCCAATGTCCTTGCGTCGCTCATCAATCGCGGCTTGCACGCGGTCTACCGCCACAATCTCGTAGTGCTCAGTAGTTGCCACCACCTTTGCCCAGTCGTAGCAGTTGAAACGATCGAGATTGGAAGCGGGGACCAGTGTCGAAAGATATTCGGGAGGTTCGCTCGCCGAATACCAAAATCCTGCGGGCGGGAACACGGTCGTCATCCGTCGATCAAAGACGAAGTAGTTCACCTTGAACGTTCGAATCATCCGCAACGTGTAGTCGTTGAGCACGGGGAAGTAGGCAAGTTGCCACAGTTGCCACGGCATCACCACATCGGCTTTGGTCGCAAGAAGGATCTGCCGGCTGACAAAGCGATCGACGAACACTCGGTCGCGTGACGTGGTGTGGGTCGAGAACCACGACGCCACAAGCGCTGTCTCATTGTTCAGTGAACGACCGTCTGCGCCAGTCTCATTTGGACCAGGGAATTGATAGTTGATTGAGGTGCCAACACTCGTTCCCGCAACAGCAATGACGGCAAAGACCGCTCCAGCAGTCATCACCTTCCAGGTTCGCTGCTGGGTGAGCATTGGTTCCGCCACACTGGCAGCTGCTGCCGCCAGTCCAAGAAAGGAAAAGCCCCAAGATCGATGAGCAGCTTCACTGAGGGAACTCACTAGGTCAAGCGGTAGTGAGACAAAAAACGCCAGGCTCAGAAGCCAAAAAGTGATTTCAAGGCCATCGATTGCCGCAGAACTCCGCCATCGTTGCAGAAGAGACCGCCCAAGAATCACCATCAAGAGTGGGACGAGGAGAAAACCTGCAGCAATCTCGAACCACGGCAGTTGTGTCCCGCTGAACACACTTCGCCCGCCCCCAGCTCCTGCATGACCGAAGAGCCGTCCAAAGGCGTTGGTCAACGTACTGACGTTGAGCACTGGCGCCCAGTAGTGCCAAAGCGTTGGACCAACGAGGAGGAGTCTGACAATGACGAGAGCGCCAGCGAGAGCACACGCAGTGCCTATTCGGTACGTGCTCGGTTTGATTCGGTGCGTCTTGCCCAAAAGATCTACACCCGCTGAGGCCAGTGTCCACAGGAGCAAAATCCCGATCAGTGCAGCTGCAGTGGCATGGTGCACGATTGATAAGGCTGCGCAAAGAACAATGAACGCCCCGAGCGTTGCCCGTTGTTTTTCTTCGCGATGGAATCGCTCGGCGAACACCAGAGCCCAAATCATCAAAGGAAGCGCCAGCGTTTCGTAGGAAAACTGAGCATGAAAATAAAACCATGAGGGATTGCATGCATAAAACAGCCCAGCGAGTGCTCCTTGTCGGCAGCTCGATCGATGTTGGCTGACGAGGGCGTAAAAGCCAATGATCCCAAGGACATGAGCCACCGTCACCCAGGCAAGACCTGAATGCCAGAGGCTGAGCGGACTGACGAATGCAGTGGTTGCGGTAAGGAGTTCGAGTCCGGGAAAACTCGAGCCAATTTGGAAGAGGTGATTGAGCGCGCTCGTGTGCCCAGTAGCGGTGAAGTCTTGGGCAATTCTCAAATGATCAAATTCATCAAAGAACACTGGAGTCAGACCAGTGCGAAGCAGTCGCGGGATCATCCCCCACACGCCGAGCACCGTGAGTACCTCAACGACGTCTCGAGGTTGCTCTGCGACTCGAAGAAGACAATGCGCAATGCCTGCGAATCCGAGCAGAACTCCAAGCCAAAATATTGCGAAATGGAGCGATCCCTCACCACGAGATGCCAATGCCATTGACACAGCAATGAGGATGGTGCTGACGAGCAAGACTGCCGAGAGCCGCCCCCACGAAGCCCTGCCAGGGCCGACGGGTGCAACCTGTGGCGCTTCGGATTCCGCGATCATCAAGGCCTTTTTACCCACCACGTAGACAAGCAAATCCTACACGAGTAACAGATTTTTCTTGATCAAAACGGCTGCAAACGCGGCGGGTGATTGAAGAGTTCATCGAAACTCCCTTGCTCGGTTATGGTTACCGCTTGTGACCTCGATAGGCGTGGTAATCCCTGCATTAAATGAGGAGCACAACATTGGCCATGTCCTCGATGGACTCCCAGCCATGGTGACCGAGATCATTCTCGTTGACGGTGGATCAACTGACGCGACGATCGCCGTCGCGCAGCTCCATCGACCCGAGATCACAGTGATCCATCAGCGCACTCCCGGCAAGGGGGCAGCCATGGCGGTTGGAATGGTGGCGTCAACGAGTGACCTCGTGATCCTCCTCGATGCCGACTGTTCAATGAACCCAGCAGAAATACCTTCAATGGTGGAGGCACTTCTCCTCGGTGCCGACGTGGTCAAGGGCTCTCGAGGTTTACCCGGAGGCGGCTCAACCGATTTCACCTGGGTAAGAAAGTCTGGCAACACCGTCTTGACACAGGTGGCAAACCTTTTGTACCGAACCAAGTGGACCGACTTTGCCTACGGGTATTTCGCCTTGTGGGCTGATGTCGTTTCCGTACTTGAGCTTGAGAAATTGATCGCCGAAGAGAGCCATCCAATGACCACCTCTCGCGGTCGTCGCCACCGACCAAGGAAGCTTGGCCACGGCTTTGAGATCGAAGCGCTTGTCTTTTGTCGGTCAGCTCGCAGAGGGCTGCAAGTTGTGGAAGTGTCGAGCCTCGAAGACCTCCGACGTCACGGCACCTCGAACCTACTTGCTCTTCAAGATGGCATCAGGGTTGGCATCACCTTGTTGGCTGAACGTCTTCGCAGTCGCGCAAGCATCCCGCTTGAACGAACGAGTCGACCAACTTCGTAACTCATTGATACGCGAGTCAGCAAACGAGGGGGATTCGCTACTCGTTGTTACTTTGAGCGAGCAAAGCAGCTCTTCACTGCGCCTTCGACCGACGTGTTGAACCAGTTCGGCGCATCATGGCTCGTGTCGCGGTTCGCCGAATATCCCGGGAAAGAAATCATCCAAAAGTAGATCCCGGCCATCTTCAAACTGAAGAAGGCATTGCAATTCGCCGTGAACCAATTTGACTGGATGGTGCGATCAATTGTGGGGTTGGTGAACTTGGTGGACCAAGGTGTCGCGTACATCCCCTTCACCGCCGAAATACCAACCTCTTCGACATAATCGGACGAATACGGGGACTGAATGGAGGTGTAGTACTTGGCTTGTGATGGCCCTTGTGTCCAGTTGTTCTTGATCGCTGAAGTCAACTCGCTCACTGAGGCATCAGGGCCTAGTGAGGTCACCGGTCCATAAGCATCAAACCCAAACTTCGTATTGGCAACCGGAGTAAGCGCATTGAAGTTATGAACGATGATCAACGTTCCGCCGTAGATCTTCTTGACCGAAGTGATCAACGATGCCCAAAGTTTCGTATTTCGAGGAGCCAAGGGATTTGCCGCTGGCGAATAAGGGTTTTGGTACATACTCGTCAGTTCGGAACCAAGAGCGAACTCTTGGGCACCAGAACTCTTTGCCACGGCGAGATAGGGCCGGAGTACGCCGAGATAGTTCGTGAACCACGTTGCAACGTTTGATGGATTGAGATCACCTCGGAAGTAGGTGGGCGCCAGTGTCGACTCGTCAATCAGTGGGCGGACCTGAACATTCAGTTTGAGACTCCGGGCCAGCGCAATCATTGATCCAAGTCGGGCTGCGCTTGGTGCTTGGGAAGTTGTGGTGAAGGTATTGCTCGTCGCACTTGGGGTCGAGATGGGAAAATTCAACTGCACCCCAGTTGCCTTCAGTGACTTCACGTAGTTGAAAACCGTACGCGCTTGGACAAGTGCTGAAGCATCGGTGTAGGCACCTTGACCATCAACGAGAACTGCTATTCCCTTAATAGGAGCAGTCGAAGCTTCTGCAGATATCAACGGGACAAGTGGCGAAGTACTGCAGACAACGGCGGCAAGCGCTAAGCCACAGCGCATTCGAAAGTTCATGCCTCAATCTTACTCTCAGACACCCAAAAAAATACACCGCTCTCAGGTTTCTCGTCGTCGACTCGATTCCTTGCTGGCAGCATTGGGCAACTGCTGACGCGCCCGTGACGAGTTGTGGCCAATAGCGGGTTCTTTCGTCATCATCTCTTTACACAAATGTCACCGTTTTTTGGCGCGATATCAAAAAAATAG
>CANGPX010000054.1 GCA_947456095.1 Acidimicrobiaceae bacterium
CCATTCCAACCGAGGTGCGAGGTCGCATGGCTGGCATTGAGTTGCTGAGCTACTCGGTTGGCCCAACGCTTGGTCAATCTCGAAGCGGCATCATGGCCGCAGCGTTCACGCTCAAAACCTCGCTCATCGCTGGAGGACTTGCCTGCACGGGGGTCTGTGCTGGCCTTGCCGTAGCACTTCCTTCCATGTGGCGCTTCGACGTGTCGAACGATCCCAATGTGGCGCTGGTCAAAGCGTCGAAATCGCTTGGAGAACCCGACTCCTCATTGCAGAACTCACCACGAGATGCCAGCTGACACCTTGCGTCGATAGGCAAGGAATCGAGCAACAAATTCCTCCGTTTGTGCCGAAGTCCATTCCACACTTGCCGCACCCGCAAGCGACATCGTCCGCTGTGCATGAAGAGCAACAACTTTCGGCAGCGTTCCAGTCCATCCAAGTTGACTGAGTCCATGCAGGCGAACATACAAAGGGGCGAGCACTGCTTCAGCACGGCTCGGACCGCTTCCAACAAGCCATTCGTTATGCCCAAGGAGCTCGCCAAGCTCGTTCAGCCGTTGGTCAAGCGTTTCGCTCGCGACACGGATCTCGTTCGGCGAAGTGCCGTAGTAGATCGAAATCATTGGTCGAAAGAGCTTGGCATCAATCCATTGACACCGTTGTGCAACGACTTCGCTGCTCTCCCAGGTGCCAGGGAACACCGCATCAAGCCACTCAAGGATCGGAATGGAATCAGCGAGATAGGTCTGATCAATTCTGAGAAGTGGAATCTCAAGTCTTGGACTATGCAACGTGAACGCCTCAGGGACCACGAACCCTTTTGGCCGAACGGCACTTGGTGGAACCTCAACCACACGGTGGGCAATTGACCGCACCGCAAGTGCAAACGAGACGCGCACGGAAAAAGGGCAGATCCAGTGGCCAAAAAGTTCTACGTCGTGAACCGTTTCACTCATGAGTTCAAGAGTTGTTCACAACCGGTGCCGTCCAAGACGGCTTCAACTGCAGTGCGATCAGCTGGAACTAATCGCTCGAACTCTTGGTGAAGCCACTCGAGGCACTTTGCCTGATACTTAAACGTTCCTTGGCGATATTCAGCGCCATCAATTTCGACGACCACTTCGTCTTTCCCGGCACGCATGGCCTTGGCATTCGCCACCATAAACGGAGCGTAGGTGCGGCCAATTTCTCCAAGCAGCAACGACAACGTCGAGGGAAGTTCCTCACGATGGAAAAACCCAGTTCCTTCGTCAACCGGCAGCCACGAAAGGTCATCGGTCCGAGTTGCCCAGTTGACCACTCGAGGAGCACGACCAACAGCCACAGCGCTTGAGGCTGGATCGAATCTAATGAGTTGACTCAACTGGCCAAAGACGCCAAAGTCGCCGCGACCAGGTCGTCGCCCCAGCAAATAGGGATGCGTCGCAAGATGGGCTTCCAGAAGATCAAGCAAGCGCTCATAGGAACTCTCTATGGTCAAGCGGTTCTGCTCGGTTGAACCAACCAACGCCATTCGACTGACTTGACGCTTGGTGATGTAGCGCTGGCCTTGTTCAAAGGTTGAGGGATCCATCTGGAGGTCTTGATCAAGTGGCAGAAAACGTGATGCTTTTGCAATGTCTTCGGCGTAATACCAGCGATAGTGATACATCGCCTTCGTCAGCCATTCATCGCCGTAGTCTTCGATCAGATAGTCCAAGAATGCAACAACGGGATCACTTGGCACAACACTGCGCTTGGCCGCTAAAGCTTCGAGCCGCATGATGAGCGGACTTGAATCGACTTGAACATCGTCATAGTTCCCCTGAGCGTCAGGGAAGCCAATTGCTGGGAGCAAGGCGACCGGCCCAGGTCCAAGATCATCAAATTCGGAGTTTCGAAGAATCCAGACAAAGGGAATTTGTCGGTAGCGCAGAACGGCGCGCATTTTGATTGAGTAGGGCGAGCCATATGCCCCGGCCAACTTCAACGGAAAAGTTTCCATGGTGCTCCTGCTTCGCTCTGGACTTGCGCCAACCTTACGGTCTTCGCCGAGGAAACGACGAGTTCATCGTTTAACCTAAAATCTGTCGATGGCCCGACGTCGACCCACTCAACATCGACCCTTTGGCATGAATGGATCCCATTGGCGCAGTGATGGTGCGGCCAAGGCTCGCTACCCTGACCAGCGGTCTGCACTTGATGCTGCCGCCTTTCGAGGCAGCGAAGCTGGATATGACTTGACGGCCTACCAATGTGACTTTTGCCGGGGTTGGCACATGGCCCGGGTCCGCGACGAATAGGCGCCCAATTGCCTTGACCTCTCAGCAACTGAGGCGTAGGGTCGTTATCGGACAGTGTGTCCGATTGAACAGGAGCAACCATGCCGGATTACCCCGTGCTGTTGATGGACCCCATGACCTTTGTGCGAGGAGTCCCGCACGACTACTTCGCCGAATTGCGAGCGCAAGGTCCGGTCCACTGGCGCGAAGAGCCGGGGGAAGTTGGCTACTGGGCTGTTGTTGGCTACAACGAAGCGGTCACGGTCAACCGTGAGTGGGAAGCGTTCTCTTCTCACGACAAGAGCTCACTCATCAACGAACTGCCAGAGGAAGAACTCGCCCAACAGCAGCTCATGATGCTCAACATGGACCCACCCATGCACACTCGCTACCGACGCCTCGTCAACAAGGGCTTCACTCCCCGCATGGTGCGTGACCTTGAGGCCTCAATTCACACGACGACCGACACACTGCTTGATGCGGTCATTGAAAGTGGAAAAGCGGACTTCGTTGTCGACATCGCGGCAGAACTCCCCTTAGTCGTCATTGCTGATCTGCTTGGCGTTCCCCGTGAAGACCGTCACAGAATGTTCGACTGGTCGAACAAGATGATTGGCAATCAAGACCCTGAATTTGCCATCACCGATGAAATGGCCCAATCAGCTGCCATGGAGCTCTACGTCTACGCCTCGACGTTGTTTGGCGAAAAGCGCATCAACCCTCACGACGACCTCATGTCGATCCTCACCCAGGTTGAAATCGACGGCGAGCAGTTGAACGGTCTTGAACTTGAGTTGTTCTTCCTGCTGCTCACGGTTGCTGGGAACGAGACGACGAGAAACCTGATCTCTGGCGCGATGGCCGCGTTCTTTGAGCACCCAGAACAGTGGGAACTGCTTCGCAACGACCGGTCACTCATGAACTCGGCTATTGAAGAGATGCTGCGATTTGTGACTCCGGTGATGAACTTCCGCCGCACGGCCAAGTCCGACATTGAGCTCGGTGGCTGTCATATCAAAAAGGGCGACAAAGTGGTTTTTTACCACATCTCGGCAAACCGAGATGAGCGAGTGTTCGAGGACTCCCAGAAGTTCGACATCACGAGAAACCCCAATCCACACATGACCTTTGGTGCCGGTGGGCCACACTTCTGCCTCGGGGCAAACTTGGCTCGCCTTGAGATCAAGGTCATGTTCGAGCACCTCCTCGACCGGATTCCTGACTTGGCCCAAGCAGGCGAAGTCTCGCGCCTGCACTCCCCGTTCATTAGTGGGGTGAAGCACTTGCCCATCACCTTTAGCCCTGGCGCAAAGGTGTTGTCGTAGTTCGGGCATCCACCGATGAGCTGCGAGAGCAGCGACACCGTGACCTCGTTGCCATTGCTCGCCGCTGTTTCGGCGAAGCAGGATCAACCGACGTGGCCATGGAAGAAATTGCCGCGGCTGCGGGCATTGCCCGCTCAACGCTCTATGTGTATTTCCCCTCTCGAAGTGAACTCCTCCATGCCGCAACGTCAGCAATGTATGAAGAGTTCGCCGAACAACTGCGTTCAGCAGCGCCTGCCGGAACAGCGGTTGAGCAACTTCGCACCCTCATCACGGCGCTTGTTTTGGTGGTTGATCGCGACCGGAAGTTCTTTCGACTGCTTCTTGGGGCCGAAGCATCTCCGTCGGTTGAAGGTGTTGCCATTGGCGCGGCACTCGCCAATATTGCCATCGCCATCAACGCGGAAACCGTAGCTATTTTGGACCGCGGGACAAAAGAGGGTTGCTTTGCACAAGGTGCAACTAACAAAGCTGATCTCGTTGGGCAACAGCTCCTCGGCGCCCTCACCGTGAGGTCGAGCGAAGTGCAAAATGTTGAGCGCCACCATTTTGTTGACCGCATTGTCACCTTCTTGGCACAAGCGCTGGCCTAGCCTCACTACGTGGAGCACAACAACACCGAGACGCCTCGCTCGACGCGCAGCTCAACTGCGACGTCTACCTTTGGCGTGTCTCGCCGAGAAGGCCACGATGCCTCGGGCTTCTACAATCGCTTTTCTGCGCCAAAGCTTTCAAGCGATGACCAAGTGCGCGTGCACGCTGGACCTCAGATTTCCTGTCTCGTTGGCAATGGCGGTGACTTGTCAATGCTCGACGATGCAACCGTTGCCCTCGTCGTGACCTCGCCTCCATATTTCGCCGGTAAACAATATGAAGCCGAACTCGATCGTGAGGGCATTCCGTCGACCTACCTTGAATATCTCGACTTACTGCGAGGCGTCTTTGCTGAGTGCGTGCGGGTCTTGGAGCCGGGGGGACGAATTGCCGTCAACGTGGCCAACTTGGGTCGGAAACCTTTTCGCAGTTTGGCCGCCGACGTCACGGCGATTCTCCAAGATGATCTTGGCCTCCTCCTTCGCGGTGAAATCATTTGGCAAAAAGCCAAAGGGGCTGGAGGCAACTGCGCATGGGGTTCGTTCAAGCAACCGTCGAACCCAGTACTGCGTGACGTGACCGAACGGGTCATCATTGCCAGTAAAGGCCGCTTTGACCGGGCGCTGTCAGAGCGTGCCAGAGCCAAAGCAGGTCTTCCTCACGTCGCTTCAACAACTGCAGATGAATTCATGGCAGCAACGCTTGACCTGTGGTCCATTGATGCAGAGAGCGCCACGCGCATTGGCCATCCTGCACCTTTCCCAGTCGAGCTTCCACGGCGACTCATTGAGCTCTACACCTACGAAGGCGATCTCGTCCTTGACCCGTTCCTTGGTTCTGGAACGACGCTCGTCGCAGCCAAAGGGGCCGGTCGACGTGGCATTGGGGTCGACCTTGATCCGAGCTATGTTGCCTTGGCTCAGCACCGCGTTGACGAAACCACTGCTCATCCTCTCGCCTCAGAATCTGTCACCTTCAAGACCCACGTGACGCAAGTGCTCATCGATCTTGGGCTTCAGCCAACTCCAGCACCAAAGCGCAAAGGAGCGGTGGTCGCGGCAGATCTCTTGGTCAAAAGTGAAGACGGCGACGTTGAGGTCTTCATCGTTGGGGGCTGGACCGTCGCTCGAAGTGGCTTGGAATCAACAACGACGGCCCTTGAGCTCATTGGTCGTGCCACACTGCTCGCCCAAGCAGGAGCCAAACAGATCCTTTGCATCACCCCTCAGCTTCCAAGCCCGCAGTCTGAATCAGCGCGGGTTTTTCGCGCCAGTGAAGAGCTGTTGCCGGTCGTGATCGGCACGAAGACTGCACTGCATGCCCACTTTTTTCCACCCTCAAAGGAGTCTTTTTCCACATGACCATCACGACTGAACGTTCTGGCCCCATTGCCACCGTGACCCTCAATCGCCCCGAAGCACGCAATGCGCTCACTTCGCAGATGCTCTCTGACTTCGAACTCGCCATTTCTTCGCTCGACGCCAATGAAGCCGTTCGCGTCATCGTGCTGACTGGCGCAGACCCAGCTTTTTGCGCTGGTCTTGATTTGAAAGACCTTGCCAACACCTACGGACGCGTTGGCGGGCCAAGTGCTGTGCCAAAGATCGAGCGACGTGGACTTTCCGTTGTTCGGTCAACGCCCATGATTGGCGCCATTAATGGACCAGCAGTCACGGGCGGCTTAGAGCTTGCCTTGGGATGTGATTTTCTCATTGGGAGCCACCGGGCAACATTTGCCGACACCCATGGACGCGTCGGCATCTTGCCAGGTGGTGGCATGACGATTCGCTTGCCGCAGCTCATTGGCATCAATCGAGCCCGGCAGATGTCACTCACGGGGATGTTCATCGACGCCGGCACGGCAGCTGAGTGGGGGCTCCTCAACGAAGTGGTCCCCCATGGACTCCTCATGGAGCGAACCATGGAACTCGCCAACCAAATCGCCGAAGCAGACCCAGCAACTTTGTCGCAGTTACTGGCAATGTATGCAACCAACGCCGACGCTCCAACCGTGTCCTACCGCGACGAGCTTCGCCTCAGCCGCAAGTACATGGCCGAACACTTCGACGACGCCGCCTTTGCGACAAAAAGAGATGGCATCATCTCGCGAGGGAGCAAAGCCCAGCGCTCGTAGTTACCTGCGAGGCGCAGGGTCCTGGTAGGTCTTGGCCAACGTTGCAATCCACGTCTGATCATTCAGCGGATCACTTGGTCGCTCTGTGGCAATGCCACGACGAGTCAAGTCTTCATGGAACAGTTCCACAATGGTGGCAAGGGTCAGCGGGTCAGCCCCGGTGTCAAACAATGCCGCTTCTTCAGCGCTGCTGAACACATCGGCCTTCCATGACACGGTGAAGCGGACTTCAGCATCGGTGAAGTGCGCAAGGACTGTTCCGTCTTCTTCGCTCACGTCCCAACCTCCTTCTCCTCGAATGAGGCGGGACTCTCGTGTCAGGCCCTCCGGCATCGTGGCGCCCTTGCCACCAAGCGGGGAAACTGAGTGGAAGGTCGCTTCGTTATCAGCCAGCACACTGACGTTGCCGTAGGGAGCTGCTTCAACGGCCATGGGGCCGTCAGGGCCTTCAGGCCAGTAGAGGAAATCGCCACCTTCGCCCGTGTAAAACCAAGACACGGCTGTTGCGATCTTTGTTCGCCACTGTTCAAAAAGTCCCGAGGTCTTCATGGTCTTCAGCAACCAAACAGGCTCAGTCGCCCGGGTAAAGCCTCGAAATGCCGGGATGTCCAAATGCGGTGGGAAGGCAAACGGCGTTGGTCCCATGATGTTGACGTAGACCGCTTGAGGCCGAACAACCGCGCCACTTCCACCGCCAAGTTCTTGCGCTCCAGCAGCAAACTTCTGATTGGCCAGAATCTCTTCGGTACCAGCGACCAGCACCTTGCCTTCACGGGCAAAGTCTTGACGGAACCATGGCGGGGTAAAGGTCACTCGCTCTTTGCCAAGAGCCGCCATCTCGGCGTCACTTGCGGCGTAGTTGGCCAGCGGCCAGAACGGTCCCGCACTTCTGATGAGCGAAATCACTGAATCCGGGTTATCCCAAACTGGACTAATTCTGACTGCAGTTGCTGCCATGTCTCCCCCTCATGCCGTTGCCTTGCATCTTCACACACATGATTTCGTCGCAGCTTTGCCTCAAGCCGTGGCAACAACCAATGCGAGAACTTGTCTAAATGATGGCGCCGCTCGCGTGCAAGTCTTCAATGCGATCCGTGGCAATTCCCCATGAGGCGAGTCCGGCATCAGTGTGTGCTCCAGGAGGCGCTCCTTGGCTCGTGATTTCACTTTGCGTGCGGCTGAACCGTGGAGCTGGTCCAGGCTGCAGTGCGCCACCTAAGGTCACGAAGCTGTTGCGCTCGACGTTGTGCGAATAGGCCGCAACTTCAGCTGGAGACAACACTGGTGTTGTGCAGGCATCGGTGTCTTCAAAGATGGCTGTCCACTCATCACGGGTCTTCGTTAAAAAGATCGCAGCGAAGCGTTCTTTCATGGCCGGCCACTGCGAACGGTCGCTTTGGGCGGGAAGATCATCAGGGTTGAGGCCAAGCCCTTCAAGAAGCAGGGCATAGAACTGGCGTTCAATGGCCCCAACAGCCATGTAGCCACCGTCACTGGTCTCATACACCTCATAGAAGTGCGCACCGGTGTCAAGCATGTTGGTCCCACGCTCGTCATCCCACATGCCAGCTGAACGGAAACCGAAGATAAACGTCATCAGCGAAGCAGCACCATCGACCATTGCCGCGTCAACCACTTGGCCCTTGCCTGAGGTCTTGGCTTCCAGTAGCGCTGCGCACATGCCAAAGGCCAGCAGCATGCCACCGCCGCCAAAGTCGCCAACCAAGTTGAGTGGAGGAAGCGGCTTTTCCCCTTTTCTGCCCATGGGCCACAGAGCGCCAGCGATCGAGATGTAGTTGATGTCGTGGCCAGCGCGTTGCGAAAGGGGACCTTCTTGGCCCCAACCAGTCATGCGTCCATAGACAATGCGTTCGTTGACGGCGAAGCAGTCTTCAGGTCCAAGGCCAAGACGCTCAGCAACGCCAGGTCGATACCCTTCAATCACTGCGTCAGCCGAGGAGATGAGTTCCAACGCCAAGGCCTTGCCCTCTGGGTTTTTCAAGTCAATACCAACAGAAGGACGGCTTCGGGCTGAAACGTCGTACCACTTGTCGTCGGGCTTGGCGCCGCCAGCAGCACGCTCTAAGCGAATGATTGAGGCCCCTGCGTCAGCAAGCAGCATGCAGGCATATGGCGATGGGCCAATCCCTGCGAGTTCAACAATCTTGATTCCAGAAAGCGGTCCAGCCATGTCGTCTCCTTTGACCTTGCCATGATGCCACCTGAACCACTGCTCCTCGCAACTCCACCTTGGCGTTCAGGCGTTCTACGCTGACAAGGTGACCAGTGTTCAACCCACGCAACTCTTGCCTCAGCCCTTTACCTTCGGTGTCGCAACTGCCGGCTTTCAAATCGAAGGTGGCTATAACGGACCAGGCGAGCCAACCAACAACTGGGCTCCTTGGGAGCAAGCCGGCAAGGTAGAGCCTTCCGGCAACGCCGTTGGATTTTGGGATGATTTTGAAGCCCACCTCGATCGAGCAGCGGCCATTGGCCTTGACTCGTTCCGATTGTCCATTGAATGGGCGCGCTGTTTTCCTGAACGTGGTGTGGTGAGTGATCAAGCGGTTGCTCGCTACCACGAGATTTTGCGGGCCATTCATGCGAGGTCAATGACGCCACTGGTCACCTTGCACCATTTCACCCACCCGGGCTGGCTGCCAGTTGAATTCTGGACCCTGCCTGAGTCCCCAGAAGAATTCACCCACTGGGTCAGGTTTGCTGTGTCGACCTTTGGCGAGCAGTGTTCCAACTGGATCACCACCAATGAACTGAACATCTACTCGGTCAATTCGTTTCTGACCGGCATCTTTCCTCCCGGATGGCGTGGCAAGTTCACTGCCACCATGGCTTCCATTGACCATCTGCTTACTGGTCACATCCTCGCCTACGACCTCATCCATGAACTCCAACCCCATGGCGTGGTTGCCACCAACAATTACTCACTGTCGATTTACGAGCTCGACCGAATGCCACTTGATCTCTTGGTCGCCCGCAAAATGGGTATTGGCGAAAGCGAGCTCGGTCGGTGGCTTGAGATGCGTCGACGCAACCACTACGACCTCATCTCCAAAGGTCCCGGTCAGGTCTACCCAGTCATTGAAGATGGACTTCGCAGATGGGCATCAGCCAAGGTTGACCTGAGCACCGCACTGCCAAGAGCGAGAGCTGCGATCTACGCAAGCGCTCACGAGTGCACCTTGGATGTGGCACAACTCGACTACTACGCCCCAGTTGCTGCCGAGCACCTCGTTCTTCCCGGATCACTCACGACGGGAGGTCGTAACACGCTCCCTGCTCGCTCCCTCTGGGATGACCGGCCAGACGGAGCAATGTTTACGACCTATTGCTTGGAGGCTCGCGACCTCCAACTCCCGCTCTGGGTTGTTGAAAATGGCATGTGCAACCGAGTTGTCGGTGCTCGAAGTTACCCACGAGCCGATCGCTACGACCGGCCGAAGTACTTGGCTGAGAATCTCGGCGCCATTGTCGATGCTGTTGCCCTTGGTGTTGACGTGCGCGCGTACTACCACTGGACCCTCGTTGATAACTACGAATGGGGCAGCTACGAGCCACGCTTTGGCATCTATGGATGCGATCGACCCCGAGGCAACAAGGTCTCTGACTTCGATGCCATGGGCATTGATTCAGCTGGCGCCTACGCAAAGATGATTGTGGGCCTGCGTGCAGGAGATGCAAGCGTCATTGGACGCTGAGGTGCACCGCCGCACCGCGAGTGCTCCTGGTCGAGTCAATCTCATTGGCGACCACACGGACTACACCGGTGGGCTCGCGCTCCCCGCTGCGCTTCCGTGGCGCACGACGGTCGTCGCAACCCCCCTTGAGGCACGAGTCGCCGTTACGACTTCGCTCGAGGGCAAGCAGTACTTCGACGAAGTCGCACTGAGTGGAGATGCCTCCTCGTTGCCGGCGCACCTCCAACTTGCCCAATTCTTGGCACATTCTTCTGCGGCCGGAGCAAGCCTTTCCGTCACCTCAACCGTTCCAGTTGGGGCGGGCCTGTCGTCATCTGCTGCATACTGCGTGGCAGTTGCATTGGCGCTTGGCATTTCTGGCAGCCCATGGGAAATTGCTCGAATTTGCCAAGCAGCTGAAGCTGCTGCTGGAGCCAATGTTGGCCTGCTCGACCAAATAGCTGCGCTGTGTGGCAGTGCAAACAACGCCGTGCTCATTGATTTCACTGCAGAAACGACGGAAAACGTCACGCTTCCAGCTGGAACAGAACTCATCATTGTTGACTCAGGCGAACGGCGAAGCCTGGCAAACTCTGCTTACGGCGAGCGCCGAGCTGCGTGCGAACAAGCCGAAGAGGTCATTGGCCCGCTCTCAAGGGCATCAGTGACTGATCTGACAGCGCTCAAAGACCTCGTCGTGCAACAACGCGCCCGACACGTCATCTCAGAAAACCTTCGGGTGCGCCAAGCAGCGATTGCCGCAAAGGCAGAAGACGCACAGTCTTTTGGGTTACTCATGAATGACAGTCATGAGAGTTTGTCGAGTGACTTCTCGGTTTCAACCCCTGGCATTGATGCCCTCTGCCACCGACTCAGATCTGAGGCTGGCATTTACGGGGCTCGAATGACCGGCGGTGGATTTGGCGGTTGCATCATTGCCTTGGCCGAACACGGTGCAGCAGCACGCTTGGATCTCAATTGCACCATGTGGGTCGTTGCACCAAGTGCAGGAGCCAGCATCGACAGCGATGACATGGGACCCACCTCCCGGTAGTGTGCTCCTCCAAGGAGGGGTGATGGGATTCGACGATTTACTTGCAGCGAACACGACCTACGCAGCGTCATTCACCGACACAGGTATCGCCGGTGCGGCAGCGAAAGAACTTGCTGTTCTCACCTGCATTGACTCACGAATTGATCCTCTGAAGGTCTTAGGTCTTGCACCTGGTGACGCCAAGATTGTTCGCAACGCCGGCGCTCGGGTGACTGATGATGCCCTTCGGTCGCTCACCCTCGCCCACAATTTGCTTGGGGCAAAGCGAATCTGCGTGATTGCCCACACCGAATGCGCCATGGTCGGCACCAGCGAACATGACCTCCAAGCCCGGGTGGCCAAGGCCGCCAACGTTGCTCACTGCGACGTTGACTTGCTTCCCGTTGATAACCAACTTGCCACCTTGGCGACTGATCTCGAGCGAATTCGCAACTCACCGCTGTTGCAGAACGTGACCGATCTCGGTGGATTCATCTTCAACGTGAGAACGGGCGAACTCACCCAAGTCCTCTAAAGCCTCAGCTCTGGCCGAACGCGTTTGAGGTTTTGATGAGCTGGTCAAGCACGCGAGCGGCAGCTCCTGAATCAACCGACTGAGCACTGATCTCAAGACCATGAGCAACGTCGGAAGCAACACCAGCATCAATGAGTGCCACTGCAGCGTTGAGGAAAACAATGTCTCGATGTGGACCAGTCTCGCCAGCAAGAACAGCTCGAACGGCCGCAACATTGACTGCTAACGATCCTCCAACGAGTGCTGAAGCTTCAACGAGCTGAAGTCCAAAGTCTCGAGGATCAAGGCGATGTTCAGTGACCGTGGCCGACGTTCCATCGCCCACGACTTCAAGCAAGGTTGAAGGAGCAGTCAGGGTCACCTCATCCATGCCGTCATCGCCATAGACGACCGTGGCGCGAACGGTGCCTCGCCGACCAAGCACGTTCGCCACCATGCGGGCACGATGTGGGTCAGCCACCCCAACGAGTTGTCGAGTGGGGCGAGCTGGGTTTGCCAGGGGTCCAAGAATATTGAAAATCGTTGGCGTAGCCAGTTCACGGCGAACCGGTCCAACGAATCGCATTGCTGGGTGATATCGCTGGGCAAAGCAAAATCCCATGCCCGATTCTGAAATACAGGCTTCAACGCCAGCAGGTCCGAGTTCAATGACGATGCCAAGACCTTCCAGCACGTCAGCAGCACCAACAGAGGAAGAAATCGCACGGTTTCCGTGCTTCATGACTGGCACGCCAGCGCCGGCGACCACAAAAGACGCCATGGTTGACACATTCACTGAACCCGAGCGATCCCCTCCAGTGCCAACAATGTCAATGGCGCCATCTGGTGCTGTAACCGGGGTTGAATGCTTGAGCATTGCTTCGACGAGTCCATCAACTTCTTCAGGCGTCTCGCCCTTCATCTTGAGCGCAATCAGGAGCGCCGCAATCTGCGCGTCAGTAGCGGTGCCTGCAAGCACCTCATCGAGCACCTCTTGGGCTTCGAGGGAGCTCAAGTGCTTTCCTGCCGTCAAGCCAACGAGAACCCCGCCCCAACCGCCGAGTTCGGTCAGTCCCACCAGAGATCTCCGGCCAAGACACCCTTTCCAATGAGGCCGAGCTGGATTTGGCTCGTTCCTTCAACAATCGTCAACTGACGAGCATCTCGGTACCAAAGCTCGGTTGGGTGTTCTTCCATGTAGCCAGCAGCACCGAGCAGTTGCACGGCAAGACCTGAGGCCTTGACCGCCATTTCGGTCGCGTAGTACTTCGACATCGACAACTGAGGCACGTAGGCCTTGGTGAATTTTCCTTGGTCAGCCAAACAGGCTGCTCGGTAGGTGAGCAGACGTGCTGCTTCAATTTCCGTAGCGCACTTGGCAATCTCCCACTGGATTCCTTGGAAGTCGGCAATGGTTCGACCAAAAGCCGGGCGATTCTTCACATATTCGGTTGCATACATGAGCGCACCTTCGGCAAGACCAAGTCCACGAGCAGCGACGATTGGCCGCATGGCGTTGAGTCCCTCCATCACGAGACGGAATCCACCAACTTCACCAAGGACATTTTCCTTTGGCACCACGACGTCTTGCAGCAAAAGTTCGCCAGTGTCAACGCCACGCACACCCATTTTCTTGTCGGTGCGAGGGACTGAGACACCATCCCACTTGCGCTCGACGATGAAACCAGTGATGGAGCTGTGCAGTCGTGAGCTTGGATCACCAGTCTTGGCAAACACGACATACCAGTCGGCTTGCGCCACACCAGACATCCAGCACTTCGTCCCGTTCAGGATCCAACC
>CANGPX010000055.1 GCA_947456095.1 Acidimicrobiaceae bacterium
GACATTGTCTCAGCGCACTTGGGAGCGGCAGACGACTACGCCGAGGCCTCTTTTGCTGGCGTAGATGAAGCAGTACTGCTTCGCTTTGCCGAACTCGCCCAAAAGGTCGCAAGCGCTGCCCCAAAGGGAAATTGGCCAATCTTTGACGGTTACTTTGCCGCACCGACGCCAAACACGCCGCAAGCCAAGGCCTACCGAGGAGCGATTCTGCTCAGAGAGCTTCGTGGTGGCCTGCACACTGATGCGGTCAAAGCTGCCGGTTTGTCACCAGTGACCGCATGTCAGTTCGACCGCGATGACTTCTACTTCCGCATGCATGGCTTCACTGACGAAGACGTCGTTGACTTCACCGCTGACGTTGAAGCCTTGAAGGCCTCAACCGAAGGCGCGACCAACACAGCCATGGCAGAGCGCTTCTCGGTGCTTTCGGTTGATGAGCGTTTGGCGCTCGTTGAAGCCATGGGCAGCCTCATCAGCGCGCTTGGCTAAGAACCGTTCAGGCAGGGCGAGTTGAAGGCATGCCGAGCTTTCGGTGGTCCCAACTCACGACTTTGTCGACGTTGAGTTTGACGGCCACGCGCTTGTTGAGCATGGCTTCAACAAAGGGGCGAAGTTCTTCGGTGTAGCCGCCGTAGTAACGCGAGAACACGCTGACGCCAAGTTCCCACAGTTCATCTGGGTCTTCGCTGATCTCTGCGGTCCCAACGAGTTCAACGCCACGAAGTTCTTCGTAGTATTCGCCATCTTCGACTAGCACGGTCAGCGTGGGGTTCTTTCGCAGGTTGAGCACCTTTTGGGCCTTGGCCTTGGTCTCGAGCGCCAAGGTGGTGCCAATGAATCCGTACCACATGCCAACCGCGTGAATGCGTCCGTCGGGACTGAGCGTGCACATGGTCATGTTGTGACGACCTTGGAGAAAGACGTCAATCTCTTCATCAGTCATGCGGATGAGGTCGCGTTGTTTGACCCCTGCAGTTGGTCCTTGCTCAGCCATTGTTCCCCCTCGGTGTTGGTTACCACCATAGTGACTAGGGCACAGCTCAGCCAGATGACAAAAGAATTCGCTTCGAAGTAACGCAATGTCCCCCGAGTCGCCTCATTTCGTTCACTTGAGCCTCATAGGTTGCATCTTGTGGTTGAGGTCTCCTTCGCTGTGCGCCTCTTTGGTCAGTCGGTATCACCGGCTGCCCAAGTTTTGCCTCCCCCCGGCCTTTGCGTCGCGCAGCGAAGCACTTCCCCGAGGAAGCGACTCCTCGGGGACCTCACCTGCCGTCAGGGGCAAAGCAGCGTCCTGACGCCACACCATTCGAAGTTGGTTTCGTGAACAGTCCTGGGCCGATCTCTCCTCGGGCATTTCCGTCACGACAAACCGTCCTCGTTGTTGATGATGAAGCTTCCTATCGAGAGGCACTCACCTTGGGTCTTGAGGCCGAAGGATTTGCCGTAAAGGTGGCTTCAACCTGCGCTGAAGCCGAAGCCATCTTTGCCAGCCAAGCAATTGACCTTGCCCTGTTAGATGTCATGCTCCCTGACGGCAATGGCTCAGACCTCTGTCGACGCCTGCTGTCTCGTCGGCACATCCCGATCCTCATGGTCTCTGCCCGAGACGATGAAGTGGCCGTGGTCTTAGGTCTCGAATTTGGTGCTGCTGATTACGTGACCAAGCCGTTTCGCCTGCGCGAGCTCGTCGCCCGGATGCGAGCCGTGCTCCGACGAAATGCCGAAGAGCAAAAGGACAACCAAGATCAGTTAAAAGTCGGGCCACTCCTGCTTGACCTTTCCCGGCGAGAACTGCGGGTTTCGGGCAGTGCTGTTGAGCTTTCCCGAAAAGAATTCGAACTCATGCAGCTGCTGATGGAGCGTGCTGGTCAGGTCGTGACCCGCGACGAGTGCATTGATCACCTTTGGTATGACACCGAACTCGCCGACACCCGAACGCTTGACACCCATGTTCGACGCCTCAGGCGCAAGATCGAAAGCGACCCGACAAACCCAGTGCATCTGTTGACGGTTCGAGGCATTGGGTTTCGCTGCGACCCATAAATCGGCACTTGTTGGGTTGAGTCAGTACGCTTGGAAGATGCACCTTGGCGACGTTGTCCCAGATTTCACTCTTCCCAACCAAGACGGTGAGCCAACGAGCCTCTCGTCGCTGTTGGCCAACGGCCCGGTGGTGATGTTCTTCTACCCTGCAGCCATGACAAAGGGCTGCACCATGGAGTCGTGTCACTTTCGCGACCTGAAGGCTGAATTCGACGCCCTCGGTGCGACACGAGTCGGCATTTCCATGGACACGGTCGATAAGCAAAAGAAGTTTGCCGATACCTACAACTTTGATTATCCACTGCTTGCTGATCCTGATGGCCAAGTGGCCAAGATCTTTGGGGTCAAACGCGCCATTGGACTCCTCAAGGTCAAGCGGTCAACCTTTGTCATTGACGAGCGTGGCGTCGTGCTTTCAGCGTTCACCTCTGAACTCAAGATGGAAGCGCACGCCGATGAGGCGCTTGCGACGCTACGAGCACACAGCAAGTCGTGACCAAGAAAGTCGTCATTTCGGGAAGCGCCTCAGGGATTGGTGCCGCAACCGCAGCGAAGCTTTCACGCGACGGCTTCACCGTCTTTGGTATTGATCGCGCTGGTGCTGACTGCAACGTTGACTTAGGCACCAAAGAGGGCCGTGCTATCGCGGTTGCCGCAGCACTTGCCTTCAGTGACGGCACCTTGGACGCTCTTGTCCCGTGTGCTGGGATCTCAGGTCTGCCTGATCGCCCCGGTTCACTCGTGGCCTCGGTCAACTACTTCGGGACCATCTCGCTCATTGAAGGCCTGAGTGAGGTTTTGGCCGCAGCCAAGTCCTCAAGTGTGGTGGCCATCAGCTCCAACTCCACCACCACGCAACCCGGTGTCCCAATGGACGTGGTTGATGCCTGCTTGGCCGGGGACGAAGCATTGGCCAGAGACCTCGCTGATGCCGCGAGTTCAATCGCCACCTACCCAGCTACCAAGTTGGCCCTTGCCTGGTGGATTCGGGCCCAGGCCGTTGACCCTGACTACGTTGGACAAGGCATTCACTTGAATGCCATTGCTCCGGGAATGATTGAAACTGCCATGGTTGAAGAAGGTCGCAGTGACCCAATCATTGGGAAATTCTTCGACCTTTTCCCCATTCCACGTGGCCAAATGGGCCGCCCAGAAGAAATTGCTGGCGTCATCTCCATGTTGCTCAGCGAGGTGGGTCGGAACTTCGTGGGCTCAGTGTTGTTCGTTGACGGGGGCACCGATGCCCTCAACCGCACAAGGGATTTCCCGACGCCCCTGTAGCAAGCGCAGCTTCGGCGTTAGTTGTGGGGCGTCTCGTTGTCGTCAGTAATGGCACGTGCCTGCACGCTCGCGCCAGCAACGAGGGAAATCTCGAAACCGTCAACACTTTGCAGTGCCTCATAGGCATCAACGTGCGGTCGGCCAACGCCGGTCCACTTTTTCTTGGCCAAGGTCTTCATCTCAGCCACGTCACTCGCCACGACGAACACCACTTCGTGATCTTCGCCCATGCGGCCCTTCGCTGGAGTGCCACCAAGAAACACGGCGTAGAGAGTGCTCATGAGCCAAATCTTACGAGCACAGCTCTGCTCAGAAGTACACAGAGCACTCCACCGATACGCTTGAGGCCTTACCTCTTAAGCGAAAGCAGTGGCATTCCAAATGACAACTCCTCCTTCTCCGACCTATGTCCTCATTGATGGCGAAAACATTGACTGGGCACTTTCTGAGCTCATCAACAAAAAGCCTGGACCAGCGGAGCGACCACGGTGGTCTGAAATCGTTGACCACTTTCGTGATGGTGGCAACACCCAAGTCGTCCCCCTGTTTTTCTTCAACTGTCCAGGTGACATGGTTCCCATTCAGTTCGTCACGTTCTTGCGCTCAAGTGGCATTCGACCAGTGCTGCTGCGAGGACAAGGAAAAGTCGTTGACCTTGGTATTCAGCGCACCTTGCAGGTCCTGACCAAGCGTGAAGGTGACGTGGCGCTGTTAAGCCACGACGGCGACTTCATTGATGAAGTTGCTGCCCTTGTTCGCAGCAACCGCACCGTGTCACTGGTCTGTTTTCCCGAGCGAGCCAATGCCCAGTTCATGGCACTTCGTGACGAAGGCCTTCGCATTGTTGACTTAGAGCGTGACATCAAGAACTCGTTCGATGTCGCCATCCCACGGCCAATCTTCGCCGTTATTGACGTTGAAGACTTCAACCCAGAGGACTTCCTCGCCCTGTAAGGGCGTTTCTAAGGCTCGACAATGGCGAAGCTCAGTGACGGTGTGTCAAGGAGCAGCAGCACATCAAACAGATGGGTCAACTCACCGTCAACAGTCACGTTGCCGCTGCCAATCTCTTCGAGCAGGTTTGTTTCGCCACGAAGCGCTTGGCTGAGCAGCGTTGACGAACAGGTGATTGTCAGCGTTGCCCGCTCGTCGACTCTTCCACGAAACGCATGCAGCACGGAGTGGATGAGTTCAATCGTGAACGGCTCATCATTAGTGAAGTTGAAGTTGATCACTCGACGCATGCCAGCCGCACGTTCACCATTGAGACGCACGGCCAACACTTGGAAAAGTTGGTCAATCGACAACGCCGAGGCAATGGCTGCACCAGTTGATGAAGCCACTGGCTCTGGTGGACCTTCAATCAGTTCTTTGGCGCCAGACAGATAGAAGTTCCGCCACACGCCGTTCTCGCAGGCGTAGGCGAGTTGCTCAAAGGTCTCAGCCAACAGTTCTCGTGCGTCACGGCGGTCTGGTTCGGCAAAGACCAAGTGGCTGACAAGTTCAGCCACCCAGCGGTAGTCAGCGGCGGCAAAGGCTTGGGCGGCTGATGCCATCAGCGCATCGCCACCACCAGCCAAGGCAACGTAGCGCTTGCCTTGTTCAACCGGTGGGTGAGGATTGAGATGTGCCGGGTTGGCATCAAAGAACCCAAGGTAAAAGTTGTAGACGGCCTTCGTGTTATGGCTGACCGAGCCGTAGTAGCCACGATTTGCCCAGTGGGCGCCGAGATCTTCAGGCCAATCAAGTTGTTCGGCGATCTCGTTCATGGTGAAGCCCGCATTGGCAAGGCGCAGCGTCTGGTCGTGGAGGAACTTGTAGGCGTCGCGTTGTGCGGCCAAGAAGCTCCGTACTTCTTCGTTGCCCCAGGTCGGCCAGTGGTGTTGAGCAAACACCACTTCTGCATCACCAAACAGGTCAAGTGCGACTTGAAGATAATGCACCCAGGCGTTGGCGTCTCGGGTCTTGGCTCCGCGAAGCGTGTAGAGGTTGTGCAGCACATGACAGGCGTCTTCAGCTGAGCACAGTGCCTTCCACTCGGGCAGATAAAACAAAAGTTCTGCCGGGGCTTCAGTTTCTGGAGCCAACATGAAGGTGAAGGTCACCCCATCAATGTCGTAGTCGGCAATGGGTTCAGTGATCTCAATGGTTGGAGCAATGAGGTTCACGCGGCCAGTTGAGGTCGTCAACCCAAGGCCATTGGAAAGCAGTCCTCGTGCCCCAACTTCTAACAAATTGCCATACATATACTGCGCCCTGCGGGCCATGGCCGTTCCAGCTAACACCGATTCAGCCACAGCTGCTTCCATGAACCCAACCGGCGCGTAGATCTCGACTTCGTTGTTGGCTAATTGCTCTTTTGTGATCACGCCCAAGACCCCACCAAAATGGTCCGGGTGCGAGTGGGTGTAGATCACCGCCACCACAGGGCGATTCCCGCGATGCTCGCGATAGAGCCCTAACGCTGCAGCAGCGGTTTCGGCTGAGATGAGCGGGTCGACCACAATGATGCCGTGGTCAGACTCAATGAAGTCAATATTGGACAGATCAGCCGTGCGCACTTGATAGACCGGGCCAACGACATGGAAGAGTCCACCAATGGCGAGCAGCTCGGTTTGTCGCCACAGCGACGGATTCGCCTCGTCGGGACGTTCCCGAGAAACCAAATCAACAAAGCGTTGCTGGTCCCACACCGTTCGACCTGAGCCATTTTGGATGCGACCTTCGTTGTTGAGCTCAGCAATGAGGCCTCGTTGAGCATTGTCAAAGTCGTCACGGTTGCTGAAGTCGAGTTGGTCATAGACCGAACGGTTCTTGGCGGCAACAGCAGGCGTTGCCGGCTTCGGCGACCAGCGAGGGGACTCGGTCATTGCGTTACCCCCGATGCAGTGAAGTAGCCGTTCACGCCTTCGTGACGCGAAGCAAGCAGATCTTGAACAGCGGGGAATCCCCGAGCACCGTTGCGCAGCGACAAGTAGGTTGCCTCAGCGTTGTTGGCGTAGACCTTGTCAGCATCGTTGGCTTCTGGGTTAATCCACAGCGCGCAGATGAGCACGAGGTCATCGACCTCTGCAGCGGCCACAATGCCTTCAGCAACTGCTCGCAGCACACCGGAAGCAACACCGGCTTGGCCGGCACCCCACAGCAGATGTTGATGTGCTGGTTCAGTCGTTGTTGCTTTGCTCACCACAAGCGTTGGTGGCTGCAGCGCCATGTTGGGACGAAGACAGGCAACAAACGAGGCGTGGCCTGCTGATGGCGTGGCCAGGGCAGTCATCCAGGCGGTCCCAACGGGTCCAGAGCGGTGACCAAGAATCGTGTTGACATGTGCGGCGTTGGCGTCGCTTCCAACTGCAGCCTCTCCAATTTGGCTCACTTCTAGCTCCTCGTCGTCGGTGGGGTGAGAAAGGGTTCTGTTCGGCCGTAACGGGTTTGGCGAAGAGCGGCTGAGCCTTGGCGGCCGGGAACGGTGTCGTAGGCCAAGAGCCCAACGTGGCGAAAGCGATTGCCTTCGATCTTGCTCACCCGGTGAATGGAATGGCGACCTTCAAAAATGAGCAAGGTGCCCGGGGTCATGGGCAAGGTCACCACTTCTGATTCATCACCATCAAAAAGTGCTCGCACTCGGTCAAAGTGCTCATCATTGGCGTTCCGCATCTTTGGCACCACATCAAAAAAACCACCTGCTTCAGATGGTTGAATGGCCAAGCTCACGACGAAGTCGGTTTGGTCGTAGTGCCACTGCAACTCATCACCTTCACCCATGACTGACAAGTTGAGCGCACCAAACGGGTCGCCATAGGGGTAGAGCTCGCCTCGGTCGACAATGGCTGAGATGAACGCCGTGAGCTCAGGTGACTCGTAGAGCTTGCGCAGTGGAGAGGCAAAAGGTATTGCGTCGTAGGCCACAACTCGCACACCAAAGGGCATCACCCGGCGAAGTGGGTGTTCTTCTTCAACTTCTCCATCTGGCGCAGCGAGATACGCCGTGCCCTGACCAACGGAACGAAACGCCGTTGCTGCCAACGCTTCAGCATCACGGGTCAACCAGTCAATAAAGTCGTGAGTCGCAAATCCAGAAAGTTCGGCATAGCCGTGACGAGCAAGCGATGCACGAGCGGCTCGAACGACTTCGTCGTAGGCGTCGCTCTCCGGCTCGGTGATTGGGTAGCGATCTTTCGCTACCGCAGTTGCAAGGTCGAACTCCACGCCACGACGTTACGCGACAACACCGCCCTTCACGTGCCTCACTTCTCTAGGCTTGAGCGGTGGCCAAGATTTTGATCGACACTGCACCGCTCAAGGCCAGCCGGGAATTTCGCTTGCTGTTCATTGGTTTTTTGATCTCAACCCTTGGGAACCAACTGACCTTGGTCGCCATTCCCTATCAGACCTACATCGCCACTCACTCAACCTTGCAGGTCGGTCTCATCTCGGTGGCACAACTGCTTCCCCTCATTGCTGGTTCACTCATTGGTGGCTCTTTTGGTGATCATTTGGACCGGCGCCACATCTTGCTCGTCACGTCACTGGCCTTGGCAGCAACGAGTTTGTTGCTTGCCATGAACACCTTGTTCTTGAACACCAACCTCATCGTGCTCTACGCAGTAGCCGCTATTGCCGCGTTTCTGGCCGGGTTTTCCAACCCTTCTCGAACTGCCGCCGTGCCAAAACTCGTCGACGAAGAGCACTTGACCGCAGCTTTAGCGTTTAACCAAGTGGTCTTGCAGTTCGGTGGCATTGTCGGGCCGGCAGTTGCTGGGGTACTGATCTTGGCAACCGGTGTTGGTCTCGTCTACGTCATTGATGCCGTGACCTTTTTGGTCATGACCGCTACCTCGTGGCTCCTCCGCCCCATTCCGCCAGCACCAGGGGCGACAAAGCCCGGTTTTCGCTCAGTGGTCGAGGGCTTTGCGTTTCTCAAGGGCAAGAAGATTCTCCAAAGTATCTATCTCGTGGACTTAAACGCCATGATTTTCGGCATGCCAAGAGCGGTATTTCCCGCCATGGCACTGACGGTCTACAAAGCAGGTCCCGCAGTCTTGGGCCTTCTCTACACCGCCCCTGGAGCTGGGGCTTTCATTGGAGTGCTCACGACTGGGTGGCTGAGTGAAGTGAAACGGCGAGGTCGGGCAATCTCGATTGCTGTGGCCATTTGGGGCCTTTCGATTGCCGCGTTTGGTCTCGTGCACTCCGTTGTGCTCGGCTGCATCTTTCTCGCAATTGCGGGTTGGGCTGATGTGATCTCGGCGGTGCTTCGCAACACGATTCTTCAGACCTCAATTCCTGATCATTTCCGGTCTCGGCTTTCGGGGATTCAAATTGCCGTGGTGCAAGGTGGACCAAAACTCGGCGACTTTGAAACTGGAGCGGTTGCCGCCCTCGCCTCGCCAGTGGTCAGTGTGGTCAGCGGCGGACTGCTCTGTGCACTCGGCGTCGTGGCCCTCAACGCATGGGCGCCACAGTTCTGGCGAGAACACGGCGACCAACCAACTGAGCGTCAAGCCTGACAAAGAGGTGCTGGGCTAGGTTTGCCGCCATGAGCGAACTGAAGTTGCAAGACTACGAACCGAAGTGGCGACCTGATATCCAAGCGCTTCGAGCACTGGCGGTTTTGCTGGTGGTCTTCTTCCATGCCCACCTACCTGGCGTCCATGGCGGCTTCTTGGGTGTTGACGTGTTCTTCGTCATCTCCGGTTTCGTCATCACCGGCGTGCTGCTGCATGAGCGAGTGAGAAGCGATGGCACCTCAATCCTCGACTTCTATGCCCGTCGTATTCGCCGCATCTTGCCAGCAGCAACGGTAACCATCATCTTGACGGTGTTCGCCACCTATCACTGGCTGGCGTTTGTCACTGGCGACAAAGTGGCCGGCGATGCCAAGTGGGTCACGGCATTTCTCGGGAACATTCACTTCGCCATCACCGGATCGTCGTATTTTGGCGCCACTGATCCACCCTCAACCCTCACCCAGTTCTGGTCGTTAGCGGTTGAAGAGCAGTTTTATGTGGTCTGGCCACTGCTGTTTTTGGGCCTCACTGCTCTTTTGCCGAAGCGCTTCCAGCGAACCAGTTTGCTCGTTGGACTGCTCGCGATTCTGGTCAGTTCAGGTTTGTGGTCAATCATTGAAACGGCCCATAACCCGGTCTGGGCCTTTTACTCACCCCTCACCAGAGGCTGGGAGTTGGGCTTTGGTGCACTGCTCGCTGTTGCCACCCCACTGCTGCACAACAAAGCGCCTCGTCTCGGCCTTCTCGTGAGTTTCCTCGGTTTCGTCGTCATTGGTCTGGCCACCTGGTTCTATACCTCGGCAACTGCTGCCTCATCATGGCCAGGTTGGCGGGCCGCGATTCCTGTTGCCGCAACCGGTCTCGTCATTGCTGGTGGAACCCTTCGAGAGGGGAAAGGTTTTGGTCGCCTGACCAATGCCACCTGGGTCCAGTGGTTTGGTGCGATCTCGTTCTCGCTCTACCTCGTGCACTACCCGATCATCCAAATTGCCGAACAGCGTGGTGGCTTTGTCGAAGTCCAGCCGCTACTCAGCAACATTGGCCTTGTGGCCATTGGCATTGTCTTGGCTGCTGTTTCGTACTACCTCGTTGAACAACCCTTCCGCAAGTGGAAGCTGTTGCAAGAAAAGCGCTGGCTCACCTACGTAACCGGAGCCCTCCTCATTGGCCTGACCTACGGCGCCATCTACTGGCACTTGGCCAACAACGGCGGCTTCTAGTTAGACAGGGCCGTTCGAGGTTCGCAGCGTCGCTCGAACGGTATCGGCGGCCAACTGTCCACACGCAGCATCAATCTCGACCCCTCGGGTTCGCCTGACCGTGGCGTTTACGCCAAGTTCTAAGAGCTCTTGGGTGAAATCTCTTACCGCTTGTTTGTCGCTGCCGCGAACGAGATACCCAGGAGTTGGATTGAGTGGGATGAGATTGACGTGTGCTTTGAGCGGGCGAGCAAATTCGGCCAGTTCACGAGCAGCAGTCATCGTGTCGTTCACCCCGTCAATGAGGGCCCACTCAAAACTGATCCGACGGCCCGTTGCCTCCAAGTAGCGCTCACAGGCGATATAGAGATCGGCCAAAGGGTAGCGAGCATTCATGGGCACGAGTGAGGTTCTCGTCTGGTCATTTGCTGCATGCAGTGAGACGGCCAAATTGACTGGCAGCGACGCTTCAGCCAAGCGATTGATGCCAGGAATGATCCCAACGGTTGACACCGTGATTCTTCGGGCCGATAACCCAAGATCATCATGGAGGGTGGTGATGGCTGACCACAGTCGGTCAAAGTTGGCCAACGGCTCACCCATGCCCATGAACACGACGTTGGAAAGTCGCCGAGGCAGTGCGGTGCGAGCAGCAAGAACGAATTGCTCGACGATCTCGCCAGCAGTCAAGTTGCGGGTAAAGCCGCTTTGGCCAGTGGCACAAAAGGTGCAGCCCATGGCACAGCCCGCTTGGGAGCTTAAGCACGCCGTGACCCGGTCGTTGTATTCCATGAGCACGGTCTCAACCGTTGCCCCACCGCTCAGCTTGAACACCCATTTGGTCGTCTCCCCGTCATCTGCGGTCTTCGAGGTCAGGACTTCAAGCGCAGAGGGAAGGTCTTTTTCGAGTTGCTCTCGAAGCGCTTTGGGGAGGGTGGTCATCTCAGATGGGGTGGCCAAGTCTTGGTAGAGGCCGTGCCAGACCTGATTCACCCGGAACGTCGGCTCACCACTCAACAGTTCGGTCAGGGCTTGCTTGCTCGTGTCATAGCGGGTGGCCACCCCTTCAGGCTAGGGCCAAAGCCGACAAGGTCACGAGGTGCCCCTCAGACGACCTACGCTATACAGGTCTTGGGCTACAGGGCCCTTGCCTTCAAAGGGAGCAGTCCATGGAACTCAGCCACACCTCTGCCATTGTCACCGGAGGCGCTTCGGGCCTCGGTGAGGCAACCGCTCGGGCACTTGCTGCACGCGGCGCTTCAGTCGTCATTGCCGACTTGAAGGCCGAACTCGGCGAAGCCTTGGCCAAAGAAATCGGCGGCGTCTTCGTCCACTGTGACGTGACCAACACCGACCAGATCAAAGAAGCCATCGCAGCAGCCCAAGACATGGGTCCGCTGAAGAGCGTGGTCAACTCGGCTGGTCTTGGCTGGGCGACCCGCACCATTGGCAAAGACGGCGAATACGAGTCGGCTCACGACTTGGACATCTACCGCAAGATCATTGAAGTCAACCTTGTTGGCACCTTCAACGTCTGCCGCTTGGCCGCAACGAAGATGTCAATGAACGAGCCCGATGAATTCGGCGAGCGTGGCGCAATCGTCAACGTTGCTTCCGTTGCTGCAGAAGACGGCCAAATCGGCCAGGTTGCCTACTCGTCGTCCAAGGGTGGCGTTGTTGGCCTCACCTTGCCACTTGCTCGTGACCTCTCAGCTGTTGGCATTCGCGTCAACACCATCTTGCCTGGCCTCATCGACACCCCGATCTACGGCACCGGCGAAGCCTCAGAAGCCTTCAAGGCCAAGCTCGGCACCGGCGTGTTGTTCCCGAAGCGCTTGGGTCGCAGCGACGAGTTCGGTTCGCTCGCCGTTGAACTGCTGACCAACAGCTACATGAACGCCGAGACGATCCGTTTGGACGCCGGCATCCGCATGCAGCCGAAGTGATTTGCCCTCAGGCTTGCCCTGAGGACCAGAAATGAGAAACTCCCCGCCACCGGTTGGCGGGGAGTTTTCTCTTGGGTCCGAGTGATGCCTCAGTAGAGCGTTAGCAACCAAGGGCCCAGTTCACTGCTCTTGAGAGTTGTTCCAAAGTGGGACCATCCAGTCGCCCAATGGGACCGTCAAGCAATTTCGTTGGAATGGTATGGATGCCGTCGCAGTTGATCACCGAGGACTCGTCAAGACCAACTGCACGATGATCAAGCACAACCTCAGCGTTGGTACCCCTCACGTTCGTAGTCACCTCGGCCACGGTGACGAGTTGACGCACGTCAATCACGATTGAACGAGTGAGGATCACGACAGGTCGCTTCTTCTTCCCGACATTGCCCAGCCAGACTTCACCGCGGTTCATCGTGACCCCCAACTTTCTGCATTGGTCCAGTCATGATCTTCGACCTCTGGGTGCTCGAGGTAGGCAAGTCGATCAGACAGAGCCATTGCTGCTTCCACCGCGTCCGTCACTCCTTGGCGAGCTGCGGCGGAGACATTGATTCCAAGAAGTTGAGCCTTCTTGGCGATCTCTTCATCAAGGGTAAACGTTGTTCTTGTGGATACCATACTAAAATGCTAGCATTACTAGATAGCATACAGAATACTTATTGTCATACTTTGTTCCTACTTTAGGTATGCTAGAGGTATGAAAATCAGCGTGAGTTTGCCCGACGATGATGTGAGATTCCTTGATGACTACACCGAAATGAAGGGTCTTTCTTCCCGGTCTGCTGTACTTCATCGCGCAGTCCGACTCCTTCGAGCGAGTGAACTTGGATTTGAGTACGCAGCGGCCTGGTCCGAATGGAAAGCCGAAGAAGAAGTTCTCTGGGACTCAACGACGAGTGATGGACTTCACTAGATGCTCCGAGGCGAGATCTATCTGGTCAACCTTGATCCCGCTCGAAGTGGGGAGGCAAACAAGGTGCGACCCGCAGTCATCGTGAGCAATGACGGAGCAAATCGTTCTGCTGAACAAGGCGGGCAGGGCGTGATCACCGTCGTACCGATTACTTCAAACATCTC
>CANGPX010000056.1 GCA_947456095.1 Acidimicrobiaceae bacterium
CACCACGAACAGTGCGTCACCAGCAATGAACAAGATGAGTGCAGAAAGTTCTTTCCGGTCACGCTGTTCTGGTGTGTCGTGGTGGCCGCCCTCATGGGCGTCGTGGGTTGTTTGGACCGTATGAGTCATGAGGTGTGGTCTCCATTGTTCGCACCATGGTGTGCATGGGCACCAAAGACTGCGTGGATTTGTTCACTAGCAACTCCGCCGTAGCCATAGGGGTCGTTGATCACCAGTGGATCTTGAAGGAAGTTCTCCAGCGGAACGGGAGTCTCGGTATGCCATTCAAGTGATTTTGCCGACCAAGGGTTCGCCGGGGCAATCGCCCCATTTCGCCACGAGCTCACGAGGGCATAGAGCAACACGACCCAGCCAGCCATCAAAACATAGGCACCAATACTTGAGACGAGATTCTCAGGTCGAAAGACAGGGTCATAGTTCGCCACTCGACGGGGCATTCCCTTGAAGCCCTCATAGAACTGCGCCATGTAGGTGACTTGGAAGCCAATGGCGATGAGCCAGAACGCCCAACGACCCACCCGCTCATCAAGCATGCGGCCAGTGACTTTCGGGAACCAGTAACAAAGCCCAGCGGTGGCGGCAATCATGGCGCCTCCGAGCAAGGTGTAGTGGAAGTGCGCGGTCACGAACATGTTGCCGTGGAAGTAGTTGTCAGCTGGCACGTCAGAGAGGTAAATCCCCGTCACGCCACCAACGATGAAGTTCCAGATGAATAAGAACCCGAAATACATTGGCAGCCTGACCCAGTTACTCCCCCGCCACAAGGTGCCAATGGCGGCCAAGAAAATGATGCCGGTTGGGATGGAGATCAACTCGGTGGTCAACATGAACGGACCGGCCAAGTCTGGGGCCCAGCCGGTAGTGAACATGTGGTGCGCCCACACCATGATCGACAGACCAGCAACGCCGGTCATTGCTCCAATAATCATCTTGTAGGCAAACACTGGCTTTCTTGAGAAGGTGCTCAGTACTTCCATGAGCGCACCAACTGGTGGGATCAAGATGACGTAGACCTCAGGGTGACCCATGATCCAAAACACGTTCTCCCACAGCCAACCAGATCCTCCCTGGTCAGCAACGAAGAAGGAAGTTCCCGTTGCTTTATCGGCAACCATGAGGGTCATTGCCAGCAAGAACGCAGGCATGGCGTAGAGGCCGAGGCCACCGCCAATGACACTGGCCCAGACAAAGATCGGCATCCGCGAGAACGTCATCCCCTTGGCCCGCATGGTGAGCACCGTGATCAAGGTGTTGATACCAGCAACGGTGACCGAGACCACAAAGGTGATGATGGTGATGGCAAAGCAGATCATGGCTGGGCCGTCTTGCACCGACAGCGGTGCGTAGGTCGTCCACCCTGCATTCACTCCACCAACGAAGAACGTTGCGAGCAGTGGTGGAACAGCCGAGACCACAACCCAAAAGCTCATGGCGTTGAGACGTGGGAAGGCCATGTCCTTGGCGCCAATCATGATGGGCATGATGAAGTTGGCAAACGGGCCCGACACCATGATGATGGTGGCGATGATCATGCACATGCCGTGAATTGACACCACCGCGTTATAGGTCTGCGGACTCAAGAAACTCGAGTTTGGCGTCAACAACTGTGTGCGGATCATCATGGCCAAGGTGCCACCGACAAAAAAGAGCACAAAGACGAGGATCAAATACTGCGTTCCCACCACTTTGTGGTCGGTGCAGTACTTGAAGTACCGAGAGCGCCCCTGCGAAACACCTGCGCCGTAGAGCTCATCTTCTCGCGACTGGTCGTGACCAAGCACCCAAGCAAACACTGCGTTAAACGTACCAATGCCGATATTGAAGCCAATGACCCAACAAGTCATCGTGACCGCAACGGTCATGTCGGAACCAAAGTTCTCATTCGACTGCACCGTGTTGAGGGCAATGAACCAACCAAGCACTGCCAGACCAACTCCAAACAAGAGCCCCGTCAGTGCATTTTGTCGGCGATAGAGGCGGCCAGCTGTTGGGCTGAGGACCGTGTCTTCTAAGAGTGCGGTTGACATCACGCTGCCCCCTTGGCAATCAGGGAACCAATGGGCTTCGTCGCACCGCCGGCTACCCACGCCTCGAAGGTCGAGTCAGACACAATGTTCGCTTCGGTATACATATACGCGTGGTTGAGGCCACACAACTGACTACAGCGAACGACAAACTTCCCCAAGCGATCTGGAGTTGCGTGGACGGTCGTCGTCGCCCTTGGGTTCGCGTCAACTTGGATACCGAGATTGACCGGCCAGAAGCCATGGGTGACATCTTTTGAGGTCACGTTGAAGGTCACGGGCACGTCAATTGGCAAGTTGAGCTGCGACATGGAAATTGCTTTGGTGATGATGAGCGACTTGTCGCCCTCAAGTCGGACCTTTTGGGCTGGGATCTCAAAGTCCCACACCCACTGGTTGCCAACCACATTGACCGTTAACGAATCAGCATGGACGACTTGTTGCGCCGACCATTCGGTCAGGCCCCAAAAGAGCAAAAACACAACCAGCAAAGTTGACACAATGAGCCAGGCACCAGAAGCCAAGGCATTGCCCCGAAGTGGCTTTCCATCTTTTGGTGGGTGTTCAAGTGAAGCTCGGTGGCGGGTATGCAGAAGCGAATACAACGCCACAGCGCAGACCAGTGCGGCAACAGGAGCAGCAACAACCGTGAACACTTGCACCGTCAGCACTGCGTCTCGGCCTTCTTTGGCGAACATGTGTGGCATGAGGCGAGGAGTTAAGTAGATCCCACACAGCACGCCACCAACGGTCATGATGAGCCACAGCAGAGCGGTGCCTCGAACATGTTTGCTGTGCAGGTCTCGATCAACCTCAGGTGCAAGGTCTTCCAGAATCGAATCGTCGTTGTGGAGTTGGTTAGATGACATGGAGATATCCCGACATGTAGCCATAAGCACCCATCACCGCACCGAAGGACGCAACGCCATGGCCACAAGGGAACTCGCAGTTCCACGAGTAGCTGCCCTTTGGACCAGCTAAGAACGAGAAGGTGACCGTTTGGTGGGGAAAGTCCTTGGTGTTGCCAACATTTTCACCGGAGTAGTTGCCAGCGACCGGCAGTGGCACATTCAAAAAGAAACCAGGAGACACGCCAGGCAGTGGCCGCATGGTGAACGTGTGGCCAATTTCGCAAGGCTGCAACTCAGTAACGTCACCAGCAAAGGTTGCCGGTGCGCCTGGTTCCTCGGCGCAATGGCTGACATTGGTGCCAGAAGATTCAATGTGGATCTTGTTGCCAATGGTTCCGGCCACTTTCCCGAAGTAGGCGTTATTGAGGAGTTCGCCTGAGTCGTATTGCGTGACCGTCATCGTCACACATGACCCAGCCGGGACTGAGTATTCATTTGACGGTCCAAAAGCTGGCCAGTCAGGGTTCCCCCCAGGGTGGACTGCGTTACCTTGGTCATCAACCCCAGAAGAATCTGGATACGCACCAATCGCCAAATGCACTCGTGGTGCTTGCTTGCCACAGGTTCCGTCCGTGCCGACCGGCGTTGCTTTCAACACGGGTATCGGAGCGCTGTACGACTGCGCCGAAAAACCAACTCCGATCGCGGCAATCACGACTGTGGCCAGCAGGAGTGCTCCACCTGCTCCAACAAGTCTGCGCATTGAGTCCCCCTCTTTGCTGTTGATACAACACCGTTGAAACCAACGCCCACGAACCTATACCCAAAACCCAAGGCAAACCCGAGATGGTCAATCGAACAAGTCCATCATCAAACAGTAAGGTCGACTCGTGAGGTCAAAAGAGCAGAAGTCGGGATCAAACTTCTGGCTTCATTTCACCTATTTCGCTGGAATGGCTTTGTGCATTGTGGCGTTTGTCATCGAGCTTCTTCGCGGGTCTCATGGCAACACCCTCAGTTGGGTCTACGTCATTGAGTGGCCAATCCTTGGCGCAACGGGAACCTATCTGTGGTGGAAGTTGCTCCATGAACATGACCAAACCAACGGCAAAGCCGCCCGCAAGCGAGTCAGAGAACAATTAGACGCGGCAGCTGAAGGGACGCAGTCAACTCCCGCGTTTCGTGAAGTGGTCAACGACCGTTGAGGCTCCACCTCGGCCCTCAACAATGCGCAGAGCAATGAGCACCAAGGCCGGAATAGCCCAGAGGTCACCGCAAACCCACAACACTCCGGCTGCATAGTGCTGGTCTTTGAGCGCGGCGGCAACTCCATGGAGGGCAACCGGTGCTGCGTACCAAGGCGCTTTTGAACCAATGGACAGACACATTGCAAGCACCAACATGCAAAACGCGGTGGCGAGGACTGAAACCACCTGCACTCGGCTGCGAGCCCGTGGGGAAAGACCCGGACCATTGAGCAGCAGTCGCCAGAAGAAGTAGCCAGCCACGATGAACGAAGGCTGCATCAAAGCTTCCGATGACCACGAGTGGTCCATCTGCCAATCAAACACCGCGGGGATATGCCAAAACACCATGACGCCGTTAAACAACAGCACTGCAACAACTGGTCGACCAACGAAGCCACTCACGCTTCGCAAAACCCGCGACGCTTCAGCTACTCCCCGGCGCCCCCTCAGTGCGGCGCCTATCAGTGAAACCGCTCCAGAGGCAACGAGCAACACCGGCACGTAGAACATCACAAGGACGTGGGAGACCATATGCCAAGCCAGCCAATTCTCACTTGCTCGATTGAGTGGTCCATCAAGACACAACAAGATGAGGAGGAACGCCACCGTTGCCAAAGTGGCTCGCAGTTTTCTGCTTGGCCGAACGTCACTCTCTCTTGGTAACGACGAAGCGCCAATCCAACACAGGGCAATGAAAAACAGCACCACCAGTCCACCGACGCTCAGGTGCCACAGGCTTGGGAGGGGCATCGGCACCATCTTTGGCACCGTAGTGGAGAACGCTGCTAGCGGTGTGCTTGCCCAATCGCGTCTTGCACCGAAGCATGTCCGGCTCGACGAAGTGCGCGTTCCAAATCCTTTGCCACCTTCCATGGGGCACGAGGATCACGGAAACTTGCCGTACCCACTTGGACTGCTTGAGCACCTGCGTGCAAGAACTCGAGGGCGGTCTTTCCTGAATTCACTCCACCGGCGCCAATGATTGGGGTGTTCGGCAGCGCCTTTCGACACTCAAAAACTGCTCGGACTGCGACTGGGTGTACCGAAGGTCCCGACAGTCCGCCTCCACCGTTGCCCAGCACAGGTTTTCCCGTCTGCGGGTGAAGAGCCATCCCGAGCAAGGTATTGGTGCACACCAGTGCATCAGCTCCCGCCTCAACCGCTGCTTGAGCAATTGAGATGAGGTCAGCAACATTGGGTGACAACTTCACCCAAATCGGAATTGCTCCCTTGCACGCTTCAACCACTCGAGCTGTTTGCGTGGCCGAGTGGCCAAACATTGCTGACCGGTCTTCAACATTTGGACACGAGACATTGATCTCAATGGCCAAGAGGTCTTGGCCGGCGAGTGCTGCTGATGCTGCTCCATAGCTTGCGACCGAGGTTCCCCAGATTGAGGCCACGACTCGTGCGCCGGCTTGTTGTGCTGCAGGCAGGCCACTTTCTAGCCATGCAGCAACGCCAGGTCCTTGCAGGCCAACGCTATTGAGCATGCCGGCGTCGACTTCGGTGACTCGAGGCGCTGCATTTCCCGCCCACGGATCAAGCGACAGCGACTTCGTGACGAGAGCACCAAGTTCGCTCAAGTCTCCATAGTCAGCCAATTCATCTCCGTAGCCCGCCGTACCCGAGGCCGTCATCACTGCACTGTGCAGTGAAACGCTTCCAACCTCGCTCGACAGAGTGACCTTTCGTTTGCTCACGCAACTGGTCCGTTCAGCGACTGCAAACTGCGAACAACAAGCGGCTGATCCTTGGCTGCGGCGATACCAAGTGCAGCGGCTCGGGCTGCAGCAAGGGTCGTCAGACACGGCACGGCGTTTACAAGCGCTGCAGTGCGGATATGAATGCCATCAGCCCGTGGTCCATAGCCGCGCGGGGTGTTGATCACGAGTTGAATGCCCCCGGAGTTGATGAGTGAGATGGCGTCAGTTGCCATGGCTTCTTCGCCGATCTTGGCCACAAGTTGCGCAACGTCAATGCCGTTCGAGCGCAAGAATCCGGCCGTGCCAAACGTCGCAGCGAGATCAAACCCAAGCTCAACAAAGAGTTTTGCCACTTCGAGTCCTTGCGCTTTGTCTCGATCTGCCACCGAGAAAAAGACGGTTCCACTCGATGGCAGTGCTGATCCAGCCGCCATCTGGCTCTTCATAAACGCAAGTCCAAAGTTGACATCAACGCCCATGACTTCACCAGTTGAGCGCATTTCCGGTCCGAGCAGCGTGTCAACGCCGGGGAAACGGTTGAACGGCATGACCGCTTCTTTCACGCTCACGTGACGAGGCAATTCAATGACTCGAGGCAAAAGGCCTTCTTCGCGCAGCGTTTCGAGTGTTGTTCCAACCATCACGCGAGCAGCAATCATTGCCCAGGCAATACCAGTGGCTTTCGCCACAAACGGGACGGTTCTCGAGGCGCGAGGGTTGGCTTCCAACACAAAGACATCGCCATCTTTGACGGCGAACTGCACATTGAGCAGGCCAACCACCGACAAATCCTCTGCCAGTGCTGCGGCGTGGCTTCGAATCGTCGAAAGCGTCGAGGCCCCAAGGGTCTGCGTTGGCAAGGTGCAGGCTGAGTCACCCGAGTGCACACCTGCTTCTTCGACGTGCTCCATGATGCCGGCAATCACAATCTCGCCAGCTGCGTCACGCACTGCATCGACGTCAACTTCGGTGGCATCTTCCAAGAAGCGATCAATCAACACCGGGCGGTCATCACTCACGCCACCATCACGAGCCAGCACCCCACCAACTGGGGATCCCTCGTCGCTGCCGAGAAGGCGCGACATTGCCCGCTCGAGACCGGCTTCGTCGTAGACAATTTCCATCGCTCGCCCACCAAGGACATAACTCGGGCGCACGAGCACCGGATAGCCAACACGCTTAGCTACCGCCACGGCCTGCTCTGCAGTCACCGCAGTCCCACCAGGAGGCTGCGAGATCGACAAACGCTCGCAGATCGCCGACCAGTGGGCACGGTCTTCGGCCGCTTCAATCGAAGCCGGCGACGTGCCCAAGATGAGTGAAGGGTCAAGCTGGCCAGCAAGCTTCAGTGGGGTTTGGCCACCGAGGGCGACAATGACCCCAACGAGTGAACCGTCTACCCCTGCAGCCTTGGTTTCAGCTTCAAGCACGTTTGAGACATCTTCATAGGTGAGCGGCTCAAAGTAGAGACGGTCCGAGGTGTCGTAGTCGGTTGAGACCGTCTCTGGATTGCAGTTGATCATCACCACTTCATACCCAGCAGCTCGCAACGCCATTGAGGCGTGCACGCAGCAGTAGTCGAACTCAATGCCTTGACCAATTCGGTTCGGACCTGATCCCAAGATGACCACTCGTGGTCGAGGAGAAGGTCGCACTTCATCTTCTTCTTCATAGGTCGAGTAGTGATACGGCGTCTCGGCCGGAAATTCCGCTGCGCAGGTGTCAACCGTCTTGAACGTTGGAAGAACGCCAAGGGCTTTTCGTGTGGCTCGAATGGTCGCTGGATCACACCCGAGGAGGTAGCCAAGCTGCACGTCAGAGAACCCAAGGCGCTTCAACCGGCGAAGACCAACGCGACCAAGTTCTCCCAAAACCGCTTCTCCCGAAACTGACCGTGCTCGTTGTTCGCTGAGCGCCACTCGAGCAACACTGATGCGCTCCATTTGATCAAGGAACCAAGGGTCGATTCCGGTCAACTCCACCATGCGCTCGACACTTCGCCCACGACGAAGACCTGCCTCAACGGCAAAGATCCGGTCGGGCGCAGCAATGGAGATTGCTTGATCGAGTTCCTCTTCACTCATGCGGTCAAGATCGCCTTCGGCCGGGTCAGCGTTCAGTCCGTGGCGACCTTGCTCCAAGGAGCGCAGAGCCTTTTGCAGCGACTCTGGGAAAGTGCGGCCAATCGCCATCACTTCACCAACTGATTGCATGCGGGTACCAAGGCGAGCTTCGGCGCCGGGGAGTTTCTCAAACGCCCAGCGAGGAATCTTCGTCACGACATAGTCAATGGAGGGCTCAAATGAAGCGGGAGTTGCCTTGGTGATGTCGTTGGTGATTTCGTCCAAGCGGTAGCCAACGGCCAAGCGTGCGGCAATCTTGGCAATGGGAAATCCCGTTGCCTTGGAAGCAAGTGCCGAGCTTCTCGAAACCCGAGGGTTCATCTCAATGACGAGGCGCCGACCAGTCTTTGGATCAACGGCAAACTGGACATTTGAGCCACCCGTCTCGACGCCAACTCGACGAAGACAAGCAAAGGCGTCATCGCGCATTTCTTGGTACTCAACGTCACTCAGCGTTTGTGCTGGAGCGACCGTAATTGAATCGCCAGTGTGGACACCCATGGGATCGAAGTTCTCAATGGAACAAACAACCACACAGTTATCTGCCTGGTCTCGCATGACTTCTAATTCAAATTCTTTCCAACCAGCAATCGACTGCTCAACCAAGATCTCGGTGATGGGGCTGGCATCGAGTCCTTCTTGGGCAAGACGGGCCATCGCCACATCATCATGGGCAATACCAGTTCCCGCTCCGCCGAGGATGTAACTCGGTCGAATGATGATTGGGTAGCCAATGCGCTTGGCAATCACCATGGCCTCATCAAGCGAGTGAGCAAAGTCAGAAATCGGCACTTCGAGGCCAATTTCTTCCATGGCGTGCTTGAACTGTTCGCGGTCTTCTGCGGTTGCAATCGCCACGGGGTTGGCGCCAATCACCTCAACGCCATGGCGTTCCAAGATGCCAAGTTCGACCAGTTCCATGGTCAAGTTGAGGGCCGTTTGGCCACCGAGCGTCGGCAGCAACGCATCAGGGCGCTCTTTGATAATGATGGCTTCAATCACCTCAGCCGTCAGCGGTTCGACATAGGTGGCATCAGCTGTTCCTGGGTCGGTCATGATCGTTGCGGGGTTTGAGTTCGCCAAAATGACGCGGTAGCCCTCTTCGCGAAGCACCCGGCACGCCTGGGTGCCTGAGTAGTCAAACTCGCAGGCTTGGCCAATCACAATCGGGCCAGACCCAATCACCAAAATGGATTTGAGATCATTGCGCTTAGGCATGGTTGGCTCCGTTAAGCAGGTTTGAGAATCGATCAAAGAGGTAGCGGGCATCATGGGGCCCAGGGCCAGCTTCAGGGTGATACTGCACCGAAAAGGCTCGAAGCGCCTCGGCTGCTACCCCTTCAACCACGCCATCGTTCAAGTTGCGATGCGTCACGAGGGCTCGACCCATTGAACCATCGTCAACGGCGTAGTTGTGGTTCTGACTGGTGATTTCGACATGTCCCGTTGACAGGTCAACCACTGGGTGATTGCCACCGTGATGACCAAAGGGCAACTTGTAGGTCGTCGCCCCAAGCACCCGTGAGAGCAACTGATGACCCAAGCAGATGCCAAAGATGGGCAACTCACCAAGCAAACTGCCAACGGTGTCAACTGGGGTCGTCAGCGCCGCTGGATCCCCAGGACCATTGGACAAGAACAGGCCATCAGGACTGAGGGAGCGAATCTCTTCAGCTGAGGTTGAAGCTGGCACGACAATCAAGTGGCCAAGGTCTTGCAATTGGCGGAGCATGGTGGTTTTCACCCCAAAGTCGAGCACCACGATGCGAAACGGCCCGCCGTCGAGTTCATAAGCAGTCTTGGTCGACACCACAGACGCCAAGTCCATGTTGTCCGTACCAACTTCCCGTTTTGCCGCTTCGAGGAGCACCTCAATGGGTTGAGGGCCAAAAGCACCGGGCAGTGCTCCGTGTTCGCGCAAGTGTCGTGTCAGTCGCCTCGTATCAACAGAAGCCAAAATCGGTAACTGTTCATCCATTGCGAACTGAGGAAGTCCTCGAGTCGAGCGAAAGTTCGATGGTCGATCGGCCAAATCGCCAAGTACGGTGCCACGACACCAGACCTTGGACGATTCATCATCAACTGGACTGGTGCCGTAATTGCCGAGATGAGCCGTTGTGAAGACAACGATCTGGCCGGCGTAGGAGGGATCGGTCAAAATCTCCTGGTAGCCAGTCATTGACGTATTGAAGACCACTTCACCAGTTGCTGGTTCGTCTCGCAAAAAGCCAGCGACTTCGCCCTCGAAGACGGCCCCATCAGCGAGAACCAGGTGACCAAGTTCACGTATCGTCATCGCGTTGCCTTTCCTTCGAGCACCACAGGCTCGCCTCGAAGCACGGTGTGGCGAATCGCACCATGCATTGTTCTTCCCTCATAGGGCGTGTTGGCCGCCAGCGACGCCAAAGATGACCCTTCAACCGTCCAAGTCGCCTCTGGATCAATCACGACCAAGTTCGCCACATTGCCAACGGCAACTGGCTTACCGTGTGGCGTGTGGCCATAGGGACGGCTGCTTGCAGCGTCAAGGCCAGCAATTCGAGCAGGATTCATCGACATCACTGCGAAGAGTTGCTCAATGGACATCTTGGCGCCGAGCACCAGACGCTCAAAGGTCAAAGAAAACGCTGTCTCCAGTCCGAGCATCCCAGGAGGCGCTTCGTCAAACGGTAAATCCTTCGTCTCTGGAGTGTGGGGAGCATGGTCGGTGGCGACGGCATCAATCGTGCCGTCGGCGAAACCGTCAATGATGGCTTGGACATGGTGCTCGGGGCGAAGCGGTGGGTTCACCTTGAACACGGCGTCGTAGCTTTCGAGCGCCGCATCGGTCAAGGTGAAGTGATGTGGTGCGGCTTCAGCAGTCACGTTGATGCCGGCATGTTTTGCTTGGCGCACGAGTTCCACCGACCCGGAAGTTGACAGGTGCAAGAGGTGCAACCGAGCGCCGAGTTCGCCAGCTAACAGCAAATCTCGCGCCACCATGGCCTCTTCGGCTGATGCAGGCTGGCCGGGTAGGCCAAGCTTGGCTGACCACTCCCCTTCATGGACCACACCTCCAGCTGCGATGGCATTGTCCTCACAGTGCTCGGCATAGGTAACGCCAAGTCCTCGGCAGTAGTCGAGTGCTCGGCGGGCAACGCCACCGTGCTGGACTCCGCTGCCATCGTCAGTGAACAACTGCACCCCGAGTTTGGCTAACTCGGCAATGGGTGCCAGTGATTCACCTTTTCGGCCCACCGTGATTGCTCCAGCAACCGCCACCTCACACGTCGACACCGCTCCAAGATCAAGCACAGCACGAACAACAAAGGCGCTGTCGAGCACCGGGTCGGTGTTGGGCATCGCCACAACGGCGGTGTAGCCACCAAGTGCTGCGGCACGGGCGCCGGTGGCGATGGTTTCGGCTTGTTCTTTTCCCGGTTCACGGAGGTGAGTGTGCAAGTCAACAAAACCTGGACCGACAATGCAGTCTTTGGCCTCGAGCACCGTGGCACCCTCGGGGAGTACAACATCGGTACCAAGTGCAGTGATCAGGCCATGTTCAATGACCAGATCTGCTCGCACCAGTCCCTCTTCAGTCAATACGACTCCGCCAACAATGGCAATCGTGTCAGGCGCCATGTCGTATCTCGCTGTTTGGATGATCGTCACTTTCCTCCTCCTTCAAGTTCTTGGGTTCCGCCGCCGGTCAGCAGCAGGTAAAGCACGGCCATGCGCACAGCAACGCCATTGGTGACTTGTGTGGTCACGAGGCATCTCGGGTCATCTGCCACTTCTGAGGCAATTTCGACCCCGCGAACCATGGGCCCCGGGTGAGTCACTCGAGCGCCAGCTTTTAACGCCCCCATGCGCTTTTCCGTCATGGCGAAGTCAGCATTGAACTCCCGAAGGCTCGGCACGCATTCGCCACCGCCACGCTCAGCTTGCAGGCGAAGCACTGAGACCAGGTCAGCACTTCCAAGCTCTGCGTCAAGATCATGAGTGACTTCCACGCCCCAATTGACGCTGTCTTTTGGCAACAAGGTGGCTGGTGCACACAGAACAACGTCAGCGCCAAGTGCCTTGTAGGCCAAGGTTTCGCTTCTCGCCACTCGACTGTGGGCAATGTCGCCAACAATGACGATGCGCTTGCCCTCAAAGAGTTCCGCACCCGTCTCTTTCGGGTCGACGTTCAGGTCGCCTGCCCAAGCTTGGCGAACCGTGAAGGCATCGAGGAGTCCTTGACTTGGATGCTCGTGCCAGCCATCTCCAGCGTTGATGACCGAGATGTCTTCAAGCCAGCGAGAGGCTTGCAGTGGAGCTCCAGATGACCGGTGCCGGATAATGACTGCATCTATACCGAGTGCCTCAATGGTTTTCAAGGTGTCTTTGAGCGATTCGCCCTTTTTCACCGAGGAAGAGGCAACGGACAAACTGAGCACATCAGCCGACAAGCGCTTTGCTGCGGTTTCAAAACTCAGCCGAGTCCTGGTTGATTCTTCGAAAAATAAGGTTGCCACCACTTTGCCTTTGAGTGCTGGCACTTTCTTCATTGTTCGACGCTCGACTTCGGCAAACGATTCAGCCACGTTCAACACCTCGACAATGCCGTCACGGCCAAGGTCATTGATCGAGAGCAGATGGGGCTTGTTCATGGCATCACCGTTTGCGTGAGCCAAATGCCTCGCACACTGGCATCGACTTGCTCTGCGCGAGAAGTTGGCAAGTTCTTGCCGACATAATCAGGTCGAATCGGGAGTTCTCGGTGGCCTCGGTCGACGAGCACGGCAAGCTCGACCGATTTTGCCCGACCGAAGTCGCTCAGCGCGTTGAGGGCTGCTCGAATCGTTCGCCCCGTGAACAACACGTCATCAACGAGGACCACAACTTTTCCGTCCAAGTCAACTGGAATGTCAGTTGCCGCTTCAGGCACGACGGGTCGCAGCGCCAAGTCATCGCGGTAAAAGGCAACATCGAGTGCGC
>CANGPX010000057.1 GCA_947456095.1 Acidimicrobiaceae bacterium
AAGAAGGCCGAAGAGCTCGGCATTCGTGGCCTTGGTGAGCTGTTGGCCTTTGGTGAAGTTGCTGGTCCTGATGCGTCACTGCTCACCCAGCCAAGCCGTGCAATCCAAAAGGCACTGGCCAAGACTGACCTGACCTTGGACGACATTGACCTCTTCGAGCTCAACGAAGCCTTTGCCTGCGTTGGCTTGGCGTCAGCTGATGAACTCGGCATTGACGAAGCCAAGATCAACGTGAACGGTGGCGCCATTGCCCTCGGTCACCCACTTGGTATGTCAGGTGCTCGCATTGCGCTGTCTGCGCTCTATGAACTGCAGCGCCGTGGCGGCGGTGTGGCTGCCGTTGCCCTTTGTGGTGGCGGTGGACAAGGCGACGCAGCGATTCTTCGCACTCGCTAAACGAGACCTTCTACAAAACGCCCCGGTTGGCTTCGGCCAGCCGGGGCGTTTTGCTTTCTGCCGCTTACGCCAACTTGTCGGTCATCTGCATCAAACGTCCCGTTCCGGGAACAATCTCAGAAATCACGTCAGCTGGGAAAGAAACAACGGCAAGTGCACAGACCCCAGTTGGTCGCTCTGAGCGCTCTGCCGACTGCAGCAGGTCTTCTCGAAGAAGACCAAGGGTTGGCTGGTGACCAACCACCATGAGTGAGGTCACCCCTGGGTAACCGGTGAGCAAATACTTGAGGTCATCTTCGGTTGCTTCGTAGATGGCGTCCATCATCTCGACCTTGGGTCGAAGACCACTCGCACCAAGTACCGCAGCCAAGGTCTCTTGTGTTCGTCGAGCGGTCGAACAAAGCACCAACTCAGGTCGGGGAGTGTCGCGGAGTTTCTTTGGTTCTTTGCCGAGATATTTCCCAAGAGCTGTTGCTTGGTTCCGACCCCGACCAGTCAAGGCTCGACTGAAATCAGTCGGACCACCTCGGCCATCTTTTTCTGCCTTCGCATGTCGCAGTAACCACACTGTTGCCATAGAGACCTCCGAGTTACAGGCGCCTTCGATGCACGAGATGTGCTTCGCCTTCGCCTAGCCTACGGAAGCGACAACCTTGGGGGTTCTTTCATGCAGCACATGCTCTTGGCAGCAACGGATCAAAGTCACATGACCTACTTCCAGGCCATCGTGATTGGCATCTTGCAAGGAGTGACTGAGCTCTTCCCGGTCTCCTCCCTCGGCCACTCGGTGATCTTGCCCCAACTGTTTGGCTGGGACAACATTGTGAATCAAGAGTCCTCGAGCGAGTCTGGCTACTTGGCGTTCTTGGTGGGTCTTCACTGTGGCACTGCCATTGCCCTCATTGTCTTTTACTTCACTGACTGGAAAGAGATCATTGCTGGGCTGTGGACTTCCACTCGAACCCGAAAAATTGAAACCTCAACCCAACGCCTCGGCTGGCTGCTCATTGTTGGCACGATTCCCGTCGCCATTGTCGGACTGCTCCTTGAGCACAAGATTCGAACAATTTTCTCGAAGCCGCTGTATGCCTCGGTCTTTCTGTTTCTGAACGGTTTCGTCTTGCTCTTTGCCGAGCGGGTCCGAAAGTCACAGCTCCAAGGCACGCATCGCCGGCGCAATGAAGTTGCTCCAGAACTTGCCACCTTGCCCATGAAAGACGGCATGTTGGTTGGCGCTTCACAGATCTTGGCGCTGTTTGCCGGTTTCAGTCGCTCCGGGGTATCCATGGCCGCTGGCCTGCTGCGAGGACTCAACCACGAAGACGCGGCCAAGTTCACGTTTTTGCTGGCGACACCAATCATTTTGGCTGCCGGTGTCTACAAGTTGCCTGACCTTCTTGGACCAAACGGCAAGGGCATTGTTGGCCAAGTTATTGTTGGCTCAATTGTGGCTGGCCTTGCCGCCTACGGTGCGATTCGTTGGTTGTCGAAGTACTTCGAAACAAAGACGCTGCTTCCCTTTGGCATCTACTGCTTGGCCGCAGGTGCTGCCTGCACGGTCTACTTCGGCTTCTTCAACTGAGAAGCCTTACGCGTCGAGGGAACGTCGACCTTCAATTGCCCTTCCGAGGGTCAATTCGTCGGCGTATTCCAAGTCGCCACCAACTGGCACGCCTGAGGCAATCTTTGTCACCTTGACGCCACGAGGGACCAACAGCCTTGACAGGTGCATGCCCGTCACATCGCCTTCAACCGTTGGGTTGAGGCACAAGATGACTTCGCCCACTCCCCCGCCATCGACCCGGATGAGCAACTCACGGATTCGCAAATCTGCTTCGCCAATGCCTTCAAGTGGGTTCATGGCTCCATGGAGCACGTGGTAGCGACCAGAGAACGAACCGGACTTCTCAACAACCGTCAGGTCTCTTGGGTCTTGAACGACACAGATGAGCGTGGTATCTCGTCGGTCATCAAGACAGATTGCACAGGTCGCACCGTCAGCAGACACCGAGCAACAAACAGGGCAATACGTCGTGCGGCGTTTCATTTCTGCAATTGCCGTCGACAAGTGTTCGGCATCATCTCGACCTGCTCGCAAGAGATGAAAAGCCAAGCGAGCGGCATTTTTCGGACCAATGCCCGGTAGGCGACCGAACTCGTCAATGAGGTCTTGTAGCGGTTCTGGATACACCTACTCGGTCACCTCAATCGAACCGGGAAAAGCTTCAAAGATCTTGGCTGAGGCCAACGAGTCAATATTGCCCGCGCTCTTGGACTCTTCAACGAGTGTGGCAAACGCTTCAACCGACTCTTCAACATCATCCTCATCGTGTACTGCCACATTGCTTGGCTCTTCGCCGACGACGAGTGATACCTCGAGTGGTCGCCCAAGACTGGCAACGAGCGCCGAAGCCATTGCCGGTACACATTCACGAGCTCGGTCAACGTGTGCGGCGTTCGGGAGAGCAAAGTCAGCCCTTGCACCATCAGTGCCGACAAAGCGACCAATGGCCAAAATCGCCTTTGCTTTGACCGGCAGGGTTGAGTGCACGGTCTTCCAGGCCTCGTTCAACTGCTCCACATCGAGCGGACCAGCAGCTTGACCGGCTGGGTGAACCGGAGCGGCAGGAGTCGCCGTTGGCATTGGTTCAACCTCGGGTGGAAGAGGATCTGGCGTTGACACAGGTTCTGGTGCTGCCGGAGCAGCTGCTTGCTGGCGACGAATTGCCCCGAGGCTTGGCTTCTCTGATGGTTTGATCGGAGCAGCAGGTGTCTGAGCAACGGTGGCCTCTGTTGGCGCTGCAGCTGCGGCCCTTGCGACAGCAATGGCCGCTTCAGCGGCCGACCCGGGTCGAGGCAATGCCGCTGGCGCAGGAGTTGGGGTTCCAAGTGGTGCTGACGGGACGCCACCTTCAGCCAAGCGCTGCTCAATGCGACTGAGTCGTTCAGCCAAAGCGGCTGGCGAATCATCAAGATCGAGTCGAGCAGAACGAACCAGGGCGAGTTCTAAGACCACTTGTGGCTCAGGTGCATCACGCATTTGGATCTGCGCTTTGCCAATGGCTTCCATCGTGCGCACAATTCGAGGAAGACCCAACTCGTGCATGCGCTCATGTTGGGCTGGTTGTTCTGCTCGAACCACATCATTCAGTTGTGGGGCCACATGCCCGAGAAAACCCGTGCGCAGTTCTTGGATCAGCTCAGTCGCCAACTGCTGTGGGCCCCAGCCAGCGTCATGAAGTTCAGCCAACGCCACAAGAAGTGCGCCAGCGTCTGACTCAACCAGTGCGTCAATGACCCCGTCAAAGATGGGAACAACGTCATCGGCTGAACCGGCTGCTGCCACCTGGTCTAGAGCTGACAGTGCGTCACGAGCCGAACCTTTGGCTCGACGGACCGCTGCGGCCAAGGACTCATCATCAACGGCAAGGCCTGCTTCGACCCTCACCTCTGAAAGCAACGTGGCCAAGGTGTCAGATCCCAAGAGTCGGAACTCCAAATGCTGAGTCCGACTGCGAATGGTGGCTGGCACCTTTTGGGGATCAGTCGTGGCAAGCACGAACACCACGTGACTTGGTGGTTCCTCGAGTGTCTTCAGTAACGCGTTTGCCGCGGCGTTCGACAGCATGTGGACTTCGTCGACGATGTAGACCTTCCAGCGTCCAGGTGTTCCGAGGTTTGCGTGATTGACCAGGTCGCGCATGGCGTCGACGCCGTTATTTGACGCAGCATCGAGTTCAGTGACATCAAGTGAGGTGCCCTTGGTGATCTCTATGCAACTCGTGCATGCTCCGCAAGGCTCTCCCTCGTGCAAGTCGGTGCAGTTGAGCGCCTTGGCCAAAATCCGAGCGGTCGAGGTCTTTCCCGTGCCTCTTGGACCAGAGAACAAATAGGCGTGGCCAACTCGATTCTCGGCAACTGCATGCTGCAAGGCACGAACGACATGGGGCTGGCCTCGAAGGGCAGAAAACGTTCCAGGTCGAAAGCGTCGATAGAGCGAGACGAAGCTGTCATCTCCAACGAGACGCTGTGTGGTGCCCTCTAGCTCGGTCATAGTGCGAGCCTACCGGTGGGCTGTCGCCAAAGACGGCGATTCGTCGACGCCCGGTGCGGCAGCCAGGTTGGCTGCGGCACACGACAAGACCCGCTGAGAGCTGCTGCCTTCCGACCCTGACCCGGTTCACGAGCAGCCGTTGCGCAGGACCCAGCTACCGCACCCGACGTCGACAAGGAAACTCTACCGCTCAAGAAACCAAACGACTCGCGAGCTTAAGCCTTGCGCAGTTCACTCTCCATTCACACCACGTCGCTGAGGCCGATGTTCGCCAACTCACGTGTGGCCTTTTTGAGCGGCACGAGAGAGGCGCCGTCTTTTGGCATGAGTGAGGTGGTGAAGGCCACGACGCCGACATGGGCGGTAACGGGGATACAGCCCCAGCCAGAAGAACGTCCAGCAGCCAGCTCGGCGAGATGGGCCGAGTCATCTTCGCCTACCGCCACAAAGAACAATGGAGCCGGTCCACGCCACTCGAAGATGGGGCCAGTAACCACGAAGTCCACGGCGTGACCCTAGGGCAGCTGCGGGTATTTTCCTTACAACTGGCTTTCTGCCAGCGTTCGTTGGATGGCGAACTAGCCTAAGCAATCGGAGTTCTGCTGCGTAGGTGTGCAGTGGAATGTCGTGGAGGCGTGCGAGAGCGGCCGAATCGGCACGATTGGAAATCGTGTGTGGGGAAACTCACCGTGGGTTCAAATCCCACCGCCTCCGCCAAAGAACCCCCGGGTGCATCTGCACCCGGGGGTTTTGGCTTCATTTGTTCTCAATCCGAACGGTGCGACAGCGAGAGCAGTCCCAGTGATCTAGTGAGACCTCAAGAGCGACTGGATGGCGAAGAGCGGCACATTCGTGAGCTCGTCCTGCTCTCCGTATCCAGAAAGCGAAAAGCGCCATGCGCTCGACGGGTTGAACCGCTCTCGGTAGACCCGCATGCTCTTCGATTTCAGGTTGGTCGTTGCCTTTACTTCAATGGGAATAATCGACCCGTCATGTTCAACCACAAAGTCCAGTTCTGCCTCTCCAGACTTTGGCGCCAATACATCAGTCGTTCGATTCCACTCGCAATCAACTGCTGATGAACGTACTTCTCGGTCAAGGCGCCTTTGAACTCCTCAAAGACTCCAATTGACTTCAAGAGGACCCGTTCGTCGAGTTCTGCCATCGCCGCGAGAAGCCCGACGTCATGGACAAACAACTTGAAGTGGTGTTGCTCTTCATAGGAAAGGAGAGGATTTACTGGTTTCGCGATTCTGGCAACTTTGCTCGCCAAGCCTGCGTCACAGAGCCACCCAATTGCTTCTTCGAATTCGCGACCACGAGCGCCTTCTCTGACGTGGCCCAAGATAAATCGCCCATTTTCCTTTGAAAGCTGAGTTGGGAGCGACGCCCGTACTTGCGCTATTCGCCGGCTCGTGGTTGCACCTGCGTACTTGGCGAAGTCATTTTCATAGCCACGAAGGATGTTCCGTTGAACTGATCAAACCTCCTCGAGAGCACTTCGCTCCGCAAATCTCACTACGGCTTCGGGCATCCCGCCGACGAAGAGAAACGTCTTGAGGTGGGCGGTTAGCTGCTCGCGAAACGTCTCAATGAGTTGCCAATCTCCACTCCCTGCCAGATCCGCCAACGTCGCTTCACAAATACCGAGGAAAGCTTGGGGAACGCAGTAACGGATGTACCGCCAGGGATTCCACGAACGTTGGTCAAACTTGTTCGAGCCTTGACCTCGCCACACCCCTGCTTGGCCCGGCCTACGCTTGAGCCATGGCCAAAGAAGTTCGTCCGTGTTGACGTCACTCCTCGCCATGCAGTGGCACGCCCTTCGCCTCTACCGACTCTCGGTTCGCTTGGACAAGGCGAAGATGCCTGCACTTTCGGTTGTGGCATTGCAGGTTGGCAAGTTGCTTTCTGGTATCGAGATTGACCATGGTGCAGTTATTGGCGAAGGAACGGTGTTCATCCATGGCAATGGGATCGTCATTGGCACCGGCGCCAAGGTCGGTCAAGACTGTCGAATCTTTCATCAGGTGACGATTGGCACCCAAGACGGCTCGACCTATCCAACCGTCGGTGACCGGGTCACCTGTTATCCAGGAGCCAAGATCATTGGCGACATCACCATTGGTGATGACGTCGTCATTGGGGCCAACGCTGTAGTGCTCCACGACGTCGCACCCGGTTCGGTCGTTGCCGGGAATCCGGCAGTGGTCATCCGCTCTACGCCAGTCGACGAAAACCTGAGCGAAGGCTCGTAGCATGAGCGCTGTGGCAAGCCCGACTGATCACGAACTCATGGGACTAGCCCTCGACGAGGCGAAGAAAGCCCTCGCCCACGACGATGTCCCTGTAGGTGCAGTGTTGGTGCGAGATGGCGTGGTTCTCGCCCGAGCCCACAATCGTCGAGAAGGCGACCATGACCCGACAGCCCATGCCGAGATGCTGGTGCTGCGAGCAGCCTCGCAGATCACTGGTGATTCTCACTTGGACGGTATGACTTTGTATGTGACGCTTGAACCCTGCGTGATGTGCGCAGGTGCACTTCAGCTCGCTCGGGTAGCAACGGTCGTCATCGGCGCCGACAACCCAAAAGCCGGTGCACTCGGATCGCTTTATCATTTGGGTGCTGATCCTCGGCTCAATCATGATCTTGCCGTGCGAAGCGGGGTGCGAGCAGAAGAGGCGTCTTTGCTCCTGACCGAGTTCTTCGCTGCCAAGCGTTAACGAACCACTCAGGCTTGCGGCCAGTCGGAATTTGGGGATCGACGTGCGATCCTCCAGGTAGCGAGAGCAAATCCCAGAGAAATCATTGCAAGGCCAAGGTGGACCAACCGAAAGCTCAGTCCGTGGGTGTGGTCGCTCACCATGTTGCGCACAAGCACTGCCCAGACCCACAGTGACCACAAAGCACTGAGGCGAAGCACCAGACGAGCACGCCGGCTCACGACAACGCCTTCAGTTGATGGTGTCTCATGATGTGCACCGTAATGCTTGTGTCTCGGTTGGGACAACCGCGAAAGCATCGAGAACAACAACAGCCCTTTGGCAACGCCAACCTCACACCCATCGAGATCTTCAAAGAATCCTTCGTGGCCTTCGAACTCATCCGGCGTGTGTACCAAGAGTTCGAGCTGCTTGAAGGTGCCCCAGTTGGACCAGGGGTGCTGTTTAACCCTGATCTCATTCTCAGTGCACGACTTGTTGCTTGGCTGAAAGGCGAAGGGGTCTCAACGAAAGCGTTCTCCGTAGAGGACGAAAACAACATCATGCTGAAGGCAATGCAAGATGTGTCTGAGGAGCCCATTGATCCGGTTCTGTTCAATGCTTACTCTCGACTACTTGGTTATGCCTTGGCCGGTTTTGCCGTCTTTGCCGAGAGAGACGGCATCAACCTCGACGACATTGCACTCGTGGTTGGCATCATCAGAAGCCTGCGCCAAATGCTCCCCGAACTCCAAGAAGAGTTGCGCATGATTGACGGGCGAATTTCTCCGTCGTCGTAGCCTTAACCCAAAGCGCCCGCATGAAGCAGTCGGGGCTTTTCTCGGTTCTGTTGTGCTGCTGCGCGAAGTCTCGCTCGAGACCTGTCGCCGAGTTTTGGTCGACCGAGCGGGCATGGGGCAGTAAAGTGGAAGACGGAAGAGTGCGAGAGCGGCCGAATCGGACGGTCTCGAAAACCGTTGAACCTATGGGTTCCGTGGGTTCAAATCCCACCTCTTCCGCCAAGGTTGGGCTTGCGCCCAATCGTGATTCGAAGCGCCGCTTCTCGCCGGAGTGGCGCTTCGTCGCGTCACGGCTGAGTTCTTGCGTGTTGTGACTCCTAGCATGGGGGAGAAAGAGGAGGAACAAGTGGCAGAGCTTCCAACAACACGAGCCGTGGTGACCGACCTTCCAGGTCCTCGTTCAACTGAGCTCTTGGCTCGCCGGAACTCCGCCGTGTCAGGTGGCGTTGGCAAGGGGTTCCCCGTCTTCATTGAGCGAGGTCACGGTGCGATCTTGGTCGACATCGACGGCAACCAGTTGCTCGACCTTGGTTCCGGAATTGCCGTGACCTCGATTGGCCACGGAGTCAAGGAAGTCACCGACGCCATCTCAGCCCAAGCGGCCAACCTCTTGCACACCTGTTTTATGGTGACCCCGTATGAGGGTTACGTCGCTGTTGCCGAAGCGCTCAACGAACTGTGCCCAGTTGCTGGCCCAGCCAAGACCGTCCTGCTCAACTCCGGAGCAGAAGCGGTGGAGAACGCCGTCAAGATTGCTCGCAGCGTTACAGGACGCCAAGCAATTGCGGTGTTTGATCACGCCTATCACGGCCGGACGAATCTCACCATGGCGTTAACGGCAAAGTCCATGCCCTACAAGCACCGCTTTGGACCGTTTGCTCCTGAGGTCTACCGTGCACCAATGTCGTATCCCTACCGCGATGGGCTGAGCGGCGAAGAAGCAGCCAAGCGAGCCATCTCAGTGCTCGAGTCCCAGATTGGTGCGTCCAACTTGGCCGCCGTTCTCATTGAGCCCGTCCAAGGTGAAGGTGGCTTCATTGTGCCGGCCAAGGGCTTCCTTCCAGCAATTGCCACCTGGTGCACACAGAACTCCGTCTTATTCATTGCTGACGAGATCCAATCCGGTTTCTGTCGGACCGGGAACTGGTTTGCCTTGGACGATGAAGGAGTGAAAGTCGACCTTGTGACAACAGCCAAAGGCATTGCCGGCGGTATGCCACTTGCAGCCGTGACTGGCCGAGCAGAGATCATGGATGCCATTCACGAAGGTGGCCTCGGTGGCACCTACGGCGGGAACCCAGTGGCGTGTGCTGCAGCACTCGCGGCCATCTCGGTCATGCGTCGAGATGACTTGGCTGGCAGAGCGCGCACCATTGGCAAAGCCATGACCTCAATCCTTCGAACCTTGTCAGAAGACCTTCCCCGAATTGGTGAAGTCCGTGGCCGAGGAGCAATGGTTGCCATTGAGCTCGTGACCGGACAGGACAAGACCCCAGATGCACCAGCAGCGAAAGCAGTCGCCAACTTGTGCAATCAAGCAGGAGTCATCGTGCTGACGTGTGGCACCTACGGCAATGTCATCCGCCTGTTGCCACCCCTCGTCATTACCGATGAGCAACTCCACGACGGACTCACGGTCTTGGCCGGTGCTCTTCGAGAAGTGTTGGCGTAGCGGACCGAGATTTGGGAATTCGTCAAGAACTCCTCGTTCACACCCCAGCGTTGCGAAGTTGCCAGCAACGTTTCGTGTGACACGGTTCGGCATGGTTCCGTCATGACAAGGCAAGTTGTACACCAAACGCTGTACAGTAATCGCATGGCTTCCAAAACTGAGCGACTCAACCTTCGACTGACTCCTGATCAGGATGCACTCTTGCGGAAAGCTTCAGAGGTTCGCGGCGAAAGCGTCAGTGACTACGTCTTACGACATGCGGTGATGGCTGCCGAAAGTGACATCGCCGATCGCAGAGTGTTCTTCGTGAACGACGAACAGTTCGAAGAGATTCAAGCGATGTTGTCGTCCCCGCCACCAGCCCCCGACAGACTGGCAGAACTTCTCAAGAAACCTTCAATCTTGAAGTCACGGGAAGCGTGAACTACCTCGATCCAATGTTGCTGAGTCGATCTCACGACGTCGACGACTTCGAGTGTGGCGATGCAGAACTCGAGCGGTGGCTCCGCAACAGAGCACGAGTCAACCAAGAGGCTGGCTCGAGCCGCACTTGGGTTGTGGTCGAAGAGAAGTCGGACAAAGTCGTCGCCTTCTACGCGTCGTCAACATCATCGATTCTCCGCCATCGAGCACCTGGGTCGATCCGGCGAAATCAGCCGGAAGATATCCCTGCTGTTCTCCTCGCTCGGTTGGGAGTCGACCTGCATCACCAAGGACGGGGGTTGGCGGGCGAACTGCTGAGACACCTCACCTCCAAGGTGCAAGAACTGAGCAACCACATTGGTGTTCGGTTGATTACGGTCTACGCCAAGAACGCGACCGCAAAGAACTTTTACGCTCACTTTGGTTTCGTCTCGTCGCCCATTGATGAACTTGTCATGATGAGGGTCGTTCCATCAGACATCGCTCCGTAGAGACCCTGGCCTTCACCTCTCCTCGAGGGCGTTGCAACACTCAAGATGCTTACCGAATCGCCGCACCGAGAACGGCGAGCATGGACTTGAAACTCGGGTTGGCTTGGTAGTTGAGCAATTTGGCCATGACCTTTGAGCTGTTCTTTTGTGTGGCGAACCACACCGGCTTTGGCTTTTGTATCCACGGTCCACGCACGACAGATTTCTGGATGCCTTCAAGCATGTAGGCGTTGCCAACCACACCGCAGCCGGACTGGATGTCGTTTCGAGCGTGGCCTGGGTAGGCGCCCCACGAGGTGGTCGACAGAGCAAAAACGAGTCCGTGGAACAAGTTGAACCCGATGCCGCCGTACTTCAGATCAGCAATGGCCTTCTCAACTGCTGGACCAACGAGTGGGTCAGCAATTTGACTTGGGTGGCAGAGCACGGTGGCCGACAGTGATCCCCACACGACGTCATTGGCGAAGCGAACAGCTTCGGCCACAAACGCTGCGGTGGAATCTGCGTCAAGCGCGCATTCTGAGGTGAGCGAGCAGAAGGCCTCGACGTTCAAGCAGATGTCAGTAGTCGTCTTCGCATCAACACCGCGAACGACCGTCCAGGGAAGAGCTCCGTTGGCTGTTCCGCCAATGAGGTCTGCGTCTGGGTGCGCATCCACAAACGCTTGGAAGCGGTCCTTGGCTCCTGGGTAATACGCCTTGCGAGTGGGGATCGTCGCCAGTACGGATTCGATTTCCACCATGAACGCTTCACGCTGTGGCCATGATGCGTGAGTGATGATGACCCGTGGGGTCAGGCAGTTGAATCCAGCGTTGTTGGTCAACATCGTGGCGACATGCTCGGCTTGGTAGCGGAGTTCTTTGTCCGACCACTTCCCCGGCACCACAATAACCGGCGACACACTGCCAAGCTCAGCCGAGACGGGTTTCGTGCGAAGTGGGGTGTCAGCGGCTTTGCGAGCAGCACCTTCTGGCCCAACGCCATAGACAATGGCGTCGTAGGTCTTGTCCGATCCGGTCACGTGAATGTCCTCGACCAGTGGGTGATCACACAGATAAGAACCCACTTGTGCGCCGCCACGAACAATGGCCAAGAAACCGGCGTCAATGAGGGGGCTCATGGCCCGAGTCCAGTGTGGGACGAGGTAGTCGTTCACCGGGTTGGCCTTCAGCACCACCACTTTGCCTTCAACGAACAACTTCGACAGCACGTCACGGGGCCCAAGTGCGGCAACGTTGCCAGCACCGAGCACGAGGGAGAGTCCTTTGTGGCTTTCAGGGTCTTTGTAGGCAGGGGCTTGGGCGGCTTGGATCGCTCGGCGATCAAGACCCGGCTTCATCCATACTTCGGCGGTGGTCTTCGCGAACAGGGCTCGCTCCAGGTTGGTGCGAGGAAAGACCCCAATCTTCGTCCGGCCATCAAGAGCGATTTCAACCGGTCCAGGGAAAATTGGCCGACCCTTGGTTTCAAGGTCCTTCAAGGCAATAACGAGTGCTCTGGCCATGGTGACGAGGGTGCCAATACCGGAAAAGAGTTCTTCGCCCGATTCGGTGGTGCCTTCTTCAAGACCCTTGGCCTTACAGGCCGAGTGCAGCCAGGCTGGGGCTTCGTTCACGATTGCTGAGATGGTCTCTTCAAGCAGCGAGCGACGCTTGGCAATAGACAGTTGAGCCCACTTGTCTTTGGACGCTGCCACCTTGGTGACGACCTCAGAAAGAGCTTTCTCGTCAAAGTCTTCAGCACTCAGTTGTTGTGGTGCAGCAGCACCGCGTTGAACAGTGGTCATGGTTCCCCCTTAGAAACCCCAACGTTACCGGGGTGGCGGGATGTTGGCCCGAGTGGGAGACTAAAAGTATGCAGATTGGTGTGGTTTTCCCTCAACATGAAATCGGTGCCGATGTCAGCGCCATTCGGGCCTATGCGGAAGCGGCCGAAGATCTTGGGTACAAACACGTCATTGCCTATGACCACATCCTTGGCGCCAACAAGCAGGTTCACACTGCGCTCGATGGCCCCTATGACATCTCCCACACCTTCCACGAGCCGTTCGTGTTATTCGGTTTCCTCGCTGGATTCACGTCGCTCGAGTTCGCCACTGGCATCTTGATTGCTCCACAGCGTCAAACCGCCCTCATTGCCAAACAAGCAGCAGAAGTCGATCTCTTAAGTGGCGGCAACCGCCTGCGTCTTGGAGTTGGCATTGGCTGGAACACGGTGGAATACGAAGCCTT
>CANGPX010000058.1 GCA_947456095.1 Acidimicrobiaceae bacterium
CAGGGGATCTGGCAGATCACTGATCTGATCACCTGCATCTTCTAAAAATGAAATGCGATCCACTCGGAACAGTCGGAGAGCATTTGCCTTCTCGCAGAACGCTTCGACATAGCCACGCCCGCCATCGACAAAGACGTGGATGGGATGAATCTTGCGCTCAGTCATCTCGTCTCGACTTGCGACGTAATAGGCAATGTCGAGCGCCCGCTTGTTGGCAATGGCTTCACCAAGCGCTTTCAAGTCATCGCCGTGCTCGACATCGACCACCAAAACTTCTGAGGTGCCGAGTACTTGGTCGAGCTTGGCCAACGCACTTGACAGCGGCGACGACGGATCATCTTCGATTTCGGCAATCAAGTGGCCTGCAGCCGAGAGAGCAAAACCTTCCTTGCGGTTGAGTCGCCGTGGGAGTGCCATCGCCTCAGGAAGCGAAGCCACCACACGATCGTCGTCGACCAAAATATCGAGCAGCATGTCAGGCGTGTACGGGGGTCGCCCGCAGCATGCAGCGAGCTCGAGTTCAGCCACCACTTCTTGTTCACTCAAGCCAAACCGATCAGCCAACTCTTGGAGTGAGGCTTCACCAACTTGAGCCAAGAACGTCATGATGGCGAGGAGTCGGCGAAAGCGCACTTCTCCTTTGGTCTTTCCCCCTGCGTGTTCGCCACCGGGGGCCCAATCTTCTGCTGGAGACTGCATGGCGGAGACATCCTCAATGGCCATCTCCATCATTGGCTCTTCGACGGCAACAATCGCCTTCAGCCATGACAGGACCGAAGCGCGCATCGAGGCCGGTGCCAGCAGTTCGGCACGGTCTCGCAAACTCAAGACCCAGTTCCGGGCAAAGACTTCGTTGCCGCACATGAGCGAGACCTGGAGGCGCCCATCAGGCATTTCAGCCAACTGCACCTCACTGCCAAGTTCGGCTCGCACCCGTCCAGCGGCAACCTTGTCAATCGCCACCACCATGGTTGGCTCTTCATCAGACGCAGCGGGCTCAACCGCCATGTCGGCCAACTCTGCGCCGCGGTCATAGCCTTCAGGAAGCAGGCCCGACTCTGGAGCGCCAAGGGTTGGCTCGCCGTCAAAGCGATCAATGCGGAAAATCCGGGGGGCTTCTCGCTCGATGGAGTAGCCAGTTAAGTACCAACGACCGTTGGCCGAGCGAAGCGACGCTGGGCAGAGTTGACGCTCTTTGCCGTCATAGGAAAAGGTGACCAGCGCATGAGTGCGACACGCATCGTAGAGCTCACCGAAAAACTGTGGGGGCTCAAGAAGCGCAAGTGGTGTCGACACCGACACATTTGCAGCACCGAACTTTGCCAGTGCTCCTCGCCCAAATCCAGTGACATCTCCCGTACCGGCAATGGCAATCGCGAGCGCTCGCTGTTCACTTTCGGTGAGATCGAGTTTCGGCAAGTAGAACTGCTCTTCAGTAATGCGATAGCCCGTTTGGGCATCGCCACCAATCTCGACCGTTTCGATTTCAATGCCTTCTTCGCGCAGCAGCTTCTTGTCGCGTTCAAAGGCTCCTCGATACGCCGTCTTGTTCGGGCTGTAGCCGGGAACTTCTGCGACGATTTCAGCGAGCGACAGCGGCCGATTCGTGCCGAGCAGCACGAGGACCAAGTCGGTCAAGCGTTCAAGTTGGTCAGTTTTAGACATTTCACTTCTCCGAGTTTTTTTAAGTTAGATGAGCTCGTCGAGATCAAGGTCTTCGTCGCGGCGCCACGCACCGGAACGACCACCTGATTTCTCCCACAGCTGGACACGTTCAATCGACATTGAGCGATCACCGTTCTTGCACATGTCGTAAATGGTCAGTGCTGCGACCGTGCAGGCAGTCATTGCTTCCATCTCCACGCCGGTGCGATCAATGGTGTGGACTTCGACTTCCACCTCAATGTAGGTGTCGGCAAAATGGAATTGCACCGACGTGTGACCAACAGCGACCATTTGACACATTGGCAACAAGTCTGCTGTTCGCTTTGCTGCTTGAATCGCAGCTGTTCGAGCTGTTGCCAGCACGTCGCCTTTGGCATTGGCGTTTTGCGCCACTTTGTCAGTTGTCTCTCCAGCCATCATCACCCGACAGCGCGCAACGGCTCGTCGCGTCGTTGCTTCTCGCGGTGAAGACGCCGACAGGCCCCCTTGGACGGGGTCGAACTCCAAGTGATGCTGACTTGCCATGGCACAAGTGTATGGCGCTCATCGTGACGATGCCCGGGTGACCAAGCGCTAGGGTTAGCAGTCGCGTAGTGCGAGTGCTAAGCGACAGTTTCTCGGCCCATGAAGGAGGTCATATGCCAACGTACGACTACCTGTGCACGGCCTGCAGCCACCGTTTTGAAGCCGTGCAGTCCATCAAAGACGATGCGTTGACCATCTGCCCCGAGTGTGGCGGCGCGTTGCGCAAGGTCTTTGGACTTCCCGGAATTGTGTTGAAGGGCGGCGGTTTCTACAAGACCGATAACCGCTCAGGTGGCGATTCGTCGTCGTCGAGTTCTGACTAGTTCCCCGACAGCGACATCTCGGCAATCGCCAAACTCTGACCCGCGGCATTTCCGGGCAAGAATTCAAGATCTTTGCCAATGGCGACAATGTCGATCAGCATCTTTTGCAAGGTTGACGCGATTGTTGCTTCACGAAATGGTTCGGCCAACTTGCCCTCTCGGATCATGAAGCCTTCAGCCCCAACAGAGAAGTCGCCACTGACAGGGCTCACTCCTGAGTGCACACCGGAGATTCCCTGGACGTAGACACCAGTTCCAACCTTTGCCAGCACTTCTTCGTGGGTCAGGTCTCCCCCTTCAAGTAAGAGTGCCCGACAACCCGGTTGAGGGGTGCCAGCAAAACCACCACGCACTGCTGAGCCAGTCGAGACGGTTCCAGCCTTGCGAGCAGACACCGTGTCATAGACAAAGCCTTCGAGTCGCCCAGCAGCAATGAGCACATTGCGCCGACAAGCAAGGCCTTCACCATCAACTGCTGCAGCACCGTATGCCCGAGGGTCCGTTGGATCATCAACGAGCGTCACTTGAGGGTGGGCCACCATCTCGCCAACGCGGCCGGCGAAAAAAGATCGCCCTTTCACCACTGCTTCGCCCGACAGCGCTGAGGAAATGATCGAGAGCAGTTGTGCGGTGATGCGAGCATCAAAGACCACGGTTGTCGTCATTGACTTAGGCTTCGTTGCGCCAAGCATTGCCACGGCACGTTGAATGCCATCGGCAGCAATCTTGTCCAAGTTCAGACTTGAAAATCCTCGACCGGCGTCGTAGCCATAACCCGTTTGTACAAAGTCACCATCAGCGGCGATGACTTCAACCGAAGCACCGGCCGATGACCTTCGCGTTGAGGTCAAAATCCCAGCAGTTGAGGCAAGTGCCATTTCAACTTCTGCGTCACCGTAACTCGAAGACCGAACACCACGCACCTTGTCAGCAGCTCGGACTTTCCGTTCAAGTTCAAGAGCAAAGGCAATCTTCTCGTCAGTTGTTACCGTGCGAACCGACTCGTCAAACAACTTCACGTCAACGCGGGCAACGCCATCGGGGGTTGCCAAGACCATGTCCGGGTCGGGAGAAGAAAAGGTGGCATTGTCTCTCGCTTCGAGCACCGTTGCAGCAATGACCTCTTCGTCGAGTGAGCCCGCCCAAGCAAAGCCAACCCGTTGGCCTTCGGGAGACTCTTGAAGGATGCGAACACCAATACCAGCAGAAGTCGCAGCGGCCAGCGTTTCGATTTCTCCGTCATAGGCCGAGACTTCCGTCTCGCTTCCTCTGGTGACGTAGACCTCCATTGCTTCACCGGGCTGCGCGGTTGAAAGCACCTGTGCTGCCAAGACCTCAAGGTCACTCGTCATGCGGTACCTCCAACGGTGCACGAAGTGATGCGAAGGGTGGGTTGGCCGCAACCAACTGGGACGGACTGGCCGTCTTTGCCACAGGTCCCCGTCGTCATTGAGAAGTCATCAGCCACTGCATCAATAGAACTCAAAATCTCCGGGCCATTGCCAATGAGGTTCGCGTCGCGAAGTGGCACGGTGATCTCACCGTTTTCAATCAAATACGACTCAGACGTCCCAAACACAAAGTCCCCAGTTGCGGTGTCGACTTGGCCACCACCGAGTTGTTTCACGTAAATGCCACGCATCGTCGAGGCAACAATGTCGTCTGCGTTGTCCGTGCCGGCAAGCAAGTAGGTATTGGTCATGCGCACCATGGGCAAGTGGGCATAGGACTGACGTCGGCCGTTGCTCGATGAGGAGCCTCGTCCGGTCTTTCTCGACCGGAGGAAGTCCCACATGTAGTCCGTCAACACGCCGTCTTCAATCAACGTGGTTGAACTTGCCGGTGCGCCTTCGTCATCAATCCGGGTTGTTCCCCACTCGCCCGCCATTGTTGAGTCATCGACCAAGGTGATGCCCTTGCTCGCAACTTGGCTGCCAACTCGGCCGGCATACAGCGACGTGTCTTTGACAATGAGATCTGCTTCAAGGCCATGACCACATGCTTCGTGGAACAACATCCCACCAGAACCACCGGCCAAGACAATGGGGAGTTCACCAGATGGTGCAGGGCGAGCGCTCAACTTGGTGATTGCTTGCTCGGCTGCTTTGCTTGCGAGGTCACGCAAGAGCTCTTCGCTCAACGCTTCAAAGCCTTCAGTGCGCCGGAACACTTGGAAACCTGTTTGCAGGCCAGTGTCACCATTGGCAATTGCCATCACCATGAAGCCAATGCGCACTTGATCGTCTTCTTCAAACACGCCATCGGTGTTGGCCACGACAATGCGTCGTCGTGAGTCGTTGTACTGCACCGTCACTTGAGCAATTTCGGACCCGCCAGCACGGGCGGCATCATCAGCGGCAAATAACAAGTCGAGCTTTCGCTGTTTGCCAATTGTTGACGGCAGAATTGACACCGACGTTGGGTAGGCACCGCCAGGAGTCAAATTGATGGGCGCACTTGATCCTTGGCGACCCGTCGCAACCGACGCTGCGGCGGCAACGGCGTCCATCAGCGAGGTTTCAGAAAGATCGGCAGTGTGAGCAAAGCCCACGGTCTCGCCAACAAGTACTCGAATGCCGGCACCTCGACTCCGTCCAGACGAGAGTTCTTCAACTCGGCCATCGTCAAGCGAGGCGCCAACATTTGCTCGGTCCTCAACGAAGATTTCGGCCCATTCGCCTCCGTGACTTGCAGCTGCTTGGAGGACACGTTGCGCAACATCTGGCGTGAGAAGAGCGTTCGACATGACCGGTAGCGTAGTGGAATGACCCCGCAGAAACGGCGAACTGTGCGGTTATCACTCTTGTCGACAACCCCGTGGATCATCACGTTTGCCTTCGTCATCTTGGGTGCATTTTGGGGTTCGTGGAATGCAGCCCTTGCTTCAGTCCAACAAGCATTTGGTCTTTCCAATACAAAACTGGGCGTTCTGCTTGCCATTGGCGTGACCGTTGGGGCAGCAGCAGGAGCAGCCGTTGGCCACCTCGGTCGACGACGACGCCCCTTGCACGTCCTCTGTGCGATTTTGGGACTTTGGGGAGTGCTCCTGATCCCACTTTTTTCACTCACGACCTATCTTGGCTTTGCCCTCTCGTTTAGTGCAGTGCAAATCGTGATGGGCGCTGTTGACGCGCAAATGAACGTTGGAGCGACCGCTGCGCTGTACAAAGACCCCGGAGCATTGGTCAGATTTCATGGCCTGTTCAACCTTGGTTGCATCGCTGGTGCGTTTGGAACTGCCGCCGTTGGCGTCACCACCATTGGTGGCTCTCGACTTTGGCCACTCATGGCACTCGTGCTGATTGCCGCTTCGATGTGGTGGTGGACTCGAAGTCGGGCCAAGCCCGATGAGGCATTGTCCGAAGACGTCCACGTCACGCTGGCAAGTCCCGCGGGAGATGCAAGTGTGATCACTGCTGTTTCGAACCACGGTGGCATCGTTGCGATTCTGCGTCGAGACCGAATGGTGGGGTTGGTCTTCGTCTTTGCCGCTGCGGCACTTGTTGAAGGAGGCGTGTTCACCTGGGGCGTGCTCTACCTGCGCAGTGAGTTGCACATTGGTCTCTTCGTTGGCGCATCGGCCTATGCCCTCGGCAACGTCATTGCTGGGGTCGGGCGGTTCTTTGGCGGACCACTCATCTCCTCGGTCGTCCCGCTTCGAGCATTGTCTCTTGGCAGCGCCGTCACCGCTGTTGGTTTGCTTATTGAGGCCAAGACCCACACAGAGGTGATTGCCGTCACCGTGTTCGTTCTCGCCGCTGCCGGGGTCAGCCTCAATTGGCCACTGCTGATGGCCGATGTTGGGAGCCGCTCGTCAAGTCCTGGGTCAACTGTTGGCGCCTTTACTGCTGCTGGCTATCTCGGCTGGGTTGCTGGAGCACCGCTGATTGGCATTGTTGCTGACCAGTGGAGCCTGAGCACTGGACTCATCAGCTTGGGGTTTCTCGCTTTTGTTGTCGGCCTTGCTGCGGTTGTCCTTGGTCGAGTGAACCCGACAAAAGTGGAGTCACGGTAGCCTGAGCGTTACTTGGAGGGAGTCGCACATGCTGTTAGCGAAGATCGAGACACCTGAAGATCTCCGCGGGCTCTCCTATGAAGAACTGAATCAGTTGAGTACTGAGATTCGTGAGTTCATCGTTGCAACCGTGACAACGACTGGCGGACATCTCGGTTCAAACCTTGGCGTTGTCGAGCTCACGTTGGCGCTCCACCGGAGTTTCTCGAGTCCGAAAGACGCGATTTTGTGGGACACCGGCCACCAGGCCTATGTCCACAAATTGGTGACAGGTCGGCGCTATGGCTTCAAAGATCTCCGGCAAGCCGGTGGGCTGTCGGGATATCCCAATCGGACCGAGTCTGAGCACGACTGGATTGAGAACTCTCACGCCTCGCCAGTGCTCTCGTATGCACACGGCTTGGCAACTGCGTGGAAACTCGATGGGTCAGATACGCCGTCAGGCGGCAACCGACGAGTTGTCGCGGTCATTGGCGATGGGGCCCTCACCGGTGGCATGGCCTATGAGGCTCTCAACAACTTGGGCCACTCTGGAACAAAGGTGCTGGTCGTCTTAAACGACAACGGTCGCAGTTACGCACCAACGGTTTCACAGCTTTCGAATTCCTTGACGCAAATTCGTCTCAACCACACCTATCTCCAAACCAGAGACAAGCTCCGCACACTCCTCAAAGAGATCCCAAAGGTTGGTGATCTCGCTTATAGCTCGGTGTCAGGGCTCACGACGGCTATTCGCGAAGCCATCACCCCTCGGACCTTTTTTGAAGCCTTAGGCGTTCGCTACGCAGGACCCATTGACGGCCACGACATCAAAGCCTTAGAACAGGCCATCAAAGGCGCCCAGGAGTGGGATGGGCCAATGGTGCTCCATGTGCTCACCCAAAAAGGTCGTGGCTATGGACCAGCTGAACAAGACGATCTCCAGCGACTCCATGACTTCAAAGTGGGACGCACACAAGCGCCGCTCAACGATGAAGCTGAAGGCATTGCGCCAAAGCCAGTAGCGCAGACCTATACCGATGCATTCAGCCAAGCACTTGTTCGCGCTGGGGCAAACGATGACTCCGTGGTTGCCCTCACCGCGGCCATGATGGGCCCGACCGGTCTGCTCCCGTTCCAAAGTGCGTTTCCCACCCGGTGCTTCGATGTCGGCATTGCCGAGAGTCATGCCTTCACCGCCGCTGCTGGTATGGCGATGGGAGGCCTGCGTCCAGTCGTCGCGGTCTACTCCACGTTCTTCACGCGCGCCTTTGACCAAGCGAACTTGGATGTTGCCCTTCACCGCCAGCCCGTGGTGATGGTGTTTGACCGAGCCGGCATCACCGGTGACGATGGCGCCTCTCACCACGGTGTGTTGGACCTCGCGCTCAGTTTGGCCATTCCCGGCGTCACCGTCTTTGCCCCTTCGTCAGCGGAAGAAATTGAGCCCATGCTCGAAACGGCATTGTCGCTGAATGGACCAGCAACCATTCGGTTCCCAAAGACGCCGGCTCGACATGTCACGCAAGGCGAGGTTGGAAGTGGACTCAGCGCTCGAAAGGTCCGAGAGGGCGCCGGCACGGTTTGTCTCATTGGCGTCGGCAAGATGCTTGAAGCGTGCATTGAAGCGGCAGATCTTCTTGCCACAGAGGGCGTCACGGCAACCGTGTGGGACCCAAGAGTCATTGCACCAGCCGACCCGCTCATGCTCGCCGATGCCGCTGCTCATGTTCTCGTCGTTACGGCAGAAGACGGTATCCGCTTAGGCGGTGCCGGTACTCACCTCGTCGATGCCATTGAGCAGCGTGCTCGCGACCTCGGCAAGGACCTACCAACGTCAATCACCGTCGGTATTCCAAAGTCCTTCTTGGGCCACGGAAAACCCGATGCGATTTTGGCCGAGCTCGGCCTCGATGGCCCAGGCATTTGCGCCAGCGTGCTCGCTGGGTTGGCTGGAGCATCGCTACCCATTCAGCGCACTGAGGTCTTTGAGCACTGAGATCTTTGAGCACAGCGGTCTTTGGGCACTGAGCAACGCCTCTCGTCTCCGCAAGGTCACGTTTTCACACGTCCCAAAGTCGGCAGAGGCACGAGAGACTAGGTTGCTCTCGCGCTCGTTCTCGCTCAACGCAAGGAATTCTGCGCCCTCGTCACCATGAAGGCGATTACTCGACCGGCAACTGTGGCAGTAACTGTGGCGGAACCAATTGACCACACCCGCAGTTGAGGCATTCGGGTGGCTCTTCAAATATGGATCATCACCAACGGGCTTTTGCTTCTTCGGTTCGGTCGCTCCGTCTTTCGACCCTTGAAGCACCGCAGAATTCAAAAGTGGTGTCCCGAGTGGCGGTCATGCAGACCACGGCCTGAAATCGTCTGTGGATGGACAAGAGCCCTTGATCCACCTCCGCTGTTCAGCGTGGATCAAGGGCTCCTCCAACACGGTGTGTTGCTTAGAACGTCAGTACTCCTCGAGCAACCGTTCCTGAGTGCATTGCATCAATCACGTCACGGAACTGCTCAAGTGGCGTCGTGAGTGATACGAGCTCATCGAGCTTCAACTGACCGGACTGGTAGAGGTCGACCATGAGCTTGACGTCATGGTGGGGTCGAGCAGAGCCGTAGCGGCAACCAAGCAGCCCACGATCGACATAGGCCAAGCTATTGATGTCGACACTGACTTCGGTTCCCCGAGGCGGGATGCCAATGGCCACGGCATTGCCGCCCCAGTCAAGGCAGTCAAGCGCGCTCTTGAGCACCGCTGGGTGACCCACACAGTCAAAGGCCCACGTGACGCCACCCAAGGGAAACAGGGCTCCCCAAGCGTGTTCGTTGGACATGGGGACGGCTTCACGGACGGCCTTGGCCGAATCAATGCCTTCACCGGCGAGCACGAAGTCGGTGGCGCCAAATTGGCGAGCCAAAGCTTCTTTGCCGGGCTGGTTGTCAACGGCCACAATCTTGGTTGCACCGGCGATCTTGAGGCCTTGAATGACGTTCAGGCCAACGCCACCAACGCCAAACACGGCTGAGGTCTCACCTGGGCGAACCTTGGCGCGGTTGAGCACGGCACCAACACCCGTCAGCACACCACAGCCAATGAGACACGCCGAGGTGAAAGGAATCGAATCGGGGATCTTCACCACCTGGACTTCAGCAACAATGGTCTGCTCGGCAAACACTGAAACAGCAGCGAAGTTCGATGCCGGCTCACCTTTGTAGGTAAAGGGAAACGAGATGTTGCCGAGCGTCGACAAGCACCACGAGGGGTGGCCGGTTGAACAGGCACGACACACGCCACAGCTTGCGAGGGTCGCGATGACGACGTGGTCACCAACTTTGACTGAGCGAACCTCGGAACCAACGGCGGCAACGATGCCGGCTCCTTCGTGGCCAAGCACTGCTGGTGGCTTCCACGGAATCGTGCCGTTGATGACTGACAGGTCAGAGTGACACACGCCAGCAGCTTGGATTGAGACCTTGACCTGGGTTGGACCTGGGTCACCAATTCCGAGTTCGTCAGTGACCTCTGCCCCATCACCGGTGTAGACAATGCCGCGCATATTTCCCCCTACTTCGTAACAACCGGGTCCGTCCCGGCTGCGAACTGATCTCGTAATTCTCGCTTCAGTACTTTCCCACTTGCATTGAGTGGCAGTGCGTCAATGAACACAAGGTAGCGGGGCACCTTGTAATTCGCCAGATTGACCGACGCGTAGCCCAAGATCTCGCGACCGAGTTCTTCTGACGGTGTTGATACCGCCACGACATAGACGCAACCAACTTCACCCATGCGAGTATCCGGCACGCCAATGACCGCGACTTGAGCAATGCCTTCATGTTGGCGAAGGGTTGCTTCAATCTCGGCCGGGTAGGCATTGAAGCCTCCAACGACGTACATGTCTTTCAAGCGATCCGTGATGTTGATATTGCCCGCCTCATCCATCACCGCGATGTCGCCAGTATGCAAGAAGCCCTCAGCATCAATGGTCTCCTGCGTGGCCGCTGGGTTGGCGAAGTACTCAAGCAAAACGTTGTAGCCACGAAGCACGACTTCTCCAGCTTCACCTCGTGGGAGTTCGACATTGTCTTTGCCAACAATGCGCACCTCAACATCTGGAATCGCCCGGCCCGAAGTCTTGGCAATGACTTCAGGTGCATCGCCTTGACGACACATGGTCACGACACCGGTTGACTCAGTGAGCCCATAGGCGGTGAGCACTGTTTCGACCCCAATGCCTCCTTGGAGTTCAGTCACGAGCTCTACAGGAACGAGGGCAGCGCCAGTCACCACTAAGCGCAGTGATGCCATCGTGGTCTTCGGATTTTCTCCGCTGAGCAGCGATTGAAACAGTGTTGGTGGCCCAGGCAGAACCGAGATGCGTTCTTGCACGAGATATCGACTGACAAGCGCCACGTCAAACACAGCAACGGGATACATTGTCGCTCCGCTCATGAGCGAAGCAAGCAGTCCTGACTTATAGCCAAACGTGTGAAAGAACGGATTCACAATCAGGTAACGGTCGCCGTGGCGAAGCCCGACGATGTTTGCCCAGGTGGCAAAGGTTCGAAGCGTTTGCGCATGCGAGGTAACGACGCCTTTGGGTTTACCGGTCGTTCCTGAGGTGAAAATGATGTCGGCCATGTCTGATGGCTGAACAGCAGCTCGAGCGGCAACCAAAACAGCATCATCAACGCCTGCACCGCTTGCCAACACGTCATGCCACGTCACTGAAGTAACGCCGGTTGGCAACTCGGTCGCGGTGCCTTTCAGCATCACAATCGTCGATAATGGACCGAGGTCCTGCCCAACGAGTTGTGCCGGGTAGTTGGCCCCAAGAAAGCCTTCAACTGTGCACAGCACCTTGGCTTGAGCATTCATGATGATGTATGCCGCTTCACTGCCTTTGAAGCGCGTGTTGAGTGTGACGACCACTCCACCAACCGAGGTAATTCCAAGTGCGGCCACAATCCACTCGACGCAGTTTGGCGCCCACAGGGCGACTCGATCGCCTCGCTCAACCCCAAGGGCAATGAAGCCTCGAGCGGCTTCAGCTACCGCATCACCGAGCTCAGCAAAGGTCAGTCGTGCGGTGTGATCTGGATCATCGAGACCGTCGACCACGGCGATATCTTGTCCATATTCACGAACGGCATAGTCAACAAGGCCCGGCAAGGTGAGGAACTTCCGGTCACCACGTGGGTCTTCTTCACTGCCAAAGGGAAAGCGTGCGCCACCTGCGACGTCGAGGTCCCCACCAACAATGCTCATGCGTGCTGACTCGAAGTTGAGATGACTTCTCCAGACAGGTACGACGAGTAACTCGACGCCAAGAAGATAATGACGTTGGCCACTTCCCAGGTTTCGGCTCCTCGGCCAAAGAGTTCGCGACTGCGGAGGAGATCGAGACTTTCCTGGTCAATCACTTTGTTCAAGAACGCGTGTTCAGCCAGCGACGGCGACACCGCATTCACCCGCACATTGTGTTGAGCTGCTTCAGCCGCTGCACACCTCGTCAGCGCCATGACCCCAGCCTTGGCGGCGGCATAGTGGGCTTGGCCGGGCTGAGCCCGCCAACCAAGCACCGATGCATTGTTGACAATGGATCCAAACTGCTGCGCGTACATGTGGCTGAGGGCCGCTCGGGTGCAGCGGAAGGTCCCGTTCAAGGTGACGTCAAGCACCCGCATCCACTGCTCATCAGTCATCTCAACCAAGTCAACCGTCCCGCCAAGTCCAGCATTGTTCACCGCCACGTCAATGCGGCCATAGACCTTTGCGGTCTCGGCGTAGAGGTTCTGGACCTCATCTTCGTTGGTGACATCACAGGCAATCCCAAGCACAGGTGTCGAAAACTGTGCACTGAGTTGCTCTGCAGTTTCCGCAGTCCTTCGAGGATGTGCGTCGGACACAACGACAATCGCGCCTTCTTCCAAGCAAC
>CANGPX010000059.1 GCA_947456095.1 Acidimicrobiaceae bacterium
AGAGCTTTGGCTAATGGAGCAGCCTGAGCCAGCGATTTTCACGTCGACCAGGTGGCCATCTTCAACGAGAAGTGACAAGACAATCTCATCACCACACAGCGGATTAAAGCCTTCGGTGCGCGTGGCAGGCGGTTCGAGTTCGCCCCGGTTTCTCGGGTTGCGATAGTGATCCAAGATGATCTCGCGGTAGAGCTCTTCTAAGTCAGCCATTGAGGTTCTCCTTATGCGAACATCTTGATGGTGGCATGCAGCGCCTCAATCAAGGTGTCAATGTCATCGACATCGTTATAGACGCCGAAACTTGCTCGAGCTGTGGCGTTCACTCCAAGGCGTCGCATGAGGGGCTTGGCACAGTGATGTCCGGGGCGAACGCACACGCCATAGGTGTCGAGTACTTGGGCGATGTCATGTGCGTGAATGCCATCAATGGTCAGGCTGAGTACGCCTGCGCGTTGTGGTGAGTCGACTGGCCCCTGCACGATGACTTGGCCAGAGAATTGCGTCTCAAGCGCGGCCAAGGCGTAAGAGGTGAGGCGGCGATGATGGGCTGAGATGGACTCGAGTCCGAGATCTGAGACGTAGCGAAGTGCGGCAGAAAGTCCAACGGCTTCAGCAATTGGCGGGGTGCCAGCTTCAAAACGCTGTGGACCGTCAGCAGCCAGAAACCCATCGAGACGCACGTCTTTAATCATGCCGCCACCACCAAGGAAGGGGGGCATATCGGCCAAGTGCTCACGCTTGGCATACAGCACGCCAATACCGGTTGGTCCGTAGATTTTGTGCGGGCTAAAGGCAAGAAAATCAAGGTCAAGGTCAGCAACATCAACCTTTTCATGAGGGACTGCTTGCGCTCCGTCGACAGCAATGAGCGCACCGGCTGCATGGGCTCGACGGCTCAGTTCCTTGATGGGGTTCATGGTCCCAAGGACATTCGACGTTGCCGTGATGGAGAGTAACTTCGCGCCATCTAAGAGTTCATCGAGATTGGAAAGATCAAGCGTTCGCTCTTCAGTGATGCCTAAGAACTTGATGGTGAATCCGTTGCGCGCTTGGAGTTGTTGCCACGGAACGATGTTGGCGTGGTGCTCCATTTCGCTCAAGACCACGACGTCACCTTCGCCGAGATTTGCTGCCCCCCAGCTTTGGGCCATCACATTGAACGCTTCGGTGCAGTTCTTGGTGAACACAATTTCGTCCGCTGGATGCGGCGCTGACAAAAAATTGCCGACGTCAACGCGTGCTTGTTCGTACAGGTGTGTTGCCCGCTCAGCGGTTGCGTACACGCCGCGGTGAACATTGGCGTGGGTTGTTTCTTGATAGGTCGACATTGCTTGCACGACCGCATGGGCTGGTAGTGCCGAAGCACCGGAGTCGAGGTAAACCATGCGAACCCCGCGTGGGGTTTGCCGCAAAATCGGGAAGTCCTCCCGAAGAGTGGCAACGTCGAGGTCGGCCACTATTTCCACTGCTCGTAGCCATTGGCGGCAATCTTCTCTGCAAGTGCCATATCGCCGTTCTCGACGATTTCTCCATCGACGAGCAAGTGCACATGGCTTGGCTGCAACTCATCCATGAGTTTTTGATAGTGAGTGATGACGAGGCATCCAAGGTCTTGGTGTGTTTCACGCACCGTGCGGACTCCCTTGGCCACAATTCGAAGGGCATCGATGTCGAGGCCGGAATCGGTTTCGTCGAGCACGGCAAAGCAGGGCTCAAGCAGCGCCATCTGCAAGATTTCATTGCGCTTCTTCTCGCCACCGGAGAACCCATCGTTCAAGTGACGCTCAGCAAAGGAGCTGTCCATGCCAAGTTTTTCCATCCAATCGGCCATGGCGAAGCGAACTTCTAAGACCGAGAGATCTTCGACGCCGGTTCGAGCAGCCATGGCCTGGCGAAGGAATTGGACAACAGAGACCCCCGCAATGGCTTCTGGGTACTGGAAGGCTAAAAAGACGCCGGCTTTAGCCCGAACGTCTGGCGTCCAGTCGGTGATGTCTTGTCCATTCAGCAGCACGCTGCCGCTGGTCACTTCGTAGAGGGGGTTTCCCATGATGATGCCGGCCAAGGTGGATTTTCCCGCACCATTTGGTCCAAGCAGGGCATGGATCTCACCTTTGCCGACGGAAAGGTCAACTCCGTGAAGGATCTCAGTCCCACCAGCGGTGGCGTGAAGATCGACGAGTTGCAGAATCGGAGTTGTTGGTTCGGTTGCCACGTTGAAATCCTAGTGGCGAGGTCAACAATTCGCCGCAGACGAGGATTACCAGCCTCGAGCCGCCCACTCATCGAAAAATGGTCGCTCTTGCCCAATGGTGGTTGCCTTGCCATGGCCCGGCAGAACAATCGTGTTCTCGCCGAATGGGGTGAAGAGTCGGTCTTCAATGGATTCCAAGATTTGGGTGAAGGCTGCGGCATCGCCAAAGGTGTTGCCCGGCCCTCCGGGGAACAAGGTGTCGCCGGTGAAGAGCAGGTCGGTGCCTTGCAGTTGGAAGCAAATCGATCCCGGCGTATGTCCTGGGGTGGCAATGGTCGAAATGACGAGATCGCCAACGGAGATGGCGGCGTCATCGGCAATGGTCAAGTCATACGAGGGCAACATGGCGGCATCTTCTTTGGTCACTGCCACGGCAATGCCTGCTTCACGGAGTGCTTCGACTGCTTGGATGTGGTCCCAGTGTCCATGGGTTTCGAGCACATTGGTCACACCAAATCTCTGACACAACTCGAGCAGCAGCTCATGCTCATTGGCGGCATCAATGAGCAGCCCCTCGCCAGTTCGCTTGCAGCGAATGATGTTCACGTTGTTGTCAACGGGGCCGACAACGACCTGATGAACCTCAACTTGTGCGTCGTCGTAGATGAGTTCGAGTGCCATGTCGCAATCCTCCCACTGTGGCCATGAGTTGTCTTCCAAAAAAGACTGCGCAATGAGGTCGGCTAGGCTGGTAGAACTTTCGACGGAACGGTGAGTGCCGTTCAGGTCAATTCGAGCACCGAAGGGTTACCAGATGAACTTCGTCTTCACTGAAGAGCAAGATGAACTCCGCAAGGCCGTGAACCGGTTCTTGGCCGAGAAGTCACCCGAGACGGAAGTTCGTCGCTTGATGGAGACTGTCGATGGCTACGACACCGCTGTGTGGACGCAGATGGCTGAGCAACTCGGCCTCCAGAGTCTTTCAATCCCAGAGGAGTTCGGCGGCGCTGGCTTCTCGTTCGTCGAGACGGCGATTGTGTTGGAAGAAATGGGTGGCGCTTTGCTGTGTGCTCCATTCTTCTCAACCGTCGTGCTCGCCGCACAAGCGCTGCTCACGAGCGGTGACGATGCAGCGAAGGCTGAGTATCTGCCCGGAATTGCCGATGGCTCAACCATTGCCACCTTGGCCATCACTGAAGACAGTGGTCGCCCAGAACTCGACGCCGTTGAACTGAGTGCAACGAGCAATGGTTCAACCTGGACGCTCAACGGTCACAAGAACTACGTGATCGACGGACACTTGGCCAACCTCATTCTCGTAGTTGCCAAGTCGGCCAACGGGCTCAGCCTCTTCGCTGTTGCCGGCGATGCCGCAGGCCTGTCGAAGACCCAGCTGCCAACCATGGACCAGACTCGCAAGCAAGCTCGTCTTGAGTTTGCTGGCGTTGAAGCTCGTCTCATTGGCGCTGACGGCGGTGCCGCTGCTGGCCTGTCGAAGACCCTCGACCTCGTAGCTGTTGGCCTGGCTGCTGAACAAGTCGGCGGAGCACAGCGTTGCCTCGACGCATCAGTCGACTATGCCAAGAACCGTATTCAGTTTGGTCGCCCAATTGGAAGTTTCCAGGCCATCAAGCACAAGTGTGCAGACATGCTGCTCGAAGTTGAGTCAGCCAAGTCAGCTGCCTACTACGCAGCGTTCGCCGCTGCAGAAGACTCCGACGAGTTGCCAGTTGTGGCTTCGCTGGCCAAGTCCTACTGCTCAGAGGCCTACTTCCACGCAGCCGCTGAGAACATCCAGATCCACGGTGGTATTGGTTTCACCTGGGAACACCCAGCACACCTCTACTTCAAGCGGGCCAAGTCCTCAGAACTGCTCTTCGGTGACCCAACGTTCCACCGTGAGCAGTTGGCACAGCGCATTGGGCTGTAAGCGTCAAAATCTTTGAGCCAAATGGCGCCGACCTTCGGGTCGGCGCCATTTTGCGTAATTCACCACAAAAGGAGGCGCAATGTCGTTTGACAGCATTTGGCATGGTGACGTTCTCGTCACCACAATGGATGATGGCGAGAATCGCCTCAACCCAGACAGCGTTGCGATCCTGCACGATGCAGCGGCGCAAGTCGAGCAGCGACAAGGAGCATCAGCGCTCGTTCTGACCGGGAGCGGGAAATTCTTCTCCAATGGGCTTGATCTTGATCGCTTCGCCGAACACCCAGAAGAACTTGGTGCCACGGTGAACGAACTCGGGCGACTCTTTGGGCGACTCTTGCTCTTGCCGTGTGTCACCGTTGCGGCAATCAATGGTCATGCCTTTGCTGGGGGAGCACTGCTCACGTCAGTGTTCAACTACCGCGTGATGCGGGCGGATCGCGGCTTTTGGTGTCTGCCCGAAGTTGATCTCAAGATGCCCTTCACTGAAGGTCTGTTCGCTGGTTTGTCATCACACCTTTCGACGTCAACGCTTCTTGAAGCTATGACCACCGGGCGTCGCTACGACGGACCAGCAGCACTCGCAAGTGGGATTGCGCATGAACTCGTTGATGGTGAAGGGGTGCTTGAGCGTGCGATTGGCTATGCGGCGTCAATGGCCGAGAAGGCTGGCTCCATCATGGCTGGCTACAAGTTGCAACTCTTTGGCGAGCACGCAGCAAAGACGGGTTGGATGGCCTAACAGCACGCGTCCTGTTTGGACCGACTGATTAGTCTTCGATGAGTTGAGCCATGGTCCGGGCAGCATTTGGTGAGCCTCCGACTTCAAAGGCCGATTTCTTTCTGAGCAATCGGTTTCAACCCAAAGCCTTCTTTGAGCCTCCGTGTTGCTTCTGCCAGTGGCGCTTGGCTCTTCAGGCAAGCAAGGCGCTCGGTGGTTGTCCTCACTTGTCGAAGGAGGCTTGTCAGGTCGCCGACGAGCCAGATTCAGCGCTGCGGTGAGGTCAAGGTTCATGATGAGGACACAGGCCTCAAATGAGGCCGTCCATCAAGCGTGTTCTTCCATCGCCCAAGCCTGTGTTCTCTAAGGAACACCAATCAGCGGATTTGGACGACAAATTGCTGCGATCTGCCAATTCCATCACGCGACACTCGCCCCGAGAAATGAACGGGACTTCGTTGGTGTCGGGATTGCACTCATGAATCCGGGGGCGATGCCGCTTTCGCCCTGAGTTCGCCGTAGTGCATCAAAGCACTGCATCTTGGACGCGAGAGCCCGTCATGAAACCCGGAGCTACCGCTGCAGATGAACTGCGATTGAGCGTGCTGCCCAAGATGCATCAGTGAGATTTCAGTCGCCAGAAACGTCCCGAGAGTCCCCATGAGCACGATGGGCGCCTCAGGGCGAAAACCAACAAACGATTTACGTCGCTGTGGCCCGGTCAATGGCTTGGCGAAGACTGCGCGCGGCGGCAAAGGGATGCTCGGCTTGCGTCAGTGCACGGACCACCACGAAGTGGCGCACCCCGGCTGCAGCGAGGTCCTCTACCTTGTCGGCCGTGACGCCACCGGTGACAAAGACTGGAACTGACGCTGCAGCACAGGCGCGTTGCACGTAGTCAATCCCAACCCCAGGCCGCCCTGGCTTTGTGGGGGTGGCTTCAACTGGACCGGCCGACACGTAACTGACGGGGAGGTTGAGCGCAGCGGCGAGTTCGTCTTCTGCATGGGTTGAACATCCAACAATGGCACGATCGCCGAGCAGTCGTCGGCAGAGATCAACCGGTGCATCATCTTGACCTACGTGGACGCCATCAGCCCCAAGATGCAGCGCCAGGTCGGGTCGGTCATTCAAGATGAACGGGACGTCGTATTTCGCGCACACCTCCATGGCAATCTCGGCGCTGCGCAGTTGGGTTGCGGCGTCGGCAACCTTGTCGCGCAGTTGCACAATGTCGACACCGCCATCTAAAACCTGCGCCAAAAAGTCGGCCAAGTCCTCTCGATCGTTGGTGCACAGATACAGACGACGCTCGGAAAAGTCCATACCCCATTGTTATCGCTTGGGCCTTTTCCTAGTTCGCCGGGCGACTCAGTCGTTGATGGCGGGAACATGGAGAAGTAGGGCAGAATAGAGGGATGCAGATTGCGGCCAAAGTTGAATACGGCGTTCGAGCAATGCTCGTGCTCGCCGCAGCTGAGAAGCCACTCACGACCGATGAAATCGCCAAAGCGCAAGATCTTCCCAGTCGCTTTCTTGGTGCGATTATGACCGACCTTCGCCGAGCAGAACTCGTTGCCAGTCAGCGCGGTGTGTCTGGTGGCTACCGCCTTGCCCGGCCGAGCAGTCAGATTCTGTTGGCAGAAATCATGCGAGCACTCGATGGACCTTTGGCAGGGGTGCGCGGAGATCGCCCCGAGCAAGTGACCTATGCCGATTCAGCCAAGCACCTTCAAGATGTCTGGATTGCCGCCAGAGCCGCACTTCGCCAAGTGCTTGATCATGTGACCCTCGAGCAAATCGCCACTGGAAAGCTTCCCCTCGCGGTGACAGATCTCACCAAGGATCCACAAGCGTGGATTTCCATCCGAGGATGAGCGCTTCCGAACACCTCATTGTCTACACCGATGGCTCATGTCTTGGGAACCCTGGACCTGGTGGCTGGGCGTGGGCAGTGCCACATGGCCCCTTTGGGGCTGGGCCAGATACCCACACCACCAATCAGCGCATGGAAGTCAACGCGGTGATTCAAGCGCTCGATTTCTTGTTCTCGCAAGATTCGCTTCCTCAGTCGGTCACCGTGATTTCCGACTCCACCTACGTCATCAAGTGCTTCCAAGACAAGTGGCACGCAGGGTGGCTGCGTCGGGGCTGGAAAAACAGCCAAGGTCAACCTGTTGCCAATCGTGATCTTTGGGAGCAACTCTTTGCTTTGGCGCTTGAGCCAAAGGTGCCCATTACCTGGAAATGGGTCAAGGGCCACTCGGGTGATTTTTGGAACGATGTCGTTGATCAGTTGGCCCTGACCGCTGCCACCTCCCAGCAACCAAGTTCAGGTACCCGCTGACCAAGAGTGGACGGTGAAGCGTCCCGGTAGGATTCACCTGTGGTGCTAGCCGATGTTTCTTCTCAACTTGACTTCGTCGTCATTGGTGGTGGGCCGGCTGGATATGGCGCTGCGCTCGCTGCGGCAAATACCGGGGCCTCTGTGGTACTCGTTGATGTAGGCGGCCTTGGCGGCACCTGCTTGCAGCGAGGCTGCATTCCCGCCAAGTACTTTTTAGAAGCCGCTTCAGTGTTTCATGGTGCACGTCACGCCAGCCGGTTTGGCATTTCAATGAGTGAACCAGAAATTGATTTCGCCGTCACCCAAACCGGCAAGGGCTCACTCGTGACCTCCATTGCAACGGGCCTGGCAAAGTTGTTGAAACTTCGGGGCGTTCAGGTGATCTCGGGATTTGGCCAACTCGAAACTGATCACCGCGTCACGGTCACCGTGGGCGATGAACGAACGGTTTTTTCACCCCGGTTCGTGATTCTGGCAACAGGCAGCAAGCCTCGAGCGCTCGACGCTGTGCCCGTTGATCAACACCGCATTGTTGATTCCGATGGATTCTTGGAGCTGACGTCACTGCCACAGCGCGCCATTGTGGTGGGAGCTGGAGCGATTGGTTGCGAGTTTGCGTCGCTGTTGAGCGATCTCGGTGTTGCGGTCAGCCTGGTTGAAGGAGAGGACCGGATTCTGGCTGGTTGTGATGCCGATGTGGCCAAGGTCATTCATCGCTCTTTTACCAAGCGTGGCATCGTGGTGACGACCGGCGTGCAAGTCACGGCACGAACGCTTCTTGATGACGGTGTCTCCATCTCGCTCTCTGACGGAACGTCAATTGATGCCGACCTGGTGGTGGTCGCCGTCGGGAGAGTTCCTGTTGCTGGCATGCTCGGAGAAAACGTCGAACTCGAGCAAACGGCATCTGGGGCTGTGGTGACCGATGATCAGCAACGAACGAGCCTCCCTCGGGTGTATGCGGTTGGAGACCTTGTCGCTGGTAGCCCACAGCTGGCTCATGTTGGCTTTGCTGAAGCGCAGATAGCGGTTGCCCATGCTCTTGGTGACCCGCTTCCACCAATGGAGGTCGATGGCGTCCCTTGGGCGATTTATTGCCGGCCTGAGGTCGCCTTTGTTGGGCTGACAGAAGAACAAGCCCTGGCTCGTGGTCATCAGATTGTGACGAAACGCGAACCGTTAGGTGGAAACAGCAGAGCGCAGATCATTGGCGAGACCGAAGGTCTCGTGAAGGTGATCTGCGAACAACACCCAGATGGCTCTGCTGGCAAGATCCTTGGCGTGCATCTCGTTGGACCTTGGGCAACCGAGCAACTCGGCCACGGCGAGTTGGCGGTCAACTTGGGGTTGAACGTTGAGCAAATCGCTCGGTTCTTGCAACCTCACCCGTCGCTCACCGAGCACTACGGGGAGACCTTGTTGTCACTTTCGGGTCGGGGCATGCATGTCAAATAGCGAGCAGCAGATTGAGATTCGGTTCCTCGGCAAAGTTGGCTACAGCGAGGCTGTTGATCTTCAACGGGGTCTTGTTGAACACGCGACCTCGCCCTATGTTCTGGTGCTCGAACACTTCGACGTCATCACCATTGGCCGCAGCGGCGACCTCGCCAACATTGTGGCTGCAGGCGAGACCCCCGTCGTGCCAACTGACCGCGGTGGCGACGTCACTTGGCATGGTCCCGGGCAGGTGGTGTGTTATCCAATTGTTGACCTCGGCGATGACCCAGGAGCGGCCAAGGCGCATGTGTGCACATTGGAAAATGCTCTTGCAACTGTCGTTCGAGCGGTTGCTGACGTCAAGCAAATTGGCGAAGTTGGTCGGTTAGCAGGACACCCTGGCATCTGGGTGAATTTGGATTCTGACACTCCACGAAAAGTTGGCGCCGTTGGCGTGCGCTCAGTGCGCAACGCCCAAGGTATTCGTCGCTCCATGCATGGGGTTTCACTCAATGTTGACTGTGATCTTGACCGGTTTCGGGCAATTGTTCCCTGCGGGCTCGAGCGTCCGGTCACCTCACTCAAGGCGCTTGGGGTGACCGCGAGCTCCCGGGAGATTGCTGAGCTCGTTGGGTATGAAGTGGCCAAGTGCTTACGCCCAGAGGCCACCATTCGCTCAGTTGCGGTGATGGTGGGAGGATCAGGGATTGAAGGTGCACAACCAGTCTCGCTCAAGCGCTTGACTCAAGCCGGCGTTAATCATGCAACAGCGCTGCCGATTTCGCAGCGCAAGCCGGAGTGGCTTCGCTCGATGGTGCGATTGTCTGATGCTGTTGCCACCACGCGATCTGCTGTTTCATCCAATCGCTTAGTCACGGTATGCGAAGAAGCGGGTTGCCCCAATCTGTCTGAATGTTGGTCTGACGGAACAGCGACTTTCATGGTGAACGGTGCTGATTGCACGAGGCGTTGCGGGTTCTGCCTCATTGGAACGGCGAAGCCTCAAGCACTTGACGCAGATGAGCCAAGGCGGGTTGCCCAAGCTGTGGCTGAACTGGGCCTTGCGCATGCGGTGGTGACCTGCGTTGCTCGAGATGACTTGAGCGATGGTGGAGCCTCAGGGGTTGCCAACACGATCGCCGCGATTCGAGCTACCTCGAAAGACACTCAAGTTGAAGTCCTCATCTCTGATTGCAAAGGTGATGGCCCATCACTTGACCTCATCTTTTCCGAGCGACCCGACGTGCTCAACCACAACATTGAAACCGTTGCCCGTCTCCAACGTGCTGTTCGCCCGTCTGCTGGCTATGCCCGAAGCATGGCCGTCTTAGCGAGGGCTGAACAGCAGGGTCTCGTGACGAAGTCCGGCCTCATGGTTGGCCTTGGCGAAACCATGGATGAAGTCATTGAGACGTTGAGTGATTTGGCTGCAGTTGGCGTGAAGATTGTCACCGTTGGACAGTATTTACGTCCCACCTCGGCACACTTGCCGGTGGCTCGGTACTACGAGCCAGAAGAATTTGCCCTTATTGGCGAACAGGGACGACGTCTTGGGCTTTCACACATTGAGTCCTCGCCGCTCACGAGGTCGAGCTACCACGCAAAACGTGCCGCGAGTGGGGTAGCTGCGCCAACTACCCTGAGGGTTTCACTTTCACTGAAGGAATCTCACTGATGCGTCTTTGTGCTCTCAACCACCGCGCCCATGTCCTTGTTGGCGACCTTGCTATTGACCTAGAAGTCGCGAGTGGCGGAACCTTTAGCAGCGACCCCATGGAAGCTATTGCCAACATTTCAGCTATCGCGAAATTCATTGAGGACGAACAACCACAAGGCAAGCCCTTTGCTTCGGCTGACCTCACCAATCCCGTGCCGAGTCCAAAACAGTCACTCGCCATTGGCGTCAACTACGCCGACCATGCCGCGGAAATGCACATCGAGCTCGCCCCGGAACCAGTGACGTTTGCCAAGTTCCCAACCTGTCTTGCTGGTCCGAATGACCAAGTGGTCTTACCCACCTCAACGGTTGACTGGGAAGTGGAGCTCGTCCTCGTGATGGGACGCGACGCTTATCAGCTGACCGCTGACGAAGCTTGGGACGCAGTCGCCGCGGTCACGGTTGGCCAAGACCTGTCAGACCGAGAGTTGCAGTTTGCTGCCGGTCGCCAATTCTCGCTCGGCAAGTCCTGCCCAGGCTTTGGTCCACTTGGGCCGTGGCTCGTGACCCCCGATGCGTTGCCAAACCGCGATGACCTTGAACTCTCGTGTGCCATTGACGGTGAGGTGGTCCAAGACAGCCGGACCTCGAAGATGATTCGAGGCGTGGTTCCACTGCTTGTTGACGTGACCAAGCACTTGGCCCTCAAATGTGGCGACGTGGTCTTCACCGGCACGCCATCGGGTGCCGGCACGGCACTCAACCCACCGCGCTATCTCAAGCCTGGCGAAGTCTTGACGAGCACCATTGAGGGCATTGGCACCTTGACCACAGTCTTCGTCGCCCCCTAGGTGCAAGTTCCTGAGCCCCCACTCCGCCGAAGTTTGGCAGGAAGGGTCGGCCAAGAGTTGCACTACCTCGTCTTTGGTGGTCGCTCAACCAAGCGCTGGCATGACGGCCATGGATGCCTCCCGGGACCTCATGATCACCTTCGCTGCACGCACCTTGTGTGTGACGACGTTGAATGCGAACTCGGTGACTGCCATGTCGTCGTCGTCCCACGCTCAGGTACGACTGCATATGAGTGGTATCACCATCCCATCTGGCGCAACGAGGTGGTCGAGCGACGCCGGCGACTTGCCGCTGGTGGAAAGACCGTATCGGACCATCGTCGAGCACTGTTTGCTCCCCGCAAGAAGAGCCGATAACAACACCGCTCAGCGAGACCAGCCAACAGCGCATTGCCTCAGCGAGCAAACCTCACGTGGCTCGAGTCGTCCTAGGCAATGAAGTACTTGGCTTGCGGGTGGTGACAGATGATGGCATCAGTTGTTTGCTCAGGGTGCAGTTGGAAGCCTTCTGACACCTCGACGCCAATGCGTCCAGCTTCTAAGAGCTCAACAACTTTTGCATTGTCATTGAGGTTTGGACAGGCTGGATACCCCCACGAGTAACGACCACCACGGTATTGCTGGCGGAAGAGTCCAGTGAGTGTTGGGCCATCTTCTTCGGCAAAGCCAAGTTCTTGGCGGATGCGCTGGTGCCAGTACTCAGCCAAGGCCTCAGCCATCTCGACGCCAAGTCCATGCAAGAACAAGTACTCCTGGTAGCGGTCCTCGGCGAAGAGTTCTGCTGCTTTTTCAGAGATTCGCGATCCCATGGTCACGACCATGAACGACGCATAATCATTCTGGTCTTCACCGCTTGGTCGGAAGAAGTCTGAGATGCACAGGTATGGCTCGACTCCTTGACGAGGAAAGGTAAATCTCGTCAGTTCGCTTCTTCGGGTGTCGTCACTCCAGATGATGAGATCTTGGCCTTCGGAATTGGCGGCAAAGTGACCGTAGGCAACTTGGGGGATGAGGAGATCTTCTTGTTTGGCCAACGCCAACTGCTCGCGAAGCACCGCCCGGACTCTGGCTTTAAACGCAGGATCGTCTTCGTCGTTCTCTGGGCGGAAACCCCACTGATTACGAAACAATGCGGTTTCGTTGAGAAAGGTTGCAATCTCGTCAATGGCAATGCCTTTCGCCACTCGACTGCCAACAAAGGGAGGGGCAAACAGCGCATTGTCCATGAC
>CANGPX010000060.1 GCA_947456095.1 Acidimicrobiaceae bacterium
CTGCTGGCTTGTCAACGACAACGGCCATGGCTACTCCTTCTTCAACGACTTCAACCACGGTGAAGGCGACCACGACAACCACGGCGAAGGCGACCACGACAACCACAGTGAAGGCGACCACGACAACCACAGTGAAGGCGACCACCACAACCACAGTGAAGGCGACCACCACAACCACTTCGTCAACGACTTCAACCACCGTGAAGGCGACCACCACAACCACGGTGAAACAACCAGTTCTGCCTCCACGAACCCTCATTGGGCTTGCGACCTACTACCGACCCCCAGTCAAGGGTATCTACTTCGGCCCAGCAGTTGTCTGTGCCTCAGTCAAGGCAATCCCGATGAAAACCAAAGTCACCATTACCAACCTCGGCACGGGGAAGACTTCTGTGTGCATGGTTGGCGATCGCAAAGCTGAGAGCACTGTTCGAGTGATTGATCTGAACGACAAGGTGTTCACGAGTTTGGCGCCACTTTCGCAAGGTGTCATGCGAGTCAAGTTGACCTGGTGACCCACTCTCGACCGACCATCTTGCGCCTCTTAGATGAACGAGGTTTATCGCCGAGCCGAGCCCTTGGTCAGAACTTCGTGGCCGATCCCAACACGGTCAGAAAAATTGCTCGTTTGGCCGAAATCGGCCCAGGCGACTTGGCCATTGAAATTGGACCCGGACTTGGTTCACTCACGCTTGCTTTGGCAGAGACCGGTGCAGATGTCGTGGCGGTTGAAATTGATCGACACCTCATTGCCCCGCTTGAAGAAGTCCTCGAAGGCACGAGCGCTCGAGTGGTCCATGGTGATGCCCTCACGGTTAACTTCACCGAAATTCTGGGTGGACGACAAGCAGCGCTTGTGGCCAATCTTCCCTACAACGTTTCGGTTCCCGTCGTCATGCGGATCTTGGAAGAGGTGCCAGAGATTTCTTCCCTGGTCATCATGGTGCAACGCGAGGTCGGTGAACGCTTGGTGGCAAAGGCTTCCTCCGAGGCCTACGGCGCAGTCTCAGCCAAAGTTGCCTATTTCGCTCATGGTGCGGTGGTTGGTCGCGTGCCCGCAGCAGTGTTCGTACCAAAACCAAAGGTTGAATCAGTCCTCGTTCGCCTGGTGCGCCATGATCCGCCACCGTCGTGCGAGGGCCTCAACTCAGCCAAATTATTTGGCCTGATCAAGCAGGGTTTCAGCCAGCGTCGCAAGATGCTGCGATCAACGCTTCGTGGGCAACTGAGTGAACAAGATTTTGCTGCGGCATCCATTGACGGCCAACGACGGGCCGAATCATTGACCTTGGATGAATTTGCCAGTCTGGCGAGGCAACTTCGGTGAGACTGACTGCTCCGGCAAAGCTCACCGTGTCGCTGTCAATGGTCGGTATTCGCCATGACGGCTTTCACTTGCTCGAATCAGAAATGGTGACCGTGAGCTTGGCCGACTCGTTGGAAATCTCAGAAGGCGGATCAGGGAGCACCGTGGCCGGAACAAATGCCGCGGGTGAGCCGTTTGAGGTCGTTGGAGAAAACCTTTGCGATCGAGCGCTTCTCATGGTTGGCCGAACGGCGAACGTCAAGATCGACAAACGCATCCCTGTTGGTGGGGGACTTGGTGGAGGATCGGCTGATGCAGCAGCCATCTTGCGCTGGGCGGAGTTTGATGACCTCCAACGAGCAGCGCAACTCGGCAGCGACGTGCCGTTCTGTGTTCTCGGTGGTCGAGCCTTCGTGAGCGGAATTGGCGAAATCGTGGACCAAGCGCCCTTTGAGCACCGAGCCTTCACGCTCATTTTGCCCGCACTTTCGGTCTCAACCGTTGCGGTGTACCAAGCATTTGATGAAGTTGGGAGCTCCAGGAGCAGCGCTCAGCACCACAATGATTTGGCCACAGCAGCCCGCCTCGTGAGCCCACAACTCAGTTCCGTGATGGATGAACTGGAACGTCGCACTGGCACCGCCCCGTCGCTCGCGGGCAGTGGTTCGACCTTGTTTTATGAAAGCAGCAAGAAGTCATTCGACCTTGATGAGCAACTGGTGCTCAACGGCATTACCTGCACTGCAGTCGACGTCGTTACCGTTCCACCAAGATGGAACGAGGGGGAGTAGCAGCTGCTACTTACCCGCCCGACGACGCTGGTGCCTGGTGGCCTTCAGCATCTTCTTGTGCTTTTTCTTACGCATGCGCTTACGGCGCTTCTTAATCAGAGAACCCATGAGGGACGTCACCCTACTCGGCATTGGACCCTCGCTCAAACTGAGGGCCAAACACATGGGAAACTGGCACGATGACCGGCTTTGTTCATCACCTTGATCATGTGCAACTTGCGATTCCCGCAGGTGGTGAAGAGCTTGCTCGAAGTTTTTTTGTTGGTCTTCTTGGTTTCGAGGAAGTTGAAAAGCCAGCGCCGCTGAAGGTGCGGGGAGGCTGTTGGCTGAAAAGCGGTACCGTGACGGTTCACTTGGGCGTTGATCCGCAGTTCGTGCCGGCGAAAAAAGCCCACCTGGCATTCGTCGTCGAACGATTCGGCGAACTGGAAAAATCCCTTCTCGCCTCAGGGTTTACCTTCACTCGAGACACTGAACTCGAAGGAATCGAGCGTGCCTTCACTCACGATCCATTCGGCAATCGGATTGAATTCATCGCTTTGTGAGCAGCAATACCCCGCAGGTGTCCTAGGCTGGGGGGTGTCGACGCCGATGGCGGGTAGTTCAGTGGCAGAACGTCGGGTTTTGGTCCCGAATGTCAGGGGTTCGAATCCTCTCCCGCCAGCGGCGGTGTCGACACTTGATGGCGGGCCGCCAACTCTTTGTTGTAGCGAGTAAGCGCTTCTTCGGCCAGTTCCTCGCGTACCCGTGATTTGTGCGACGGCTTTTTTTCTCGCCGTTTGCCAGTCAGATCCTGATAGGCGAAGTAGCAGGCATAGATGCTGAGAACCGGCCACTCAGCCACATAAGCCCAACTCAAGGTGTTCCCGCCGACTGCTCGGGAGAACTGCCAGACAAATGCTGCGGTGAACAACAAAAGCAACACGAACAACATCGACAACGTCGCGATCTTCCTCGCCATGGTTGGGCGAGGTTCGTTCATGAGTCGGCGAACTGCGCGAGCAAATCGGCCAATTCAATTGGAGTGTCGCCTTGCACCGAGTGTCCTGCTTGGTCAATTCTGACGACTTGCGCGTCTTTGGTCACCGCCAAAAAGCGAGCTTCGTCTTCATCATCAACAACAGAACCTTTGGCCATGCCACGGACGAGGAGCACCGGAATCTCCAAGCCTTGGAGGTCGTCCCATCGAGATCCGTGATCAAGTGGTCGAGGCGCCATGGGGTCACGGTGTCGGGCATAGCGCCACTGCCAGGTTCCATCTTCAAGTTGCACGGCGTTATGCAAGATGCCTCGACGAAGTGAGGACTCTGTGCGGGTGGGATTGTGCTCGATCGTGCGAGCGAGGAGATCCTCGAAGCTCTCAAAGGTGGCGGGGCCATTGACAAAGGCGGTGATGTGACCCGCTTTTGCTTGATTCACTCCGGGGGTGATGTCAATGAGGGCAAGACGAGAGAATCGTTCTGGCTCACGGGCGGTGAGGGCAATGGAGGTGAGGCCGCCAAGTGACATGCCAACAAGGGTGGAAGCCGTTGGGGCAAGGGCCGCAACTACTCCCACGAGGTCAATTGCATTCGAGACTGGGTCGCCACCACCACCGTCTGAGTGTCCGTGGCCAGGAAGGTCGAGTGCGAGTACGGATCGGCCCATGGCCAAACACACGGTGTCCCAAGTGTGGGCATTTTGTGCGCCGCCATGGAGGAGCACCATCTCTGGGGGAGTTGTTCCCCACTTGAGACCAGAGAGCACCCGTCCATCAGCAAGGGCGTGCGTGACTCGTTCAACGGCGGGCACTTCGTCAAATGGCAGCGAGAATTCTGCTGCGTTTTCATGAAGCATTGAGAATTCGTCGTAAGGAACTCGAGCCATAACGCAACGCTAGCCGTGGCGCAGGTGCTAAAGAAGTGCCATGTCTTTTGATCGTATTGCTGCCATTGTCCTCGCTGCGGGCGAGGGCTCAAGGATGCGCTCCACTCGACCAAAGCCGCTCCACCACCTCTGTGGGCGACCCATGCTGCAGCACATTGTTGATGCAGTCGCTGGGGTTCATCCTGCGTCGGTTGTCGTTGTTGTTGGACACCGTGGCGACTGGGTGACCAAGGTGATGGTTGACCATGCCCCTGAAGGGGTGCCGCTCAGTTTCGTCACCCAAAGCGAGCAACTCGGCACCGGCGATGCAACAGCAGTTGGCCTCACCGGACTTGATGACGACGAGGCAGACGTTTTGGTGATGCCCGGTGATGTTCCACTCATCAAAACAGAAACCTTGGCAGCGCTTCTTGCTGCTCATCGCGACAGTGCGGCTGCAGCGACCGTGCTCACGACCATGCTCGACCAACCAACCGGATATGGCCGCGTTGTTCGAGCAAAAGATGGATCAGTTGCTCGCATTGTGGAAGAGCGCGATGCAACTGATGCAGAACGAGCAATTCGCGAAGTCAACACCTCGATCTACTGCTTTAAGCGCACCCTGATTGCTCCGGCGCTCCGGCGTCTTCAACCAACGAACGCGCAAGGCGAGTACTACTTGACTGACGTACTCGAAGTGCTCGCGAGCGCTGGTCATCTCGTTTCCTCAGTGGTGTTGGAAGACCCGACAGAAGTCTCAGGGGTCAATGACCGGAATCAATTGGCTGTGGCTGAGCGGGCAATGCGTCGGCGCATTAATGCCCAGTGGATGGCACGTGGGGTGACGATGTGGGACCCAGACGGCACCTACATCGACGCCGACGTAGAACTCGACCCAGATGTCGTGATCATGCCGGGTGTCATCTTGCGCGGAGCAACAACTGTTGGTCGCGACTGCGAACTTGGTCCTGATGTGTTGCTCACGAACACCGTTGTTGGCGAAGGAGCGACAGTGCGCTCGACGACAGCGACCCTTGCGATCATTGGCCCACAGGCAGAAGTTGGCCCTTACGTCGAGTTGTGCTCGGGGGCTGAAGTGGCTCCTGGCGACAAAGTTGCTTCTGCCCGGGTTCTCGGTCTCTAGCCACGCAGACGGGTATCTCGCCACCTTGGTAGGTTAAGCAAATGGATCTCGTTTCTACTCGCCACCTCCAGATCGTTTCCGGACGAGCACATCAAGGCCTTGCCGAAGCTGTTGCTGGCCACTTAGGTGTCGTGCCGAGTGAGGCAAATATTCGCAAATTCGCCAACGGCGAGATTCACTGCCGCTACGACAACTCGATCCGTGGCGCCGACGTGTTCATCATTCAAACCCATAGCGATCCGGTGAATGAAATGATCATGGAGCAGATGATCATGATCGATGCGGCAAAGCGCGCTTCAGCCAAGCGAATCACTGCGGTGATCCCCTACTACGGCTACGGGCGTCAAGATCGAAAGGCCACCGGCCGAGAGCCCATCACGGCAAAACTCCTGGCTGACATGTTGCAAGTTGCCGGCGTTGATCGGGTGATGTCAGTCGACCTTCACTCAGGCCAGATCCAAGGATTCTTTGACTGCCCTTTCGACCATGTGACGGCTGCACCGGTACTGCTCGACTACCTGCGTGACCGCATGGGTGACCATGCCGTCATTGTGACCCCAGACGCTGGTCGCGCCAAAGTGGCCGAGCGCTACGCCAATCACTTGGGCGTCGACATGGCTCTTGTCCACAAGACTCGTCCAAAGGGCACGGCCAATCAGGTCCAAGCACTCCAAGTGGTTGGTGACATTGAAGGCAAGCGTTGCATCTTGATTGACGACATGATCGACACCGCGGGGACGATTTGTGCTGCTGCTGAGTTGCTGCAGCAATCTGGAGCTTCTGAGGTCTGGGCGCTTGCTACCCATGGGGTGTTGTCAGACCCAGCGTGTGAGCGACTGAGTGCTTCAACGGCCATCACGAAGGTCGTCATCACTGACACCTTGCCCATCAGCCCGCTTCGTCGTTTCGACAAGTTAGAAGTGCTGTCGATCTCATCACTCATTGCCGACACCATTGGTGCGGTCTTTGAAGAGACCAGCGTTTCGGAGATCTTTGGCGGCGAAAACCTCGCATAGAGGCGGGAGTTGGCCTCGGGTTTTGCCCCGACCCACAACCGGCTAGGATTGCAAAGCCCACAGGCCCGACGCGCCGTGGAACGCAGCGCCGACAGGAGACGCAGATGCCCGAGATCACCCTCAACGCCCAGCTTGGCCGCAAGATCGGTTCTTCCGACTCACGCCGCCTTCGCGCCGCCGGACGCATCCCCGGCGTGCTCTACGGACACGGCATGGATCCCATTGCCCTTTCCGTTGAGGCCAAGGAGCTGCGCAGCGCCTTGACGACCGAAGCCGGTCTTCACCAACTGCTCGAAATCCACGCTGACGGCCAGAGCTACCTTGCAATCGCTCGTGAACTTCAGCGTCACCCTGTTCGTGGCACCGTGAGTCACATTGACTTCGTGATTGTCCAGCGTGACGAGTTCATCAACTCAGACGTGACGATCAACATCGTTGGTGACGCTGTTGAAGTTCGCCGCAACGGCGGAAGTGTCGACCAAGAACTGTTCACGTTGAACGTCAAGGCCCAACCACAAAACGTTCCATCGTTTATCGACGTTGACGTCTCGGCGCTCACCGTTGGTGGGGCAATTCGTGTGGCTGACCTCGTACTTCCTAACGGCGTTGAAGCAGCAGCCGACGGCGAAATTGTTGTTGTGGCCAGCCACGCTTCACGCGTCGCTGACGCCGAAGCACCAGCTGAGGCTTAGGCCTCTCCACTCGTCCCGTGCGGCTCCCCGGCTCCTCGGCGCGAGTCGGCACCCCATCGACGCTGCTGGTCTTGGGTCTCGGGAATCCCGGCGCGCTCTATGAAGGCACACGGCACAACGTTGGGGCTGATGCAATTCACCTCTTAGTGAAGCGCCATGGCGGAACACTCAAGGTTGAGCGCCATCAACGTGCCCAGTTGGCCGAGGTGACCATTGCCGGCAAGCGGGTTGCTTTGGCCATTCCAACGACGTTTATGAATGAATCTGGCGCAGCTCTTCGACCACTTGAGAAGCGGACCGGAGTTTCACTTCCAAAACAGCTCGTAGTTGTCCACGACGAACTTGATCTTCTCCCCGGCGTTGTTCGGGTGAAAGACGGTGGTGGCCTTGCTGGCCACAACGGCTTGAGATCCATCGTGGCGGTGTTGGGCGATCAAAGTTTCAGCCGCATTCGCATTGGTATTGGCAAGCCACCGTCAAAAGAACAAGGGGCAACGCACGTGCTCAGCAAGCTGTCAAAAGCTGCCCGCCAAGAACTTGACGAGGCGATCGTCACAGCAGCCAATGCGGTGGAACTGCTCGTGGGTGAGGGCCTCGCGCCAGCGATGAACGCGTTCAATCAGTCGTGAGCGAACCAACGAAAAGCCTGGCGGTCTTAGGTGCAGTTGCTGATGCGATTCTCAAGGATCCACATTCCACCGACGCCTTGACCTCAACAAGAACGTCGCTCGCCATTGGTCGTGGTGCGCAAGCGGCGTTCTTGGCTGGAGCGGCCCGACGCGACGCCAGACTCCCACTTTTCGTGATTACCCCAACCCACCTTGATGCTGAGCGCTTGGCTGAAGACCTCGTCAGTTTCGTTGACCGAATCGACAATTTCGATGTCGTTGCCGGGCCGACTGAGCCCATTGTTGTGCTGCCGCCGTGGGACACCTTGCCGCTTGAACGGGTCAGTCCTGACGTTGAAACCATGGGGAAGCGAGCAGCCCTTCGTTGGCGACTCGCCCAACCGGCAAAGAAACCACTCATCGTCGTTGCTTCCATTCGTGCTGCGCTGCAACATTTGAGCCCCGCCGAGCCACTGCAACCAAAAGTCATTCAACTCGGCGATGAACTCGATTCTGAAGAACTCATCCGCTGCCTTGTCGCCATTGGATATCGCCGAGAGCACCGTGCCGAAGTGCGCGGGGAGTTCTCTGTTCGAGGCGGCATCATTGATGTCTATCCGTCAACGGCTGAACTGCCTGTTCGCATTGACCTGTTTGGTGATGAAGTCGAGCGAATTTCTGTTTTTGACCCAAGCGATCAACGCTCTGTTCGAACAGTGAGCGAAGCTTGGTGTTTCCCTTGTCGAGAGTTCTTGACCACCGAGCGAGTCCGAGAACTCGCCGCGGCGCTGTCGCCACGGGCCGGTCTCGGCCAAGCCCTGCTCGAAAAGGTGGCAGCAGGCGAACTCGTTGACGGCATGGAGGGTTGGCTGCCGTGGCTGGTTGACGACCAAGAACTCGTGAGCGATCTGTTTGACCCCGTTGCCCAAATCATGCTCATTGAACCTCGAGTGATTCGTGACCGAGCCATTGAGTTAAATGAAGAAGAAGAAGCACTGGTTGCGACCTTGCTCGAGACGTGGAACTTGGGCGACTTGGCTGCCGAACAAAGTGCAGCACTGCACCTCCACGCCTCATTCGAGCGCCTGTTGGCAAAAACGCAAGCGCCGGTGCTCTCACTCCAGCCCTTGGCTGATGGGCCAAACATGCCAGTCGTGAGTGTTCGCCAACTCCTGCCCGTCCTTGGCGATGACGAGAAATTCGCCGATCAAGTCACTGAGTTGTTGGCGGCCAAGATCTCGGTCACCGTTGCTGCGGCAACACCGGCTGGTGTTCGTCGACTCAGTGATGTCCTCATTGCCCAGGGCCTCGATCCCCTTGAGCGAAGTGTGGCAACTGCGAGCCATGGGCTAGAAGTGGTTTTGGCCGCTGTTGGCCAAGGGTTCATTGCCGAAGAGGCCGGTGTTGCCCTCATCACTGAAGCTGACTTGACCGGCAGACGCCTCGCCCACAAAACCGCACGAGCTCGTCCAAAAAACGTTGACGGCTTCTTTGATGACTTGGCCATTGGCAGCTACGTGGTGCATCGCCAGCATGGGATTGCTCGCTTCAGCGGGGTCACGACTCGAACCATGGCTGGGGCGACTCGGGATTATCTCATCTTGGAATTCAAAGGCGACGACAAGATCTATCTGCCCGTTGAGCAAATTGATGCCATCACGGCGTATTCAGGTGGTGAATCTCCGAGTTTGTCAAAGATGGGTGGAGCTGATTGGACCAGGTCTCGCACCAAAGCTCGTCAAGCCGCTGCCGAAGTCGCCGCTGAGCTCGTCGAGCTCTATCGCAATCGCCTCGTTGCACAGGGTCACGCTTTTAGTCCCGACACACCCTGGCAACAAGAGATGGAAGCCCTGTTTCCCCACCACGAAACCCCTGATCAGTTGCGAGCGATTGCTGACGTGAAAGCTGACATGGAAACGCCGCGCCCCATGGATCGCTTGATCTGCGCTGACGTGGGCTTCGGCAAGACGGAAATTGCCATTCGAGCAGTGTTCAAAGCTGTCCAAGACGGCAAGCAAGCGGCAATCTTGGTGCCAACCACGTTGCTTGCGAGCCAACATTTTCAAACCGTTACCGACCGCTTTACTGGTTTTCCTCTTCGCGTGGAAATGCTCAGTCGCTTCTTGACTGACGCCGCAGCAACCGAGGTTCTCGCAGGAGTCGCCGATGGTTCTGTTGATGTGGTCGTTGGAACACACCGGTTGCTGTCGAGCTCACTCACCTTCAAGAACCTTGGACTGCTTGTCGTTGACGAAGAGCAGCGCTTTGGCGTGAGCCACAAAGAGACCATTAAGCAATTGGCCAATGGTGTTGACGTGCTGACCTTGTCGGCAAGCCCGATTCCTCGCACCTTGGAAATGGCCCTCAGCGGTATCCGTGACCTGTCAATGGTCACGACCCCGCCGGTTGAACGTCGGCCAATTTTGACCTTCGTTGGTGAATACGACGAGATGGCTGTGCGTGAGGCAATTCGCCGAGAACTCTTGCGTGAAGGCCAGGTGTTCTTCGTCCATAACCGAGTGGCTGATATTGATGAAGTTGCCCGCAAGTTGCGAAAGCTTGTTCCAGAAGCACGTGTCTCTGTCGCTCACGGCCAGATGGATGAAGGCACCTTGGAGCAAGTGGTTCAAGACTTCTTCGAGCGCAAGGCCGACGTGTTGTTGTGCACCACGATTGTTGAATCAGGCATTGATATGCCGAGTGTGAATACCTTGATTTGTGATCGGGCTGACTTGCTTGGACTAGGCCAACTCCACCAGCTCCGTGGCCGAGTTGGCCGTGGTGGCCAACGTGCGTATGCGTTTTTGTTCCACCCAGCTGACAAGGTGCTGTCAGAAACCGCCTACGAGCGACTTCGCACGATTGGTGAGCACACTGAACTCGGTAGCGGTTTCAAGATTGCGATGCGGGACTTGGAAATTCGAGGTGCGGGAAACCTCCTCGGCACGAAACAGTCCGGTGATGTGGCAGCTGTTGGCTACGACCTTTACGTCCAACTCGTTGCCGAAGCAGTCGCAGCAGCAAAGGGCGAGCCGATTGTCGTCGCCGCACAGGTCAAGATCGACGTGCCCGGGTCTGCGAGTTTGCCGGCCAATTACGTTGAAGCCGACGATCTGCGCTTGGAGGCCTATCGACGTCTAGCGAGTGCTTCAACCCATGACGAGGTGAACGACGTCGAAGCCGAGTGGATTGACCGCTATGGACCGCTGCCAGAGTCGGCCCGTGGCCTGTTGAGTGTTGGTCACTTGAGGGCAGAACTTCTCCGACTTGGCATTACCGAATGCATTGTCACCCCAGCCAAGGTGGGTGGCCCTTCAACGGCGATGGCGAAACTTCATGGGGTGACCTTGGCGCCAAGCGCGAGTGTGCGGCTTCGTCGGCTGTCAAAAGGTGCAGTGTTCAAAGAAGACCTCGGACAGTTACTCATCCCGGTTCCGCCAAAAGAACCCTGCGCACAGTTCTTGACCCAACTCCTCCAAGAACTGGTCCCCGTTGCTCCATGACGGTAGGGGAGCCCGGTTCGTTCGGTAGCATCGGTGCCGTGAAGAAACTCCTCGGTCTCGTCCTCGCCATCGCCATTGTCGTCACCGCCACGGTGACCTTGTTCCCGGCGAAGCCGTCAAATGCGGCAACCGTGAACGGCACAACCATTTCAACGAAGGCACTCAACGAAGACCTGACGGCAATTTCGGCCAATGATGGCTACACCTGCTACGTCACTTCCGCTGCCAGCCAAGCCAGCGGGGCAACATTGCTCGGCGCAGATGGCGCCACACCCGGCACCTTCAACACCACGTTTGCCGCGTACTGGCTGAGTGAGCGCATCAGCGGCTTGGCTGCTCAGCAGTATGTGGCCGAGCACCACTTGACCATTACCGCCGCCGACACGGCAACCGCGGCCAAAGACTTGGCCGCATCGATTTCAGACGTCACGAACTCAACGTCAACTTCCACTGCACCATGCCCAGCCAATGGTGCTGAAGTGTTGGCCCACATGCCAAAGAAGTTCGTGGCCGAGCAAGTGGCGATTCAAGCCGCCCATGAAGCGGTACTTCGCGAAGTGAACGCTTCTTCCCCGGCAGAAGCCGGCAAGGCCTATTTTGCTGCTCACCCAGAAGCCTTCGACACGATTTGCTTGTCGGCCATTGTCGGCCAAGGACAAGACATTGTTCATGCCCAACAAGCAATGAGCAAAGGTGCCACCTTTGCCGATGCTGCTCGGCAGTTCTCCCGAAACGCCGAGGCAGCCAAGGGTGGCGGCATTGGCTGCTTTGACCCAACGTCTGTCTCGTACGCTGCGGTGCAGAGCTATGTCGGTGGTCTCGGTGTTGGCAAGACGACCCAGCCATTTTCTCCCCAGCAAGACGTTTACGCCATGCTGCATGTTGATGGCCGAAGCCACGCCACGAACTACCAAGACCTTGCGCCACTTGCTGAAAACTTGGCCCGTGGCATTGCTCAACAAGCAGCGGCGAATGCCATTTCTGGAGGACTTGCCACCGCAACGGTGACGGTGAACAGTTTCTACGGGTCGTGGAGCACGGCCAACAAGCAGTACCGGGTCGTTCCGCCAACTCCGACAAAGGCTTAGGTGGCAGAGCACACGCGCCCGAGGGTAACCGTTGTTGGGCTTGGCCCAGCTGACGAGTCGTACTTGTCGCCGCGAACCATTGCTGCTCTTGGCAGTGGCAATGCGGTGCTTCGAACCAAGGTGCACCCAGCGGCGGCGGCATTTGGCCACCTCGATTCGTATGACGTGCTCTATGAGCGCTCGGAGACGTTTGACGAGGTCTACTCGGCAATTGTTGAAGATCTCGTCGAGCGAGCAGGGAAAGGTCCCGTCACCTATGGCGTTCCCGGCTCGCCACTTGTGGCCGAGCACACGGTTGAACTCCTCCGAGAAGATCCGCGCATTGAACTCGTGGTCGAACCTTCGCTCAGTTTC
>CANGPX010000061.1 GCA_947456095.1 Acidimicrobiaceae bacterium
CTGTCCAATCGCTCATCTGGCAAGCAGGGCTATGCCCTTGTTGAAGCAGCTGTTGCCCGGGGAGCAAAGGTGACGCTCGTCACCGCTGCTCGACGTGAACTCAGCCCTGTTGCTCGTGCGGCGACAACCGTGGTGAACGTCGACAGTGCGCAACAAATGAGAGAAGCCGTTGGCCACGCTGCCCGCTTTGCCGATGTCGTCATCATGGCGGCTGCGGTGGCAGATTTCAGGCCCATCACTTCAGCTGCAACCAAACTGACGAAAGATCTCGGAATCCCAACCATTGCGCTGGAAGAGACCGTTGACATCTTGGCTGAACTCGTCGAGAACCGTCGAGTAGGCCAAGTCATTGTTGGGTTTGCTGCTGAGACCCATGACATCTCCAACCGAGCAGCAGCAAAATTGGCCCGCAAGGGCTGCGATCTCTTGGTGGTCAATGATGTTTCCCAGCCAGAAGTTGGCTTTGACCATGAAACCAACGCGGTAACGATTTTGGGCACAGGCGGCGAAGTTGATGAAGTTCCCTTGTCGGCGAAATCGACCGTGGCCCACGCTGTGTTAGATAGGGTTGCAGGTCTGCTAGCTCGAAGTTCTGAAGAGAGGAACCACCATGTCTGAGGCGATTGTCTTCACCTCTGAGTCCGTTACCGAGGGTCACCCCGACAAGATGGCTGACCAAGTCAGTGACACCATCTTGGACGCGCTCCTTGCGCAAGACCCCTCAAGTCGTGTGGCGTGTGAGACCTTGCTCACTACAGGACTCGTGCTCGTGGCCGGAGAAATCACGACGAAGGCAGTGATTGACGTGCCAGCACTGGTGCGCCAAACGGTGAACGACATTGGCTACGACGATGACCGCAAGGGCTTCAACGGCAGCACGTGTGCGGTCATGGTGACCCTCGACCGCCAGTCACCTGACATTGCCGCTGGTGTTGACCAGGCCATGGAACTTCGTGAAGGAACTGCTGGCGAAGACCGACTCAACTCCCAAGGCGCTGGCGACCAAGGAATGATGTTCGGCTACGCCTGCGACGAAACCCCAGACCTCATGCCACTGCCGATTTGGCTGGCACACCGCCTGTCGCAGCGCCTTGCCCAGGTTCGCCGAACCAATCAGCTCGACTATCTGCGCCCCGATGGAAAGACGCAAGTGTCGGTGGTCTATGAAGATGGCCGTCCTGTTGCCATCACGACCGTGCTGATTTCGACCCAGCATGCTCCTGGCATTGACCTTCAAGGCACCTTGCTACCTGACTTGACCGAGCACGTGATCAACCCGCTGCTTCCTGGCGACCTCGACACCTCGGATCTGCGGATTTTGGTCAACCCAACCGGCATCTTCGAACTCGGTGGACCACATGCTGACACCGGTCTCACTGGTCGCAAGATCATTGTTGACACCTACGGCGGTATGGCCCGTCACGGCGGTGGCGCATTCTCGGGCAAGGACCCCTCAAAGGTTGACCGCTCTGCTGCTTACGCTGCTCGCTGGGTGGCAAAGCATGTGGTGGCCTCAGGAGCTGCGAAAAAGTGCGAAGTCCAAGTTGCCTACGCCATTGGGGTGGCGCAACCGGTTTCGCTGCTCGTTGAGACTTTCGGCACCGAGTCAGTTGACCCTTCAGCCATTGCCCGTGCTGTTCGCGAGTTGTTTGACCTTCGCCCAGCAGCCATTGACCGCGACCTTGACCTTCGTCGTCCGATCTACCGCAAGACTGCGGCCTATGGTCACTTCGGCCGTGCAGATTCAGACTTCACCTGGGAGCAGACTCCTCGGGTTGATGACATGAAGAGTGCGCTTGGACTCTGAGGTTCATCTCGCTGAGGCCGCGTTGTCGGTCTTGGTGGATGTCCCGGCAATTGTTCATCCGCTTGACTACCTGCCTCCGGTGGGGAGTTCGGCTCTCCTTGCTCCGGGCACGATTGTTCGCGTGCCGCTGCATGGGCGAAGTGTCAATGGCTGGGTGCTTGGGTTCGGAACCGGCACCACGGCAACCTTGCAGCGGATCAAGAAGGTCAAAGGCTTTGGTCCACCACCTCAAGTGTTGGAGCTTGCGGAGTTCGCCTCGTGGCGTTTTGCTGGAGCGAAGGCAAAGTTCTTGCGAGCAGCATCGCCTGATCGCAATACACCGAGCCTTCTCAGCCCGCCACAACTCACGAATCTGAAAGGTGAAGACGCGCGCCTGTCGTTGCCCGAGTGGTCCTCCACCACTTCCCAAGTGGTGGTCCTTGGAGCAACGGAGGATCCCTTTCCCCTCATTGGCGAAGTCATGAGTGAGGTGCTTGCTGCAAACCGTCAGGGATCGGTCCTCATCGCCACGCCGACTGTTGCGTATGCACAGCGATTAGCCGCACGACTCCAGCGTGGCGGCGTCGCCGCCGTTGGGCCAGGACCTGACCAATGGGTGAAAGCACGATCTGGTTGGCCGGTCATTGTTGGTGCTCGAAGTGTGGCGTTTGCCCCGGTTGAACACTTGGCTGCGGTGGTGGTCTTAGATGCCCATGAAGGTGCTCTTCAAGAAGAACAGTCTCCAACGTGGAGTGCGGTGACCCTGCTGCAAGAACGCGCCCATCGTGAAGTGGCACCGTGCTGGCTCATCACCCCGCTTGCCACCCCAGTGCTGACCGCTTCCAAGGCGCCGAAGGCGGCCCTTGGTTCACAAGGCCCCTTGTCATGGCCCTCGGTCGAAGTGGTTGATTTGCACAAAACTGATCAACGTCACCGGCTCCTCACTGAGCCATTCATCGATGCGGCAAAAGCAGCGCTGGCCAAATCTGATGACCCAGGAACCGTGGTGTGCCTCTTCCACCGAACGGGTCGAGCCAAGTTGTTGGCCTGCAAGTCCTGTGAAGCACTTGTGGTGTGTCACTTCTGTGGCGGAGGAATGGAAGAACATCTTGGTAAGCTTCGCTGCACCAGTTGTCGGGCACTTCGACCAATGCTGTGCAGTGGTTGTGGTGGGATGGCGCTCAAGATTGTGCGCCCTGGCGTCAGCCGTTTGGCTGAAGAGCTTCGAGCCCTGTTTCAAACTTCTGTTGATGAAGTCACCGCAGCAACGAGCGACCAGCCCATTACGGCCAAACTCGTCATTGGCACTGAAGCCGTGCTCCACCGCGTTCGACGAAGCGCACTCGTGGCCGTGCTTGATCTCGATCAGTATCTCCTCTCCCCAAGGCTTCGAAGCGAAGAAGCAACCCTTGAAATGCTCGTGCGGAGCGGACGCCTGGTGGGTTCTCGAACTGACGCCAGGGGAACCCTGCTTCTCCAGACCCGCCAAGCAGACCATGAAGTCATTGCAGCTCTTTGCGCTGGCGAGATGAGCGGTCTCATGACGGCGTTGAGTGAGCGCAGAAAGCGTCTCTCACAACCTCCCTTTGCCGCCTATGCCCGCCTCAAGGGAAATGACCTGGAGAGCTACGGCGAAGCGGTAGCGGCCAAGTCGCAGGTGGCCTTTGTCGACCTTGGTGGCGATCGCGGGCTCTTAGTTGGAGCAACGACAGAGGTGCTCTGTGATGCGCTGCGCTCGGTGCCAAGGGATCGGCGCAGCGTCATCATTGCTGTCGATCCGGAAGATCTCTAACGCTCAAACGGTAGAATTCGCCCATGTTCAACATCCGCCAATATGGCGACCCCGTACTCAAGCAGGTGACGACCGAGGTCACTGATATTGACGGAACGGTGGCGAGCCTGATTGAACGCATGATTGCCACGATGTATGACGCACCCGGGTCAGGGCTTGCTGCCAATCAAATTGGGATTTCCAAGCGGCTGTTTGTCTACGACGCTGGAGATGGCCCAAAAGCCATCATCAACCCCCGCATTGTCGAGTCTGATGGCGAGTGGACCTACGAAGAAGGCTGTCTGTCGGTTCCGGGACTTTCCTGGGAGATCACTCGGCCAAACGCCGTGCACTTGGTCGGCCTTGACCTTGATGGCAACGAAATCTCGATTGAGACCGATGAATTCGAAGGACGGGTGTTCCAACACGAAATGGATCACTTGGACGGCATTTTGCTCATTGAGCGTCTCGATGACGACCAGCGCAAAAAGGCCAAGAAGATTTTGCTCAAGCGCCAGATCAAGGCTGACGGACCAGACCCAGACGGACTGCGTCGCCTCCTTGGTTTTTCCCGTTGAGCGTTCTGATCTATTTCGGCAGCCCGGAGCTTGCTGTTGCTCCACTTGAAGCCTTAGTTGAAGCAGGGCACGAGATTGCTCTCGTTGTCTCACAGCCCGACGCGAAGCGTGGCCGGGGGAGTGCGCTCAGTCCCAGTCCGGTGAAAGAGCGAGCCCTTGAACTCGGGATTGCGGTCACGAGCGACCCGGAAGCAGCAACTGAAGTTGGAGCTGAGCTCGGGGTGGTGGTCGCCTATGGCCGAATCTTGTCGCCTCGGCTCGTCGCCGCGCTGCCCATGGTGAATCTGCACTTCTCGCTCCTTCCACGCTGGCGAGGGGCGGCTCCGGTTGAGCGAGCAATTTTGGCTGGCGACCTTGAAACTGGCGTGTGTTTGATGGCGGTTGAAGACGGCCTCGATACTGGTGGGGTCTATGCCAGTCGCACCGTTCCAGTGGGAACGAAATCGTTGGAAGTCTTACGCACTGAGCTTGTTGATCTTGGTTGCGAGTTGCTTCGAGAAAAGCTGAGTCAGGGCCTCCGTTCACTCGGGGACGCGGAGCCACAAGTTGGCGAGGTGACCTATGCCAAGAAGGTGAAGAACGAGGAGTACGTGCTCCAACTCCAAGCACCGGCGGTTGAGCTTGAGCGAGTCATTCGCTTGGGGCGGGCCTACACCTTCGACGGTGATCGACGGCTTCGCATCTTGGAAGCGACCGTCGCAGAGGGCACCATTTCGCCAGGTGGGTTAGATGGTGTTCGCCTTGGCACCGGCGATGGTGTTCTGGAGTTGGGGGTGGTCCAGATGGAAGGAAAACCAGCCATGGCGGCTGCAGCCTGGTCGCGTGGACGAAGAAATGACGGACCACTCGGCGCTGTGGCCGGAGGCGCCGCCCTCTAGGCTGGACGTCGTGACGCAAGGTTCCGCACAAGTCTCGTCAAACCTTCGGGTTGCGCCCTCGATTCTGTCGGCCAATTTCACCACGCTCGGAGCTGATATCACCCTCGTTGAGCCAGCGGTTGAGTGGCTCCATGTCGACGTGATGGATGGGCACTTCGTGCCAAATCTCACCATTGGTCCACCTGTGGTGAAGTCGCTCCGCAAAACGACCGACCTCTATCTCGATTGCCACCTCATGATGACGAATCCTGGCGAGCATTTAGAAGCGTTCAAAAACGCCGGTGCTGACGGCTGCACCGTGCATGTCGAAATTGGTGGAACGGACTCCTTGATCGAGCAGATGCGGTCACTTGGTCTGCGGGTTGGACTTGCGGTCAACCCTGATGGAACCTTCGAGATGGTCAAGCCCTTCTTGGATCGAATTGACCTGCTGCTCTGTATGACGGTGTTTCCAGGCTTTGGTGGACAATCGTTCTTGCCAGCTGGTCTTGAGATTGCTCGACAGGCTAGAGATTTCCGAGATGCAAATGATCTCAGTTTCGACATCGAAGTTGACGGTGGCGTCGACACGACGACCGTTGCCGAGTGTGTCGCCGCTGGTGCAAATGTGTTTGTCGCTGGCAGTGCGGTCTTCAACAACGATGAGCCTGCTGAAGCGGCACGAGCCATTCACGCTGCGGCAAGCACGACGCTTGCACAACTCGCCGCCTCGTAGTTTTTCGATGACTTTGTTGAGCGACCTCGACGCCATGCAGTTAGCTATTGCTGCTGCTGAAGAGGTGCGTCTTCTGACGCCGCCAAACCCTTGGGTTGGGGCAGTGCTCATCACGACGAGCGGCGAGCGCTTTGTTGGGGCAACGGAGCAACCGGGCGGACGCCATGGTGAGATCGTGGCGCTCGATGCCGCCGGAGACTTGGCACAAGGCGCGACGCTTTACGTCACCTTGGAGCCGTGTTGTCACACGGGCCGCACCGGACCATGTACCGAACGCATTATTTCGTCTGGGGTTTCTCGGGTCGTCATTGGCGTTACTGATCCGGACTCCAAGGTCCACGGCGGTGGCGTGGCAGCCCTGCTCGAGGCCGGTCTCGAAGTCGAAACAGGGATATCGGCCCAAGAAATCTCGCAGCAACTGTCGAGTTATCTCCACCACCGCTTGACGGGGCGGCCTGAGGTCATCTTGAAACTGGCTGCCACCTTGGACGGCCGAACTGCCGCTCCTGATGGAACCTCCAAGTGGATTACTTCTGCAGAAGCCCGGCAAGATGCTCACCGGCTTCGCTCTGAAGCCCAAGCCATCATCGTTGGCGCCGGCACCGTTCGCGCCGATGATCCCCAACTGACCGTGCGCTTAGAGGGCTTTGAAGGCCCGCAGCCTCGGCGAATTGTACTTGGGGAAATCCCAAAGGGCTCGCAGATTGAGCCGGCAGAGAGTTTTTCCGGTTCTCTTGAATCGTTGCTGCAAAACCTTGGGGACGAGGGCGTGCTTTCGGTCCTCGTCGAAGGGGGAGCAGCAGTTGCTCACGCGTTTCACGACCAAAACCTCGTCGATCGGTACGTGGTCTACGTCGCACCTGCAATTATGGGTGGTGACGATGGTCGGAGCTTGTTCGCAGGACCCGGTGCGCCAACGCTTGCTTCGCTGTGGCGAGGCAAGTTCGTCTCGGCCGTGCGTGTTGGTGAAGATCTTCGAGTGGAGGTAGTACGAAAATGACCTTGTCCAAGGTTGAAGATGCCATTGCAGCAATTGCTGCGGGTGGCATGTGTGTGGTTGTTGATGATGAAGACCGTGAGAACGAAGGTGACCTCGTCATGGCGGCCGAATCGGCTACGCCTGAGTCGATTGCGTTCTTCTTGGCTCACACTTCGGGAGTGATTTGCACCCCTATTGAGCACAGCCGAGCCGATGAACTGGACCTGCCGCTCATGGTGGTGGCCAACACCGAAGCCCAGCGCACGGCCTTTACCGTGACCGTTGACTATCGCCATGGTACGACGACGGGAATTTCCGCCGCCGACCGCGCAGCGACCATTCGGGCGATGATTGATCCCGCTACCCGCCCAACGGACCTCAATCGTCCTGGCCACATCTTTCCTCTTCGCTACCGTGAAGGCGGCGTCCTGAAGCGCGCTGGTCACACTGAAGCAACTGTTGACCTTTGTCGCATGGCTGGCAAGTTCCCGTCTGGCGTGCTGTGCGAAATCGTGACCGAAGACAAGTCGGAAATGGCTCGCTTGGAAGAGCTGAAGGTGTTTGCCACCAAGTACAACATGCCAATCATCTCCATTGCCGATCTCATTCGTTACCGCCGTCAACACGAAAAGCTTGTGCGCCACGTGAGCCAAGCAGTCATTCCAACTGATGGCGGAGAGTATGCCGCGCATGTCTATGAGTCAGTCCTTGACGGTGAACAACACTTGGCTTTTGTCTATGGCGACATTGACGGCGCCAAGGACCTGCTCGTGCGAGTGCACTCAGAGTGCCTGACTGGTGACGTGTTTGGTTCGCGACGTTGCGACTGTGGACCACAGCTCAACGCAGCCCTTGATCTCATTCGCACCGAAGGCAAGGGCGTCCTTGTCTATCTGCGGGGCCACGAAGGTCGCGGTATTGGGCTCGGCCACAAGATTCGTGCCTATGAGTTGCAAGAACAGGGTCTCGACACGGTTGATGCCAACTTGGAGCAGGGTCTTCCTGTCGACAGCCGTGAATACGGCATTGGTGCACAAATCCTTGTTGACCTCGGAGTCACGACGATGCGCCTCATGACCAACAACCCAGCCAAATACGGCGGCCTCGAAGGATTCGGTCTTGATATCACCGAGCGAGTGTCGTTGCAGTCCAACCCAACATCGGAAAACATCACCTATCTGCGCACGAAGCGCGAGCGGATGGGACACCTCTTGGAGGGCCTCGATGACGTCAACTGATGAGACAGTTTTTGGTCCCCTCGGTCGGGAAACGCACGCAGCTCGCATTGGAGCCAATCTTCACGGTGAACAACGTGGAATTGGGCTTCGCATTGGCATTGCCTGTGGCGAGTTCAACGGTGGCATCACCAATCGGCTGCTTGAAGGGGCCTTAGAAGCTCTCGAACAGGCAGGCGTGGCCAAGGGCGACATCACCGTTGCCTGGGCGCCAGGGGCGTTTGAACTTCCCCTCGTTGCCCAGACGTTCGCAGCTCGTGGCCGTGATGCAGTGATTTGCCTTGGCGCAGTCATTCGAGGAGATACTCCTCACTTCGACTACGTCGCCGGTGAATGCGCTCGTGGCCTGACGAACGTGCAACTCGCTACCAAGGTGCCAACGATCTTTGGTGTGCTCACGGTCAACACGGTCGAACAAGCGCTTGAGCGCTGCCAGCCTGGTGAGACCAACAAAGGCTTTGAAGCCGCTACAACAGCAATTGCCATGGTGTCGCTGTTGCGCCACCCATCAATGGACTGAGGACCAATGCTCAAGATTGTGCTCCCAAAGGGATCCCTCGAAGCAGCAACGCTTGAACTGTTCAAGGAAGCGGACTTAGAAGTCCGTCGTTCGAGTGATGTTGACTACCGGGCTTCCATTGATGACCCACGAGTTGCTGAAGTTCGGATCCTACGCCCACAAGAGATTCCGACCTACGTCGCTGAAGGCATGTTCGACCTCGGCATTACGGGACGCGACTGGATTGAAGAGCAAGGAGCAACGGTGACCTCGCTGTCGCTTCTTGGCTATTCCAAGGCAACGAGTCGGCCGATTCACGTGGTGCTGGCCGTTCCGGAAACCTCGCCGTTTAATTCGCTCGAAGAACTCAAAAGCCACGTTGGCAAACTGCGGGTGGCAACTGAGTATCCAAAGTTGACGGACCGAACCATGCGCGAGGCCGGCATTGATGCCGAGGTGCTGTTGTCCTATGGCGCAACTGAAGCCAAGGTCCCAGAAATTGCCGACTGTGTGGTTGAGATCACCGAAACGGGGCGTGCACTGCGTGCCGCTGGCTTGAAAGTCATCCACACCTTGCTCATCTCCAACACGGAGTTGATTGCAAACCCAACAAGCGCGAGTGACCCTGAGAAGCGTCACGCCATGGAACAACTGAAGAGTTTGCTCCTCGGCACGCTTGAAGCGCGCACCAAGGTCCTCGTGAAACTCAACGTTGGCGCAGAACACTTGCAACGCGTGTTGGACCTTCTTCCCTCAATGCGAAGCCCCACAATCGCCGAATTGTCTGGTGGTGCCGGCTTTGCCTTGGAAACTGTTGTGGCAAAAAGGGAAATCAACGTGCTCATCCCAGCACTCAAAGATGCTGGTGCGAGCGATTTGCTTGAGATTCCACTGGCAAAGATCATTCACTGACGTGACTCGTCTTTTCGGGACGGTCGCGAGCTTTGACCGGTCTGTAGGCCTTGGGATCATCGACGGCGAAGGGAAAGAGTTCCCCTTCCATGCCACTGCACTTGCGAATGGGACACGCGACGTCGCAGTCGGTGCCCACGTGTCATTCACGACAGTGCACGCAAGTGGTGGACGACTTGAAGCAGGCGACATCGCTGAACGCTGAGATGACGCTAGTCAATTGGTCTGAACTTGACCTGAAGAAGGCTCAGCCGTTCAAGGTGGCAATGGAGTCTTCGGGCAAAAGCGTGTTGTTGGCCTTGGGTTCCCCAGACAACTTCAGCGAAGGCCGACAGCCTCGGAAATGCCATGTAATCCATGTGGTCTTGGGTGGGGATGTATTCGGTCCAGAGTTGAACTTGCGCGCCGAGAATCCGGTGATGGAGTGCTTCTTCAAGCGCTGCTGGAATGACCTCGAAGGCGTAAACCTTTTGCCAGGGGGTAGCAAAAGGTGGCGGGAGGATAGCGATGGGTTCTGAGGAATCCTCGCTTTGGGCCCAGTCGAGATAGGTGAATTCCATGGGCGCCATGACGACATCGTGGCCAGCTCGAGCAGCGCGAATTCCAAGGAGAACGTGCCGCCAAGCAACAATGATGGTGTTGGGTTCGACCTCGGCATCTAAGACCTCATCCCACGCCAAAACTTTTCGACCAAGAGCGGCAACGGTCCGGGCGAGCTTCGTCGTATAGAGCCCTTGGAGTGCACGTGGTTCGCGAAAACCATGTTCATCCATGAGCGCTTGGGCGACTTCGTGGTGCTTCCATTCAGATGTGGGACACTCATCGCCGCCAATGTGGACTGGACTTCCTGGGAACAGGGCAGCTACTTCACTCGTCACTGAGGTGGCAAATTCGATGGCTTCAGCGGTCATGTTGAGCACATGGGAAGAAATGCCCCACTGCGTGCCGACGGCGAAGCGCTCTCCAGTGTTGCCAAATTCTGGGTAGGCAGCGAGGGCGCTCAATGCGTGACCGGGAAAGTCGATTTCTGGAACGAGCGTGATACCGAGTCCTTCGGCGTAGCTACAAAGTTGGGCAATGTCACTTGCGGTGTAGAAACCACCGTGGGCAATGCCATTGTCATGGAGTTCACCAATGCGCCCTTGCGATGTTGAGGACCTCCAAGCACCCACCTCGGTCAACTTGGGCCAACCTTGCACCTCGACTCGCCAGCCCTGATCATCATTGAGGTGAAGGTGCAGGTGGTTCAGTTTGTGCAGGTGCAGCAAATCCATAAACCGACAGACCACGTTGGTTGAGAAGAAGTGTCGAGCGACGTCAAGGTGGGCACCACGCCAGGCAAAAGTTGGTGCATCAACGAGGCGAAGCCGGGGAAGTGAGAGGACTTGGTGGTGCTTCTCCGACCGTGAAAACAGTGAACCGGAAACGAGCTGGCGAAGCGTTGCAACCGCCGACGCCAAGCCATCACTGTCGCTCGCGAGCACTGTGACCTCTTGGTCAATGGTGAGTGCATAGGAACCTGGCTCGGCAGGGGAGATGGAAAAGGACAAGCCTGCACCACAACCTTGTTCGCCAGCGCAACGATGAACTGCACCGCCGAGCGCGCCGGCAAGATCTTCGGCCAATCTGTCGAGAATGGGATGATCCGGCCCGCAAATCGTCAATGGTGAGCGGAGTTCGACCTCGCCCTTCAGTCGCCGAGCAAATCGAGGTCGAGGGACAAGGTTGAGGCCCGACCGGTCGTCAATGTCGCTCGACACGATTGCTAGTCCTGTTTGGTGGTCGCTGCGTGGAGTTGCACATAGGCGAGGCGAAGCGAAGCCAATCCGTCAGCCAACTCAGTACTCGCTGGAGCAAGGCGGTCGCCAAGGCCATTAACAATGGCAGCCAACGCATCAATGGCAAGTTGAGCTTCTTCGAGTTTCGGTGGAACCGACGAGAGGTAGACCGCAGCAAGCTCAAACAAGCCGTAGCAGTGATTGGCAATCACGACAGCGGGATTTGCGTCCTTTAGCTGACTGCGAAGGTCTTCTAATGCTTGGGCATCCATGTGCGAAGGGTCAAGGTCATCGGTGTCGGAGAAGTCCAGGTCACCGAAGTCTGCATCTGATGGTCGGTCAGGGGTCGTCATGGGTGTAGCCTAGGTGCTCATTGAGAACAGAAGCGGGGTCGCCCACGGGCGCCTCCACCCGTCCACCGCCTTGCAGTGAAGGTGCGACGGGTCGATTAGGTGTCCGGCGAGGTTTCCTCGTCGTCCCCGCTCCACGACTGGCCCGGAGAAAGACTCCGTGCCCGATGAACAGGAGTGATGCCCGATCGCCACGCCAAGCACCGTTGAGCACCGCATCAACGACAGAATCCGCGCCAGAGAAGTCCGACTCGTCGATCCAGACGGAGGACAACTTGGCATCAAGCCGCTCCCCGAAGCGCTCCAGATCGCCCGAGGCTTTGACCTCGACCTCGTAGAGGTCGCTCCAACGGCGAACCCTCCTGTGTGTCGCATCATGGACTACGGCAAGTTCAAGTTCGACGAGGCTCAACGAGCGAAGGAATCTCGCCGCAAGACCACCCAAGTCGGTATTAAAGAAATGAAGTACCGGCCAAAGATTGGTCCTGGTGACTTTGATACGAAGACTCGCCAAGTGGCGAAGTTCTTAGATGAAGGCCACAAGGTCAAGATCACGATCATGTTCCGAGGTCGCGAGGTCTATCACTCAGAACTGGGAAAGAAGATTCTGGACAAGATTGCCGAACAGATGGGCGACAACGCGAAGGTTGACAACGACCCTC